>SVGC01000065.1 GCA_015056495.1 Butyrivibrio sp.
AGAATAAATAAGTCCACACCTTTAAATAAAGTGATTCAAAAACAGAATTTAGAACGCAGGTAAAGTAACAAACAACATGAAATAATACTGAGAAGTCCGGCAAGTGGAGTAAAGGGATTAAAGGATAACGGAAAGAAAGCAACGGAAAGCTATCATAGAGCGCTAACAAAAGAAGAACAGAAAGATTTCATGGCGGAAATAGAGAATGATTACTACTATGAGTTCATTGCTATTCTGTTATGTAGTGGTATGAGAATTGGAGAGTTAGGAGCACTTTCTTGGAGAGATATTGATGGAAAGAACAATGTTATCCATATAACCAAAACATTATCTTTTGATGAAGATGGAACTATGGTTATAGGTGATTCTCCAAAAAGTGAAGCGGGAAAGAGGGATATACCATTAACCGCAACTTTGAAAGCACTGTTCACAAGATGGAAGAATAAGACAGAGAATATTTACTCTATGAATGGAACTGTATTCGTAACTACTGAGGGGAATATGATTCATAATCATTCTATCAATAGAGTGATTTCAAGAGCACTTGATAGACTAGATAAACAGGGTAGACATATTGAACATTTTACCGCCCATGCTTTAAGAGATACATACGCAACTAGATATATTGAACAGGGTGGAAATATGCAGACATTAAAAGCGTTATTGGGGCATAGTTCACTTGCTATGACAATGGATTTATATTCCCATGTATTACCAGATACAAAACATAAAGAAGCTGAAAGCATGGAGTTTGATATAGCATTGTAAATTATTAAGGGTGGTGCTGATTGCATCACTCTTTTTGTTCATATCTATTGATTGAGTTTGTCATTTTGCGTGGAACAGATACCCCATGCAATACCCCATAAAGTACCCCAT
The DNA here is from genome assembly GCA_015056495.1 of Butyrivibrio sp. Lineage (GTDB taxonomy): Bacteria > Bacillota > Clostridia > Lachnospirales > Lachnospiraceae > Butyrivibrio. The sequence goes on from SVGC01000065.1 coordinate 880, forward strand.
TTTAGTGGGGTATATCTGGAAGTATAGAGAAAATTTTATGACACACTATGAAACTATTGTCATTAAACAATGCTGATGGATTCTAGGAATTTTGGAAACGTGATAATAAACTATGAACAACCTTAAAAACAATGTCTATCAACCACGAGTTTAATGACATGGCTAAACTTTGCTATTAGAATGTAAGTAGTACTAGAGAAAACATAAATAGACATAATGAAACATTTCTTGTTATCGATAATCTTTATATTTTAAGTGGCATGTTGGGAGTAAGCATTGATGAGCTTATTATTCGCAAGACATGGAAGGAACAGACTTTTTTGATAGAAACAAGGTGTTGATTCGTGAGTAGAGTTTTAGTAATTCCAGATGTGCATTTAAAGCCCTGGATTTTTGATGAGGCTGAAAAAGTTGATAAAAGCAGTTATGAAGATATTGTTGTTCTTGGTGATCTGGTAGATGACTGGGGGAAGGGCAATGATATTGATGCTTATGAAGAGACTTTGAAAAGAGCTGCAGAGTTTGGAAAAGAGCATGGTGAGTCTCTTTGGTGCTACGGGAATCATGATGTTTCTTATCTCTGGGATGCCATGGAATCAGGATATTCAGTACAGGCTAGGATAACAGTCATTGAAGGGATAACTAAGCTTGAGCGGATCCTTGAGGACAGATATAAGTTTGTTCATAGAATTGATAATGTACTGTTCAGTCATGCCGGAGTTACTGAGACTTTCGTGCTTCATTCCTGTGGATATCATGTGAAAGAAATTGAAGATATCCTTGCAAAGATCAATCGGATGGAAAAACAGGAACTATGGAGAGATAGTTCGCCTATATGGGCAAGGCCTCAGGCTGACTTTTACAGGATGTTTAGGGATGATCTCTTGTATCAGGTAGTGGGTCATACACCCGTAGAGGAACCACTAGATGCTTGTGGAGTGCTGACATTGGATCTTTTCTCGACTTACTCAAATGGGGATCCTTTCGGGAATCAGAAACTTTACATCGTTGATACTCTGACGAGGAAATTCGAAGAGGCAAAGTAGGGACTGATACGATGATATATTTTACTGCAGATATAAGACTATTGGAACCAGAAACAATTCTGAGTAGCAAGGTATTAGAATATGAGGCAAACCACTTATAGCGCAGGTTAAAGAGAATGGCAAATTGGCAGGAAAGATGCTTGTTATGGTTGAGAGCACTTTAGAGGTACACAAAACTGATTCTTCACTTAATTCCTTTACTTTGAACTATTTTTTCAATATTTTCTCACATAATCGTATCTCACCATTATCTTACATTAAAAACATATAAAAATGCATTAAACCCTTTAAAAACCATTAAAATACATTAAAAACCATTAAAATATATTAAAATCCATTAAATATACAATAAAGTCATTAAAAACCTTTAAAAAGTGATATAATACCATTAACAGGAGGTATCACTTTCATGAACAAATCAGCTGAAATTTTTAAGCCAGGGGCATTACCTGTGACTACTTATATTTCCAGAGAAGCTGCGCTAGGTTTTACTTATGAGGAGAGACTTGAGCAGGCGTTAAATATGTCTGGGTATATAACACTTATTTCCGGTCCATCCAAAATAGGAAAAACGGTACTGTGTGAAAGAGTTGTGGGAATCGACAACCTTGTAGAAGTATTGGGTTCAGACTTTTTGAATAAAGAAAATGTATGGAAGACAATCGGTGCAAAGGCAGGGATGCCTTTATCGGGAATGGTTACTACAGGAAATACTGATAATTCTATATCTGAGGAGTACATTGTAACACGAGAAAATGTTATAGCTTATTATCAGGAGCATGAACTTGTGCTGCTTATTGATGATTTTCATTACGCAAGCGAAGAAATACAGCGATTTTTATCGCAACAGCTGAAAGATGCTATCAGGAAAGGACTAAAGGTAATAATATCTTCGCTTCCTCACAGATGTGACGATGCAATCAGAACCAATCCTGATCTGCAGGGACGTATAAGTATAATCGATATTAAGCCCTGGTCTAAGGATGAACTGAGACAGATTCCAAGAAAAGGATTTGAACAGCTTGGAATACATGTTGATGATAAGTATATTGAAAGCTTAGTCGGCGAGAGCCTTGCATCACCTCAATTGATGCAATTGTTATGCCTGAATCTGTGTGTGCTTATAAAGGCAGATTCTGGTAATGCAGTTGATGTTAGCGAAGAGATTATAAAAAAAGCTTATAAGTTTTCAACTCTGAACCTGGACTTTAAAAACGTCACTGCTGTTATCAGTAATGGAAAGACAAAACGTGGTAGAGAACGAAAAAAATATTGTACAAGCAAGGGAGAGTTGGATTTATATTCGCTTATACTTGAAGCTATTGCTCAGGATCCGCCAATAGAGGAGATTGGATTCGATGACCTGTTGACGAGAATCAATAAAACAATTGTTGGAGATGATAAGGTTACACCTAAATCATTAAAAGAATATCTGGGCAACATACAGGAAGTCCTAAACGATAAAAACAGAACTTTTGAGGTTCTTGAGTGGAGAGATAACGTACTGTATGTTATAGAAGCATTATTCTTATTCTATTTACGTTGGGGGCGCAATGAACAGGGAACAGAGTATTGAGTTTATTCAGGCTATAGAAGACACTAAAGCGTTAGAAAGAGCAATTTTAGATATCATAGATGAATTGAAATCAGAGAGCTCCAAAGAAATCGCAGATGGCTTAGAGCAGCTTATACCGATATCAAATAATAGATTTTCTGTAATTGGTCAGAAGGAACTATTACAGGAATCCAAAAGAAGAGCTATCAGCATACTTAAGAGTGAACCCCAATTTAATCACGTCAGCGAGAAAGAAGCATGTTGCATCGTTGAGAGAGTATTAGGAAATGTGCAGCTTTATCTGCAGGATATGTTTAAGCGACAGCCACATACTAAATGTACTGACAGTATTTTGAGTATACAAAAGTGTTTTGATATTGGTAATGAATATGATCTGCAACATATAGTATATGCTCTGCTAAGAGCAGTGTTTCCGCTTGCCAGAATAGAAGAGTATCAGGATGCAGGAGCGTGTGCTGTTAGAAAAGACATATGTATTGATGAGTTTGACATTGCGATAGAGTTAAAATGTACAAGAGATAGCCTTTCCGCTAAAAAGCTTTCAGAGGAAGTAGCATCTGACATTGTTCACTATGATAATAAAAACATTTTCTTTTTAATATATGATAAAGCCAGAATAATAGACAATATCGATGTATTTAGGGATACCTATGAGAAAACTGACATGAGTAAAAACGTGAAGGTGTTTGTGATGCTATAGAAACCGATAAACATTCCTCGGCATCTTTTTTGGCCAAGGGAATTGCACAAATAGCCAGTATGGATGTTTTTAAATACAAAAAATAATAGTTAGCTGTCTGGCTGAGATGGATGAAATATAGTCGTAATACTGAGCATCAGCTCATGAGTGTAGTGAGCTAAAAACCTTTTTTCAACCACAGGTTAAGTGACAACCCTAGATATACATGCCTATACTTGTTTTACAGCAAACAAAAGTATAGTTCATGGAGGGTGAAGCTTATGGCAGATAAGATGCTTGTGACTCAGGCTCTTGATGAGAGAGACCTGCTTGTGAAAAGATTCAGGATAAAATTTCAAAGGCTAGCTTTGTAGATACAATCAAGCCCAATGAGGAGAAGGTGCTTGATGCAAGAGCATCCAAGGATGAATTTGCCAAGGATGCAGAGAGTGCATATCAGCAGATTCAGGATCTGATTGACAGATTCCAGAGAATTGATGCAGCAATCGTTGCTTCAAATGCTAATACAACTATCAATACCACCTATGGCTCTTTTACCGTTGCAGGTGCAATTTCTCTAAGAAGCAGATTGCGCGGTGCGGGATCATATGATGGAGATGCTGATTTCGAGAGATCACTTCAGCTTAAGATGGAAAAGGATTACCAGACTAGAGTCGCTGTTGCTGATTTGAAAAACAAGCAGCTTCAGAGCACAGCAGAGAGTATGAGACTTTCAATTCTTGGTAAGGATACCAAAGTTAAGGATGAGAAGCCTCTGGAAGTAGTTGAAGCTTATGTGAAGGAGAACACTACTGAGCTGGTGGATCCGCTTGATGTTCAGAAAAAGATTTCTGTACTTCAGGAAAAGAGGGATACGCTTCTTACTGAGCTTGATACTCTGATTAAAGTATCCAATGCGACAACGCTTATTGAGATTTGATTAACTCAGTAAGAATTGCCTGCAACACGAAAACTTCAAACCCGGTTTCCCTGTAACAGGGTTACGTTACAACTACCGATATTGCAAATATTGGATGAGAGTTCAGAATGGCGAAGTGGAAATCGCGCTGGGTTAATGACCCGGAAGTCGCAGGTTCGAATCCAGCTTCTGAATCCCCATATACGGGATAATAATGAGGAGGCCGCAACGGCCAAGAGCATTAACCGTTTTGCATTTTGGTTAAACCGTGAATTATCATCGGTCAATAGTATTTACTTCAATAATCAATTGGGAACTGAGAATGTGCTTTAGACATAGAAATATGTTGAAACCCATGATAAAGGTTAGGGCGCTAAACCGGTTGGTCTGAAGTGATCCTCGTGGCTGTGTTGTGGGCAATAAAATAATCATTTCAGAATTTGATCATAGCTGTACCTCAGATAGGTAAAGCAGCAAAGAACCTTGCAGAAAATGCAGGGTCTTTTATTTTTTCAACTGGAGGTTCAATGACATTGCTGGGGTACGAAGGTTATCATAACAACGCAAGGCGTTGAAAAGATGCTTGGGCAACGAAGCGGTGTATGAAGAACTGATGAAAAAGTATGATGCACATTTTATGTTTGGAGAGGTTTAGAGGGAGATAGAACTGATGAAAGTTATAAGTACTGGTTCCAAATTTGATATATACCCAGATGATTTAAAAAGCTATGATAAACTTCCTGCTGACTACTATATTGTAAGATTTGTTGAAAAACAGGGCTTTTTTCTAGAGAAATATTCTGAGTTTAAGATTACAGATACTAAGATTTATGGTATTCACGCACAGAAAGCGGATAAGGTATTAGATTCATTTGCTGATTTTAAGAGGAGCCTTGGTGTAATACTTAGTGGCGATAAGGGAATTGGAAAATCACTGTTTTCAAGACTTCTTGGTATGAAAGCAATTGAAAAAGATATCCCGGTTATTATTGTGGAAACCTACAAAGAGGGAATAGGGGCATTCCTGGATAGCATACAGCAGGAAATAATGGTGTTGTTTGATGAGTTTGATAAAACTTTTTCAGAGAAAGACCATGGCGCAGAGGCACAGAATAGCATGTTGTCATTGTTTGATGGGGTGGCTTCGGGAAAGAAGCTTTTTGTGATAACTTGCAATGAGCTAAGGGGGCTCAATGACTTTCTGGTTAACAGGCCTGGAAGATTTCATTACCATTTCAGATTTGATTACCCTACTGAAGAAGATATCAGAAAATATCTCGAAGATGCGCTTGAAACTGAATATTGCACAGAGGTTGATAAGGTAGTGAATTTTTCAAAGAGAGTTGCACTTAACTATGATTGTTTACGTGCAATTGCATTTGAAATTAATAAGGGGGAGGAATTTTCTGAAGCTATCAAAGATCTTAACATAGTAAACATTGAAAGAGAGAAATTTAAGCTTTGTGTTCTATGCAAGGATGGATCGACACTGATTAATAAGAGAGTGATTATGGATTCTTTTAGTAAGGAATCAGAAGAGTTTTCTCTTTATGAGATTGGTGGTGGATACGCCGGAAGCATCTCTTTTTGTCCCGCTAATCTTAAATACAACGCAGGGACGCATGAGCTATATCTGGAAGAGGAAGATGTTTCACTTGACTACGATGATTATGATCTTGAGGAAAGTGAAAATAAAAAGAAGGCAGATGGCTTGAGAAATCGCGGTATTAAGAGGGTAGTAGTTAACAGAGTGAGCGAGAACAGGCTACATTATGCGGTATGAGCTTTATAATCCTGGGGATGGCAATAAACAGGTAGTAGTAAAGGATAATGAGCTATTAGCAATCCACGAGAAGAGACTGCGGAGAATCCTTGATGTTGCAGTGAACAATGGCGCTGAGGCAGTTGTGTTAGGAGCATTTGGATGTGGGGCATTCAAAAACAAACCGGAGGTAGTTGCTCAAGCCGCTAAAAATGTTATAAAGGACTATTTGCAAGCGTTCAAGGTGATTGAGTATGCGGTGTACTGTAGCCCGAGGGACGATTGGAATTATAAGGTTCTTGAAAGAGTTCTGGCATCGTATTATAAAAAGTAATACGTGGATTATGCAAAAATATCATAATAAAAGCAAGAGATTGCAGGTGTTTGTCAAGTAATAATTGACAAACACCTGTTTTCATTTGTAACTTGCTTTTAATAGTTTATATGATATAATTGTGATGTAATAAATGCAGAAAAATTGTGGGTTTTGATTAAATAAATGATTTTTTAACCTGCAGTTTAAACTATTTGCTTTAGATACTTTGTGAGGCGTATTTTGACGAAGATTTATGAATAGAAAAGTTGATAGTAAAACTGAATTAGGAAACATTATCAATTTGGCGAGAGGCGATAGATCATTGAGAAACTATGCCAAGGATTCAGGTGTTAGTTACAATACGATTCATATGATCGAGAAGGGCGAATTAAATCCAAGCCCAGAAATAATTAAAAAGCTTACTTCAAAACAGGCAAGCCCGCAAAATGGAGTAACCTATGAAGCGGTAATGAGCGCGGCTGGTTACAAGACTGAAAACGACGAGGCAATGGTCAGTGAAGAGGCCCTTGAGCTGGCGAAACACATGCTTGAAGAGGAAAATGAACACAGTTTTCTTTCACCTAGAGTTAAACAATCAAGGGAGTATAGAGAAAATGAGATTAGACGTATAAAAACTTTGGCCAGAGGTATGGTCTTTGACGCATTGCTAGAGAAAGGAATTGATTTTGGAGTCAATTCCAGAGAGGAAAGCTCATATAGGCTCCGCAATAATGATATGCTCCTGACAATAGATCATGGTGATATTAAAAAATGGCTATTAACCTTTATGTGTACAACAGGTGGTAGTTATGGAGGACTGTTTTATCATGATACGTTAGGTAGATATATGACTTTTGAGGGCGGCAAGGATATAAAGTTCTCTTGGGTAACCAACGATCCAAGAGCTTTTGCCAGATACAAAGGATATGAGCATAAACTGCTTTTTAGAGGCGAAATGTCTTTGATTCTGGTTGATACTGATGCCCAGAAGATTGTATCGGAAACATATTTGTCCAATTACTTTTTGGGTGACTATAGTAGAGAGTTTTATATTGTTTGATGCGATTATTTGAAAGGGGTGATGCTTAATGCAAGTAAAGATATGGGGAAAATAACAAAAGAGACGTTCACTAAAACGTCTCTCTTGAAAAAGTCAGATGTTCGTACCATCTGAAGATATGAAGTATTTTTGAACCCTAGGCGAGTTCACTTCATATCTAAACATTATCATTTTGTGGATTGTTTTGCAACACATATCAATGTGCTGCGTGGTTTAACCACAAGATATAGTGTTTCTTTGATTTCAAGGATTTTCCCTTTTGGTAAACAACTGAATAAGAAACTGGTGGTGCTTTTTGATGTATTGCGTCAAAGGCTTGTTAAGTTACCCAAAAAGGAGGATTTTATGCTGGACAAGGTTATAAATAATCAGGCGACATGCGCCAAACTCAAGAAAATGCTTGAAGAAAAAGGTTATACACCTGTAGAAATAAAGGAAATGCTTCATCTGGAGTCTGTTCAGAGCGTATACAAATGGTATGCGACTGCTAGAGGAAAGGGAACTAGTATGCCTTCGGTAGACAATATGATGAGATTAGCATATTTGTTGAATGTGCCGCTTGAAGATATATATGTTACCTATGAGATTCTTTTTTAGTATTGTTCCATGATTTTTGGGGGCATGAGACATTTTATCCTGTAGAAATACATACTGCCAACCCAGTTGGAAGGGAAAATATGGAAAGAATGTTAGCAAGGTACTGGGGTGAGAAATACTGGTAAAACTAGTGTAATGTCTTGTTGACATTTAATCATATTACCTCTATTAATCCTGCTGAATTATTGGTAAAATAGTAGT
>SVGC01000066.1 GCA_015056495.1 Butyrivibrio sp.
CTTGTGGCCACCCCAAAGGTAATCCTTACAGGCGGGCTTTAGCTTATAAATACCCATTAACTGCCCTTTCCTTTCACGTAGATAGTTATTCTATCACAGGTACGTTGTAAAAACAAATCACACAAAAAAGACCCGGTACATTGTACCGAGTCTTTTGAAATCTGCAATAGCAGATTGATTATCTCTTTGAGAACTTTTTCAATGTCCTAAGTGCTGTGTTTGTGGCATTTCTAGGACGAGTTGCTGTTTACCTGCTGCGTACGGTAGAAAGCTCAGGGCTACTGTATGCGGCTGGTGGCAACTTTAATAACTGCGATCAATTCTAATGTCTGCAGTAGTATTTGGCGGAACTACAATGTCATACTTGTACTTGCCATCTTCCTGAAGACTCCATGTGCATGACACAGTTCCATATATACTGTCATAACTAAATGATGCCCTTGTAAAATGTCCTCCGGGCTTTGGTGCTATACTAAAGTGATTTTCTCCATCCACCTTAATGCCACACATCTCAGAGAATATCCACTCGCATACAGCTCCCTTTGAATAATGGTTAAGGGACGCAATTCCGCCACCCAGTCCGTTGTCGGAAGTAGGTCCGTTCCAGTCTTCCCAGATAGTAGTAGCACCGATTTTCGGCATATAGAGCCATCCGGGAAGTTCTTCATTCTCAAGCAGCTTATATGCATAGCTGACATCAATCTGCTGAAGAACATACAGAATAAGAGGCGTTGATAAAAAGCCTGTTCCGACTCTCCAGCCATATTCATCAAGAGCTTTTATGAGCCTTTTTCTGGCATACTCTTTTTGAGTATCATTCAAAAGGTCAAAGTACAGCGGACGAACAAGGCGCGCCTGTCTGTTTGTATCAAGAGAAAAATCTTCGTTCTCTACAAGCTCCTGATAAGCCCTTTTGCAGCCTTCAGAATACTCCTGGTATTCCTTTGCATCCTGATCTTTTCCAAGAGCTACGGCAATCTCGCTCATAAGCCCTAAAACATAACTTGTGTATGCTGTAGCTTCTTCAGGCTTGGATTTTGAAAAGTCTTTAAAAGACATCTTGTGAACATCTTCAGGTTCGGCCCATTCACCGTAATGCTGCCCGACATTGTAGAGATATCTGCGGTTTTCCTTTGATATCTTAACATTCTCAGACATAAGAGCTGAGCGTTTACCCAGACGCCCTATGGCAAACCTTGCATACTTTTGCATGTTGTCATAGTACTTTTCTATAAAAGAAATATCACCATATTTCTTCCACAGTCTGTAAGGGATCATTATGCCTGCATCAGCCCAGCCTACAGAACCATCCATGGATTTCATGTAAAAGTCAGTTCCGCCCTCCGGTGCTATCTGTGTAAATGCACCATTCTTTCGCTGAAGGTCACAAAGATCATTTTCATACTTGTCAGCAAAGGGTGCATAGTTCACCATATAGCTTGCAGTATTCACAAAAATCTGCGCATCTCCTGACCATCCATGGCGCTCTCTTGTGGGACAGTCTGTAGGAAGATCGGCAGAATTGTTCTTAAGGGACCAAAGTGTATTCTCGACGAACTTATTAAGAAGTTCATTTGAGCTGTCAAAAGAAAAAGTGGTTTCAAAATCAGAATAGACAGCAATGGCTGTAATATCCTGTGGACGTATCTCCACATCACTTTCAACAAGGACATATTGGAATCCGAAAATCGCAAATCTGGTCTTATAGTAGTTATCTTTGTCCTTGCAGAAATACTCTATCTGCTGAAGCGGAGTTACAAAGTCCTTCTTAACGCACTGGATATTTGTCTGAGTAAATTCCCCGTTCTCATCAAGCTTTTCTCCGAATCTCATAAAGATTCTCTGCCCGGATTTAGCATTTACTTTAAACTCGATATATCCTGCTATATTCTGCCCAAAGTCAAAGACCTTTTTGCCGCTTGGTGTAATGATCAGTTTTGGATTTGTAAACCTCTCATGTTCTGTAAGCGCAAAATTATCTGATGCAGTAGGTATCACGTTATGCTTTGTTATCTTTGTCTTTCCCCAGACTGCTTTCCTGAAATCTTCTTTTGACGCATCATAGATTTCGCCATCCTTGTTGTCAGCAAATCTTATTGGCCCGTCATTAGTCCATTCGAAGTTTTCACCTGAGCAGATGACCTTTTTGCTGCCATCAGAAAAATACACCTCTATCTGAACCAGGAGTCTGGTCTCGTTTCCATAAAAGTTCTTTATTCCCCAGGCTCCCACAGACCCTCTGTACCATCCGTCTGCCAGCATAAAGAAAAGGTCATTGTTCCCCTCTTTTACCTGGTCGGTGATATCTACTGTCTGATACTGAACTCTTTTTCTGTAATCTGTGTGTCCCGGTGCAAGGCAGAAGCTTCCAATCTTTTTTCCGTTCAGCTTTCCTTCGTAAAGGCCGCAGGCAGACATGTAGGCTCTTGCCTTAATAACCTCTTTATCCGCTCCAACCGTAAAGCTTGTTCTGAAGCAGTCTACAGGGTATCTCATTTTTCTTTTTACAGAGTAGTTACCCGTTATCCATGAAGCCTTCCAGTCGCTTTCATCTATAAGCCCCAGCTCAAAAGTAGCTTCATCGCTTGCTTCTCCCTTATTGCCATTTTCATCCCAAAGCTCAACGCTCCAGATTACTCTCTGTCTGCTCTTTAAGGCTTTTCCGCCCCAGGGGATAAGATGCATCTTGGAGGAAGCTGTTTTTCCCGAGTCCCAGATGGCATTTCCATCATCATCTTTTGCTATGACCCTGTATGCTGTCTGCTTTTTGCCTCCTTCGCAGACCCAGCTGAGCCTTGGCCTTGTGTAATCTATTCCGATAGGATTTGTTAAGTACTCTGTCTTTAGCCTGATTGCTTTCATAGCTTACCTTCAATCTGCATAAAATTCATCGATAGTTCTGATCAGCCTACTTGCGTTGATCTCAAGCTGTTTCCTTGAAAGTGTTCCATCCTTAAGTGCCTTAAGGACTCTCTCATAGTCCTTTTTTGTTCCCGGCATGAACAGTTCTCCGCCTGCCTTTGCAACTTCATCTGAAAGAGCATTGCGGTATTTCGACTTAGAGCTGGTCATAATTGTCATTACCCAGTCTGTCATCACTATTCCCTTAAAGCCGAATTCACCCCTAAGAACATCCTCAATAAGTCCTCTGTGCTCGGAAGTATGTATGCCATTTAGCAAGTTGTAGCTGGTCATGACTGCCTTAGGCTGGGACTTCCTGATGCAGATATCAAAGCCCCGAAGGTATATCTCTCTCATAGCTCTTTCACTTACCTGAGAGTTATTGCAGTAGCGGTTAGTCTCTGCATTATTGGCAGCGTAATGCTTTATTGTAGTGCCGCATCCCTTGTGCTTTTGCACGCCTCTGGTGATAGCAGCTGCCACTTCACCCGACACAAGCGGATCTTCTGAATAGTATTCAAAGTTTCTTCCGCAGAGAATGCTTCTATGGATATTAAGAGCAGGGGCAAGCCAGAGATGTACTCCAAACTTTTCCATCTCTTCTCCCACAATATCTCCAAGTGCTTCTGCCAGTTCTGTATTAAAGCTCTGAGCGATAGCTGTGCCGATAGGAATCATGGTTGCCGAATGCTCTTTGATCACAGCATTCCTTGGAATCTTCTTTCCGCCAACGATCAGTTTAGCTATAAAAGCAGTTACGGGTCCCATCATCTCAAGCATGCTCTCCGGCATCATACCTTTATTTCCAGCATCATACTGATTTTCGCCCTCTTCGTAATACTTTAGTGAAATCCTGATTCCCGCAGGGCCATCAGCCATGATAAGAGGTCTGATACCTTTATTTACAAGCTGTGAAGTTGTTTCTCCCGCAGCGCCTGCAAGATGTGTCGCGGCATTACCGATAATGCTGAGCCCTTTTGCATTGGGATCAAAATTTCCGATCTGCATGTAAGAAAGCTCTTCATCAGTCAGGTTCTTTATCCTGGAATCTATTGAAACCTCGTTGTCAAAAAAGACTTCTCTTTTCTCAAAGTCATCTGTAGTAAGTGTGAAGGTTACAATACCTTCAGGAATTGGCAAAGGCTCTGAATGCTCAGACTTTATGTCTGTAAAGTCAGGTTTTCCGAGACAGTTTCTGGTCTTTAAAGTTGTAACTGTTTCTTCCAAAATAGCAGCTGCAGCAATTTTTGTATCCACCGAGCTGTTGCCTACACGGATTACATATCTGCCCTTCTCAAGAACATAACTTTCAGATTCCTCGTCATAGGAAGCAAAATCTGAAAGCCTGAAAGACATCTCCAACCTGCATTCTGCGTTTCTTTCAAGAAGAGGCGTCTTGGCATAGCAAACCAACTGCTGGTATGGCTGATCCAGCTTATCTTCAGGGACTGAGAGATAGACCTGCACAACCTCTTTTCCTGAACAGCTTCCTGTATTCTTAACAAGCACCTCGCATGTTAAGGTATCCTTATTAGCCTTTACATCTGATACCTTAGTCTCAAATGTTGTATAAGACAGTCCAAATCCAAAGGGGAACAGAGCTGTCTTCTTAAAGGTATCAAAGTAGCGATAACCTACATAAATACCCTCTTTGTAGCGGTTATCGTTCCAGTCGCCAAAGGTTCCTTCCGCTGAATATTCTTTAATCTCCGCCCAGGTGGTTGAGAGCTTCCCTGAAGGATTCTGTTTTCCCAGAAGAATATCCGCAAGTACTGCCCCGCAATCAGTTCCAAGCTGGGATAAAAGAAGAATATCTTTTACCTCCATCACAGGTGAAAGATCTACTACACCTCCGACATTTAAAACAAGCATAAATCTATCGTATATTTTATTGAGAAGAAGAATGTCACGGATTTCAGACTTTGACAGCTTAACATCGCCTTCTAAAACCTCTCTGTCGCTTCCCTCTCCGGAATTTCTGCTGACAACATATATGGCTGTATCGCACACCTTAGTGATCTCAAGATTGTGGTCAGGCTCTTTCATGGTCTTTCCCATGGAATACATGATTGCGTTCTCATGCTTTGCTTTTGCCTGCGCCTTAATATCCTTAATAAACTGCTTTTTGGCTTTCCTTCTTACCTCATCATAGGCATCAAGCCAGCTCTTTGAAGCGATAATGAATCCTGCCCGTTCAAGTCCCTGCTCTATTGTGAAAGTTTCTTTTGAATTAACCTCTCCCGAACCTGTACCGCCCTTTATCGTATAGCGAAGTCCGGCTCCGTAAGCAGCAATCTTACCGGGTTTATCTAAAGGGAACTGTCCGCTCTTTTTAAGAAGAACTGTGCACTCTGCTGCATTGCTAAGAACAAATGATAATTTGTCTGTATCTTTCCTCTCCATATTGGTCTCCTTGTAAATAAAGGGAACAGAAGCTGCTCCCTTCTTTTGACTTTATTACTTTCTCTTTGCTATCTCTTTCTGGATTTCCGGAAGTCTTTTTTCCAGGTCAAACCGCATGGCAAAAGCAAACAATATGATAAACAGAATAAGAGGAATATAGATGCTGAATGTATATATTGCCTGAATAACAGCAGGTGATACAGTAGTTGCAAGCCCGTCATAAGCTGCAAGTCCAAGGCACCATCCAATTATTGAAGCTCCGATACCTGAGCCGACTTTATTACCAAAACTGCATGCACTCTGAGCTGTAGTGACCATTCTTCTGCCATACTTATATTCATTATAATCTATCGCCATGGCGGACATAACTCCCATAAGGCACATCATTGGAATGTTTGCGAAAGTTCCAAAGCATGAAAGAGTGGTGTTATAAACAAAATGAGTTGGGTTAAAGAGTCTTAATGCTGTGCCTATTGCTCCGATCAGGAATGAAACTCTGAGTGTCTTTGTAACTCCGAGTTTTTTAGACATCGGACCAACAGCTACAAAACCAAGGATAGTAGGTATCATGCCGATTGCGCCCTGAATAGCAACCAGGTTATCGTCACCGTATATCCACTTGCAGTAATATGTCCCTGATGCTCCGCCAATACCATAAGAGATATTAGCGCAGAAATTCATGATCAGAATCATTACCCAGTACTTGTTTCCAAAAAGAGATTTCAGTGCTTCTCCGAAAGGTACCGGAGTCTCATCATCATGTATATCTTCAGCCTGAACTCCCTCACCGATCGCTGTTTCTTTTGCCTTCAGGTAACAGATGAACAGAGCAAGTGCAATAAACAGTCCGAAGATAGCTCCCATCTTGATCCATGCACTCTGATTACCGCCAAGGGCATTGGTAATAGGAATGACAGCTACTGCAATTATCATACCTGATACATATCCGGATGCAGCTCTCCAGATTCCCATATTTCCACGCTCTTCCTGGCTGTTGGTTCTGACAACAAGTATCGAAGAATACGGTATGCATATGGCTGTATAAATAACTGCTGACAGCAAAACATTAGTTATAAGCAGATATCCAAGCTGCATTGTCTCTCCCCAGCCCTTTGGAACAGTGAAAAGAGAAATAATAACAATCGCTGCAGGTATAGCCATCCTCAGTATCCATGGTCTGTACTTCTCTTTTCCGGGAGCTGTATGATCAACAATGTGCCCCATAAAAATATCTGTGAAAGCATCGATCATCTTACATATAAGAAGCATTGTAGCTATAGCGCCGGCAGCAATTCCCACTTTATCTGTGTAGAAGTAAGTAAGCTGGCCAACAAGTCCGGAAATAATGTTAAGTGAAAACTGTCCCAGACTATCCGCAAAATAATCACCAGTACGCATAACTTTCTGTACACCATATTTGTCTAACCCTAATGGTTTCTTTGACATAGTTTTTCCCTCCGTTTAACTTAAGTAGCTCTTATGTTGACATTATAAGATTGGAGGCAATATAATTATTGCAGTTATGTGAATATTATTGTAATTATGTTGCGATTTAATCGTGCGGTAAATAATATGAAGAATAATACTAAAGACGTTATAAACACATTGCAGATCATCTATAATTCCACATTTATGCCGATCCACTTATTTGAGAATGGTAAGTGTATCTGCTCAATACCGGCTTCTGAGCTTCCTGAGGATTTTATAATTGCATACAGGAACAATCTCATCTCCAGCAACAGATCTTTGTATTATTATTCTACAAAAGAATTCTTACTTGTGGGAATGATAAAAAGAGATACAAATGATCTGGATATCATAATAGGGCCTGTATCTACTACAGCCCTGTCTGAAGCAGATATTGACTCGCTGATAGCAAGCTACTGCCTGCCTGTGGATTGCAAGAATCAGATATGGGATTTTTACGACAGGACTCCACGTTTTACCATGTCGCAGTTTCTGAATATAATGACCCTTCTCAATAAAGAATTAAATGGAAATATAATAGATCCTTTCATGTATTTTGGTCTTACTGATACGACAAAAAAACAGAGCGTTGGAAAACATCATTCCCACGCCCTGATTGAAAACAAAGAACATTCTCAGTTCCACGACACCTACTTTTTTGAACAACAGTATTATGGCTACATAGAAAGAGGAGACCTTGACGGTCTTCAGCAGTTCATTAAGCAAGTGCCCTCATTTACAGAGGGACGTACCTCAAACGATTCGCTGCGTCAGGCAAAAAACATTTTCATTTCGTCCACTGCAATAATAACCCGTCGTGCAATAGCCGGCGGCCTTGATATAGAAACAGCTTATCAGCTCTCTGACTCCTATATCCAGGAGGCTGAAAAAATGTCTGATCAGGCATCAATCCTGGCTCTCAACGCAACTGCTGCAATTGACTTTACAAGCCGCGTGGCGGAGGCCAGGATACCAAAAGGAATGCCCGAGGACATCTATCTGGCAATCCAGTTCATTGCAAATCATGTAAACCAGAATGTCTCAGTAAAAGAGATAGCAAAACACCTGAACATGGACAGAACTACACTGTCCAAGAAGTTTAAGAGAGCCCTTGGTTTTAATATCAGCTCTTACATCATGCGCCGAAAACTTGAAGAAGCTAAGAGTCTTCTCACCTACACGGATAAGACTGTCAGTGAGATAAGCGAATATCTGTGCTTCTCAACTCAGAGCTACTTTCAGAATGTTTTTAAAGCAAAATACAAAATGACACCGAAGGAATATCGGCAGAATCAGAAGAAGTGACTGCACTGTGTTCAATGCAGGTATGTTTGCTTGAGTATTCTGCACGCGCATCCGCTAAATGAATGGAAGTATTCTTATCCCCTACTTGGAGAATTACCTCCGTAGCCACATCATTCTTTTTACTTTCGGATACATACTCCAGATAGTCATGGATCTGTCTGTCACATCTTTTACCTATGTTGTATTCCGCCACTTAATACAATTATAGATAAAAAAAGCCCCAAAAACATCCGCCATGCCGACAGACTCGGAATGCTTCGCATCCCTCGTTGTCGCGGCATTCGCCGTATGCTTGCAAAAAAAGACATCCCAGTCTGAATGCAAGCATCCATCTGGAATGTCTTTTTTACAAGCGCATGGCTCATTGCTACGCGCATTATCTCTTTGAGAACTTTTTCATTGCCTTAAGTGCCTTGTTTTGGGCATTTGTAAGGCGAGTTGCTGTTTACCTG
>SVGC01000067.1 GCA_015056495.1 Butyrivibrio sp.
CTAACCTTTTCATACATAAATAAAGCCCACCAATGTGAGCTTCATTCTGTATCCTCATTTAATCTGTGAATGGTAACTTACCCAGTATCCATGCGCCTTTCAGGCAATCCTCGCAATAAAAAAGACGCATAGACCATCAGATCTACACGCCTGTTACTTTTCTTATAAAGCCTACTCCCACTTCTTCCACACATCTGACTAATAGCCAAGCGTGGACTATTTTCCATTCTTCTTAGCAATGCAGGCTTATTTTCCCATCTCCAAACAACAACTCAACGATATAAGGATGCTCCTTTGTTTTGTCGTTTGGATAATGAAGGCAGAAATAGTATTGGCCTTCAAAGTTTTTAAACACCATGCCGTGGCCACCGTTTTCTTTCCACAGTGGCTCATCAATCTGCTCCCACGCTCCGCTTATGGTTCCATCTAGAGATCTCGCTATCCCGACTGCATAGCTTCCCTTGCTCCAGCTAGACCATGTCATGTACAGGTTGCCATCTTCTCCTTTAAAGACGCAGGGACCATCAGAAAAGTATACATCTCCCTTAAGCCCAAACTCTGCTTCTGCAAAAGGAACCGGCTTTGCCCAAGGGGCATCTTTTGCTGCAAACATCTTCTGTGGCTCTGAGACGCAGCGATCCAACTCCTGTGATAATTCCTGAAAACAAATGTCAGCATCAGGCGTATCCTCGAAACTGTGGGAATATACAAGATATATCCTGCTGCCGTCAAAAAACAACGTTCCATCTATACATGTCCAGTTTTCAGGAGTAAGTCTTCCTGCCTTTAATTTAAATGGTCCTGTAGGTTTTTCAGACTCAAGGATGTAAATGCCTTTTTTCATCCCATCTCCACCAAAGGTAGTAAGAAGGTAGAATCTGCCATTATGCTCGTAACACTCTGGAGCCCAGTAATTCTGCGTAGCAAAGAATCCTTCCGGTCTTCTGAATATTTCAAAGGGGCCTTCATAATCCACAAGATCATCGCTCACATAGCAATCAAAACCATATGCTTCTCCCCAGCATGTCTCGCTCCTGGTTCCATAGAGGTAGTATCTGCCGTCATAGGCAAGTATATAGGGGTCCCTTATATTGATCTCTTCAGCCCGCATTTTCTTTTTCTCCTTCTTCATTATACATAGCCCTAATCTGTTCCCTCTTCTGTGCTGTCACCGGGTATCCTATGACAGAGAGTATAACGACTACCGCACAGACTGAAGGTACCATGAAACGTGAAAAACTGATTCCTGTAAGCACTGCCTGTGGTTCCTGCCCTATAGCTCCTGCGACATATCCTGCTGTTTCCAAGGTAAAGCTTATGATTGTGCTTGAAACTGCTATGCCTGCCTTGTTACAGAAGCCCTTAAGTGCAGCCATTGTGCCATTGACTGTCCTGCCTGTCTCCAGCTTTACAAGGTCTGTCATCTCCGTCATGAGCATTGCGCTAAATGGCATTGAAGCTGTAGCAAACATTGCACCTATACCAGAGAATATGAACAGAACTACAAGATTGCCACTGAAAAGAAGTATCACAATACTGCATATGATCACTACAGCCTGTGATGCAGCAAATGCCTTTTCTGTCTTTTTAAATACCTTCATCAGAATCGGGATCAGGAATATAATTCCAAGCACACCTATCAGGGAAATATCCAGCATGTACATTGAAATCAGATCCGGTCTCATGATCACATACATCATGTAATATACCGATGATGCCATCATGATATTAAAAGCAATATAGGAGCCGAGCCATGCAAACAGAACATTTAAAAGTCCTTTTGTGGAAAAGAGTTTTTTCAATTCTTTTATCAGATGTTCCTGAGTTGTATGTTCCACAAACCTTTCTTTAGTGGTGGCAAAACATATCCAGCATGAAACTGTCATAAGTATTCCGGCTATGCCGACTACGATCATATATCCCAAAGCAGTATTATCTCCGCCAAACAGGGATACCAGTGTAAGTGCAAATGAAGTTGTTATTGTTGTAAAAATGCCCATTACAACAGTATATGCATTTATAAGCTTGGTTCTTTCTTCCGGTTGGTCTGTGACCGCATTAATGAGAGCATAGCTTGGAATCTCAATTCCAGTTCTTAACATTCCATACAATATATAAAACACTGCAGTCCAGATGATCTTGCCATGTATACTTAAGTTGGGGCTCGCAAAGAGAAGGACTACCACAACAGTAAGTATGGCAGGTATAAAAAGGAAGTACGGTCTGTATTTGCCCCATCTTGTCTTCTAAAACCTGATGAAAACGTGACGATGAGGAAGAACCTGCGTTATATGCCGCTCATCATGCACTCGCACCAGTTCATAGAGGTAAACTATGTCATTAACAGTGCCGGAGCCTGTATGATAACAAGATCAGGGCGGCAGCCTCTTTCCGATTGCGATATTATTTTATGTCCGCCTAATATTGTTCATTGCTTTGATACCAGAAACGACCGTAGTGTTATCCTGGATTTTTTCATCCGTGTCACAACTTTTGATACTGCCTTTTTCCAGCTCCTTAACCGCAATGATTATCTTTCTACTGTTTTTTCCAATGCATTGTACAATTCAGAGGGTAGTTATGTTCTATGGCATTGCAGGGAGGATCAACAGCTTCAGGAACTTGTCCTCAGCTCTTTTACGGAATGGCTGCAGAAGCCCAAATACAGTGAGCAGATGCTGGAGGCCAATATTCTGAAGTTCTTTATCCTGCTCATGAGAGAACATGAGGAACAGGCTGAGTTTTCTATTCCTCATGTTGACAGCACGGACTCTGTATTTCAGTCACTCCATAATTATATGCTGATCCACTGTCAGACGATCACGCTGAGTGCTTTATCCACACAGTTTGGATACAGTGACAGGCAGGTCATACGCATATTGAAAAAGAATACTGGAAAGGGATTTTCAGAACTTCTGCAGGATATACGCATGAACAAGGCAATCCAGATGCTGAAAAATCCATCCATGAGCATACCGCAGATCAGTAAGATGCTGGGGTTTTCAAGCCTTTCATATTTCCAGCATGTTTTTAAAAAGACTTTTTCTTTTACACCAGAGGCTTTCCAGAAAAGAGTCGCTGACTTACATTCTGACCCTCATATACGTATTCCTGAATAAGCGCACTACCAGAGCAACTGCCACAATTGCCGCTATAATCTCTCCAATCGGGAATGCAAAGCTTATTGCCTACTCCCACTTTTTCCACACATCTGGCTGATAGCCAAGCGTAGACTGCTTTCCGTTTCTGACTACGGGTGTCTTTATTACCTGAGGATTTTCCAGGATTTTTCCCAACTTATCCTCTTCTGCGATATAGCGGATCAATGCAAGAGTATCCTGGTCCTTGCAGTTTGGATCCAGCATGGCGTCAATGCCACCATTGGCCTGAGCAACAGAGGTGAACTCACCTTTGCTCATGCCTTTTTCCTTCATGTCGATGAACTGGTATTTGATGCCGCGTTCCTTGAAGAAGCGCTCCGCTTTCTTTGTGTCATTACATTTCTTAGTTCCGAAAATCTGTATGTTCATAAATAAAATCCTTTTATATTTGCAAACTCTCTGCATATTTGAATTGAATCAATATGTTTCTGCAGCCCTAAGCATTTCTTCAGCGCATCCAGAATATTACGCTTGTTTAGGAGACCTTACTCATAAGTTTTAGCAACAATCTCAAATCGAGGAAGCAGCAAAGAAATATAACCATGTCCTGAAGATATGATTATACCTCTTTTTATCAGTCTATCACGGTATCTTGAGAAAACAGCAGATGTCATGCCTACCTTCTTACATATTTCACTGACTTTGGTCTCATCCTTTTTTATTGCAAGAATGACTGCTCTATCCTGCTTTGATAATGAGGACCATATTTTTTTGTATACAAAATCATCAAGCATATCATCAAGCTTGAGGAGAATTTCTCTTAACTCCATTTCATCTCTATATTCGTAATATAGAAGACCTAGCGCTTGGAATGCAAAAGCATATCCCTTAGTTATCCGTGCAAGGTTCTTGGCATTGTCTTCATCAATCTGAAAAATATCTGCATACTGTTTCGTTATTTGATGCAAGCTTAGTGGTTCTAATGTTATTTTCGGGGTTCTAAGCAAAAAAGTAAGAGCTGGGTCGTTCTGGATTGCATAGATATTTTCGTATAATCCTGTCATTAACAAGAAAACCGGATAATCTTTTCTAACAAAAATTTGAAACTGACTCGCAAAGTGACGCATGTTGTCATCATGCATTACTTCATCAATAGTAATGATTACTTTTTTATTATGCTTTTTTAATGAAGAAAGCATATTATCTATGATGCTTACGTTATCCTGAGGAGTATCATTTCCATTAACACCAATACCAAAACCTGCGATGGATATGTTGAATCCCTGTTTAAAGAAATCCGGGATTTTCTTGCAGGAATCGATCAAACGCATAGCACAGTCATTGATAAGATCCTGCGTTGAATTTAGGTCTATTACAATCCAGTCCTTATCCTTCCCAAGTTCATTTGTTATTGAAGTCATAAGTACAGTCTTGCCACTTCCTCTGATTCCTTCGATAAGATATGCCTGACTGATTGGATTGTCAGCCTCAAATGTACTTAAGATCATATCTGTATTTTCATATCTGTATATATATTTATTTGGCTGTTTTCCAGAAGTAAGAGTAAATGGATTATCCTTTTTCATAACATGACTTCCTTTCATAATTCTTCATAATTCAATATATTTTTCATAAACTTTCATAATTAAAAAGTTTTAAGTAATCACCAAGAACAGGCCTATAGTTTCAAAAATCGAAGGAGACCTGTTGGCATCAAACTGCTCTAATGATGTCTACAACCTCTCCAATGTACATATCATGCTCAGCCTGATCTTCATAGAACTGCTTCGCAATGTCTGGGGTCATATTCTCGGGATCTAGTCTCTGGCAAAAAAGCTTTCGTCAAACGAGGGTAACCTCTGCCTCCTCAAAAGTCATTCTTTAGCTCTGTTCCGCCAATTAAAAAAAGAAATCATCATCGTCATCATTAAATCTGCGGCATTCTTCCTGCCAGTCAGCCATCTCTTCTTTGAAAAGATCACTAAGCTCCTTATATTTGTCCTTACTGATCTCACCATGATCTGCCATGCATTTGTAAAACTTCTTTATGCTGGCGCCTGTAGTCTTAAGGTTATTTGGTGTCGACCACATGCATTTGTGGATATAAAAATATCCAAAGTAGTCGCGAAGGTTAAATGTCTCTGCCCCGGCTTTCATATCCGTGGAATCATTATCTGTAAAAGGAAGGTAGTCTGTCAGGTAGAAATCAACATTCTCAAAATGATTATTTATGGTTTTCTCTGAAAGACCGGCTGCCTTCAGGTCCTTAAGGAACATATCCATATACTTTTTATTTTCTTTTCTGGCTTCGATAGCTTCCTCCGGCTCTTCATCATAATCGTCTTCATCATCCCATTCATCGTAATCCGGATACTGCTCCACATTTCCCTTCGCATCAGTCACATGGGCAATTGCTCGTATCTTCTCATCATGTATATCCTGCACAAGAATCTCAAACACCCAGTCATCGCCAAAATCATAATGAAACAGAAATCTCTGGCCCTTTTGAAGTTCAAGCTTATCAAGTTTCGTATCTGTTGACGGCTGCCCTTTATACTCAGGATCACAGGAATAATTATCATCAGAATACAGTCTTCCACTCATGCTGAATTCATACATATGCTCATGACTAAAATCAAAAGCTGAAAGTATCACTTCACAGAGCCTATCCAACGTATCATTCCCTGAAATTTCAATCACTCTGTATGTTTTTCTTGCCTCCCCCTGTGGGTAAACCTTTAATGTGTATTGTTTCATCACCAGACTCCTCTCTTCAAATCACCGTCGCAGCACTTTTTAAACTTTTTCCCCGATTCGCATGGACATGGATCATTCTCTTGCACCAAGCCTCTTTAATTATATTAAAAAAGACCCCTGACGCTATATCAGTCGCCAGAGGCCACCACGAAAAGCTTTATTCAATTATTCATTCCATTTAAGTCATCATATATCTGCTTTATGACCTTATCAATATTGTAGCTTCCAATATATCCAAAAGGGATCCTACGTTCACGTACAGCCGCAATAAACTTGTAGTAGCTCACATCGCATTATCAATCCGTTTTACTCGCCGATAGAAATGCTTCACTTACGGCTACATAAATAAGATATGTGATCAGTGTTCCAAAGCATACGTCAGATAAAAAATGATTTGTCATATGAATGCGGTTATAGCCATAGATCAACACGTAAAGACAGGCAATAATAAAACAGATAACATTCTTTCTTTCACTCCTTTTTCTCATTACATTCGCAAGCATCGGAAGCGAAAACATCATACTGGCTATTGTCATGTTACCACTGGGCCAGGATTTAAAATTATCATCACCACCGGCGAGGTTTGGAACCATTTGCCACCAATTACGGAACTGGCTTATTGGATCATCTAATGTGATCAGGTATTTATAACGAGGTCTTGAAGCAACCTGCTTAAGCCACGAGTTCACATTATCTGCCGTTATACCGGCAATAAGGATTGCCGCTCCAACGGCAATGAGCCTGTCAGGATTTCTGTCATCCAATAGACGTATCATTACAAATGGTATCCAGGAATACAGCACAACCCAGAACATCCAACTTGCAACTGACAGTATCGGAGATGATTGCCCGGCAGAATACCCAAACAACTGGCGCACGCTTTTGCCGTTATAACTGTTAGAATAATACACAGCCATAAACAAACTCAGCACCAGCAAAGTATATGCCAGTATACGGTAGCAGTCTCCCTTCTTCCTAAGGCCCACGAATAAGCATGATCCGGCTGCAGGATACAGGCAATATGAAAAGTATGATCCATAAGTGGCAAAGAAGGCACCAATATCTGTCTTATTGGCAAGTGCCTCATTGATACCAAAGTCATAAAATGATCCAACGATTATACCCAATAAACAAGTAGCTATGACACCCCAAAAGCATACAGCGGGAACCGCCATGATTTTTCTCTTATTCATTTTCCAATCCACCTCCGTGTTTTGACATATCATTATTCCTTACTCAAATTAAGCTCTTCTTAAAAAATCTATTCATAGCGCTATGGACTACTTCTTTCGGTTTCTCTATCTCAGCATACTCACTCTTCTTATAAATATGGATCGCTGCCTGCAGATTATCATGCGTTTCCAGGTAGGAATATTTGTATCCTGCATCTTTCATTTTACTTTCTACAACGGATATAAGCTCATATCCAAGTCCGGAGCCTTTTACGGAATCATCAAGGTAAAGTTTCTGAAGTTCTGCCGTATCTTCCATGAAATCAAGCTTCGCAAAGCCAATTCCACCAATGACTTCTCCCTGTGCATTTTCTATAACGAAATATCTTCTCTCAGATGTTCCGTAGTATTCGCTAAGGTGGTCCAATCCCTCGTCAAAATACACTGTGCCGGGAATATCAAGATTATGCTTTTTTAGATTATCCCGAATAAGTTTAGCAACAGCTGCATCATCTGCTGCTGTCATTTCTCTATATTTAAGCATCTGTTCTCCCTATAAACTTGAATCTATCGTTCAAAATCAAGCATCACAAGCTTCTTAGTGTATCTGCCTGTCCTGGCGATACTTTTCCATGTACTCCATATTTATTTCACGGATTTCCTTTTTTCCATCAATGTAGTCCTGATAAATATCCCAAGGGCTTCCGCCGCCAAGCCAGCAGGAAGAACAGTTCTCACAACCGCCACCACAATCGAGAGAATTCTTTATTATCTGCTCACGTTCTTCTTTAGTTGTATCTTTGATAAGGATAGATTTCATAGGCTATTCCTCTTCCCATTCCTTACACACATCGCACCACCCTTGAGTATCTGTGATCTTCTCAAGTTCATCAGGTGTTATCTTCACTGATGTGTATTCATTGCGTTTACCTCGTCAGTCTTATTTTATCAGGTTGCAGGCACAAAAAACATAGTTAAAGAAATATGCCCGGTGACAAATGAGTCTCCCGAGCATATGGCATACGTTCTATTTCTTTTTTTCATAAACCTTCATAATTTAAAAAACCGCCTACCTTTCATTTAACACGCCGTGAGCAAGAAATCCCCCACCTCTATAGGTGGTGGGATGAATTGCGATAAACACGGCGCTTATTATGTAGGCAAAAGAACAATTGTTTGTTATAATTGTATACATGAACAGAGCTATCAAATACAGAGCATATCCCACAACTGAACAAAGTGTTATGTTTGCCAAGACCTTCGGCTGTTGCCGTAAGATATATAACCTCATGCTTTCCGATAAGATTGAAAGCTATAAGGTTACAGGTAAGTTTCCAACTGTAACACCTGCCAAATACAAAAAAGATTATCCTTATCTCAAAGAAGTGGATAGTCTT
>SVGC01000020.1 GCA_015056495.1 Butyrivibrio sp.
CCGTACTTCTTTCTTTCCTTCATTCTTGGATCTCTTGTAAGGTATCCAGCCTTCTTAAGTGTTGGTCTGTATTCATCTGAATCAGCCTGAAGAAGTGCTCTAGCGATACCATGTCTGATAGCACCAGCCTGACCTGTTGTACCGCCACCCTTAACTGTAACGATAACGTCAAACTTGTCTGCTGTATCTGTAGCAACGAGAGGCTGACGAACGATTGTCTTAAGTGTCTCAAGACCAAAGAAATCATCAATACTTCTCTTGTTGATTGTTATATTTCCCTTACCAGCTACAAGGTAAACTCTTGCAACTGAGCTCTTTCTTCTACCAGTTCCGTAGTAATTAGCTGCCTTAGCCATTGTTTATTTCTCCTTTCAAACCAATTAGAATGTTAATACTTCAGGCTTCTGAGCAGCATGATTGTGCTCTGGTCCTGCGTATACATGAAGCTTTGTGTACATCTGTCTTCCAAGTGATCCCTTTGGAAGCATGCCCTTTACAGCGTGCTCAATAACTCTTTCAGGGTGCTTAACTAACTGATCTTTAAGAGAAATCTCTTTCTGACCACCAACATAATCTGTGTGGTGCCAGTAAACTTTCTGATCCATCTTCTTACCAGTAACTTTAATCTTTTCAGCATTGATAACGATTACATAATCACCTGTATCAATGTTTGGTGTATATATAGGCTTATTCTTTCCTCTAAGAACGTTTGCTACATTAGAAGCAAGACGACCAAGAGTCATATCTGTTGCATCAACTACATACCATTTCTTTTCAACTGTAGTTGCATTTGGCATAAATGTTTTCATGATGTTTCCTCCATAATCAATTTACGATTACTACTTAGTGTGAAAACCCTTCACCTGATTTTCACGGTATATCTATGAGATGCACATAACGCCACTTACCGGGATGTCGTTATGACATTTGTCACACAGTAAGATATTATATGATTAATGGCTCTGCATTGTCAATAATAAGTTGCCTAAAAAGTCTATAAAAATTAATGTTTTGATACTTTCTGCCACTTCCAAATTATCTTACCTGAAATTACATATCTATATATTTTTTTATGAAATCTCAATATTTTCATCTTTATTCAGGAATTCCACTCGGAAATTCATATTGGATCAAAAAAAGTCCCTGGGCCGGAGCTGTAGGTCCGGCTTTTGTACGATCTTTTGCTTCGAGTATTGTTTTTATATCGCTAGGTTCACCTTTTCCTCTTCCAATCTGTAATAATGTTCCTGACATTATCCTGACCATGTTATATAAGAATCCAGCGCCTTTTACAGTTATTATTACTTCTTCCTGTTCTCTCCTGACATTTACTTCATATACTGTTCTTACGTGTGTCAGTGCCTGAGACTCGACATTACAAAAGCTTGTAAAGTCATGCTCGCCTTCAAAGTATTTTGCAGCCTGATTCATCTTATCTATATCAAGTTTCATACCGAAATGGTATGTGTAATTTCTTTTTACAGGTACTTCATAATCGGTATTTAGAACATGGTACTCATAGGTTTTAATTGTGTCACAATGTCTTGGATGAAAATCCGGTGCTACCTTTTGTGATTTTACAATACGTATATCCTTGGGCAAATGAGGATTTAATGCGTACATGAACCTATCTGGAGGTATTGTGGATTTTGTATCAAATACTGCCAGATTTCCATAGGCATGAACTCCAGCATCTGTTCTACTTGCACCGATTACTTGTAATTCCTCACCAGTTAGTTCTTTGATCGCTGCATTTAAAGCTCCTTCTATTGTTGGAACATTTTCTTGATATGCCCATCCGCTATAGTTTGTTCCATCATAGCTTACAGTCAGCATTATACGGTTTTGATTTGTTGATTGTTCTTTTTTTTCCATAATTAAAATAATCTGCCTATGAGGATGCATAGTACAAAATATATCAATATTACTGCATATGCTATTCTATCAATTCCTTGATAGATAAGAGGTTTCATTTTAGTTCGTCCTTCTCCGCCTCGATAGCATCTGGCTTCCATGGCCATTGCCAGGTCATTGGCCCTTCTGAATGCTGAAATAAATAATGGAACAAGCAATGGGACCAATGCTTTTGCTCGATTCATTACTGAGCCGCTTTCAAAATCTGCACATCTTGCCATCTGCGCTTTCATGATCTTGTCAGTTTCTTCCAGCAAAATTGGTATGAATCTAAGCGCAATCGACATCATCATTGATATTTCATGAACAGGCACTCTAAATCTTTTTAGCGGGCTCATGAGCTTCTCAAGTCCGTCAGTTAATGTGTTTGGCGTGGTTGTAAGGGTCATGATGGTTGAACCAGTGATCAACAGAATAAGTCTGATTGCCATCATGCTTGCAAAGCGCAGTCCTTCATATGTAATTGTTATTTTCCATATTGTTATCAGTGGTGTACCAGGCGTTAAAAAGAGGTTGAATATTACTGTGATGAGTAGCAAGAACACAATGGATTTCATTCCTCTAAATATGAATTTTACTGGTACATTGGACAATTTGATCATTGTTATCAGGTAGATTGTTGCTAATAAATAGCCAAGGTAGTTGTCGACTACAAATAGTGAAATGATGAATACCAATGTGGATACAAGTTTTACTCTTGGATCCAGTCTGTGGATAAGTGAATCTGTCTGATAATATTGTCCTAGTGTTATATCTCTAAGCATTTAATGTCCTTTTTTAGCAAAAGCATTTAAGATATCTGCTGTTGCTTCATCTATTGTAGTTGCTTCTGTGCTTACAGGGATTCCTGCAGCTGCTAATTCTTGTACTATATACGTTACTTGCGGTGCTGCTAATCCTATCTGTTCAAGTTCTTTGTAGTGTTTAAATACTTTTTTTGGCTCGTCGTCATATTTAACAGAGCCTTTATCCATGACAATGATTCTTTCTACATAGTTAGCCACATCATCCATGCTGTGTGATACAAGGATAATAGTTATCCCCATTTCTTTATGTAAGGTAGAGATCAGTCCGAGGATTTCTTCTCTTCCTCGTGGATCCAGGCCTGCAGTTGGTTCATCCAGTATGAGCACTTCAGGTTTCATTGCCAGGACACCTGCTATCGCAACTCTTCTTTTCTGTCCTCCTGAGAGATCAAAGGGAGACTGATAAAAGCATTCATCGGGGAGCCCCACTTGTTTTAAGGCTTCGTATGCTCTTAGTTTTATTTCTTTTTCAGAAAGTCCAAGGTTCTTCGGGCCAAAGCATACGTCTTTAAAGCATGTTTCTTCAAAAAGCTGATGCTCGGGATATTGGAAAACAAGTCCTACTTTCGCTCTGAGTGCTTTTCTATCATATTCTTTGTCATGAATATCTTTTCCGTTATAATAAACATTGCCACTTGTTGGTTTTACAATTCCGTTTAAGTGTTGTATAAGTGTTGATTTTCCTGAGCCAGTATGACCAATCAATCCAATAAATTGTCCATCCGGTATTTGAAGACATACGTCTTTTAATGCTGCATGCGCCATTGCGGTATCAGCATCATATATGTGATTAACATGATCCAGTATTATGGCCATTTTTTTATCCTTTATTGTCTATATAATGCAGTAAGTTCTTTTACAAGCTCTTCTTTTGTCAGAATACCTTCTGAAAGAGGCAATCCTTTCTTTTTTAATTCATGAGCTAATAATGTTACTTGTGGGACTCCTAATCGTAATTCTTGTAATTTTTCAACTTGTGAAAAAATTTCTCTTGGTGTCCCTTGCATTTCTACTCGTCCTTTATCCATTACAAATACTTTATCAGCATATATTACTTCTTCCATGTAGTGGGTAATAAGGATAATAGTAATGCCTTCAACTTGATTCAATGCTCTCGCAGCTCTTATAACTTCTTTTCTTCCACTTGGATCGAGCATTGCTGTTGGTTCATCCATGATGATACATTTTGGATGCATAGCAATTACACCAGCTATTGATACTCTTTGCTTTTGACCGCCAGATAGATGATTCGGAGATTTTTTTCTGAATTCAAACATGCCCACGGCTTTTAGTGATTCTTCGACTCTTTCCCAAATTTCATTGGTTGGAATGCCCATATTTTCAGGTCCAAAACCAACATCTTCTTCAACGATCTGTCCAATTATCTGGTTATCAGGATTCTGAAATATCATTCCTGCTTCTTGTCTGATGTTCCAGAGATATTGGTCGTCTTCTACATTCATACCATCTACCCACACACTACCTTCTGTTGGGTATAACAGCGCATTAAAATGCTTGGCTAATGTGGATTTACCAGAGCCATTATGACCTAAAATAGCAATAAACTGTCCTTGCTTAATATCAAGGTTAACTTTATTGACGGCTGTAGTAATTCCTTCTACATTGCCTTCTTCATCACGTCTAATATATTCAAATGTTAAATCTTTGGTAGTGATCATTGATTTATCATTCATATCTATCTCCATGACAATATATTGTGCAAAATGATATTGTCTATTATATTTATAACTCGACTTATTTTACTAGAAATTCCTTGTAAATACAAGACATTGCAAGTTGCTACGTGCTAAAATAATAATGTTCTTTTGCTATTCAATTTTACTTCTAGAGGGGATAGATATGTACGAAAAATATTGGAAGCCTTTGCTTATAATGATGGGGGTTATTGTAATTTCATCAATTGCTGCACGGTCTTTGAATGGTCATGAAACTTTGTCTGATTATGCAAGCAAAAATCCTGACATCGCGTATGGTAGTAGCTCTGTTTCTTCAACATCTGTTTCGGATTTAGGTGTTAATATTGCATCAGATAGCTCATGCATCGATTCATCCATGGCAATCACTACAATAGATGCCTCTTCTGACATTGATTCTTCTGAAAAAACCACTTTAGAAACCTCTTCTGATGCCGCGATAGGAAGTACCTCAATTATCATCGAAAACGAAGCAAATCCTGACAGAATAATATATCATGATGGTTTTTACTATGAACCTATAAATGAGGCCGTAAAAGCTAAAATATACAATATTTCTTATGCTGATGGTTGTCCTGTAGATTTATCCGATCTTAGATATTGCTGTTTAAAATATGTTGATTTTGATGGAAATACGCAAGAAGGCGAAATGATCTGCAATAAAGCTATTGCTCAAGATGTCATGGAAATATTTTATGATCTCTATATAAATGAGTATCAAATTGAGAGTATAAGGCTAATAGATGAATTTAATGGTGATGATACAGCGTCTATGGAGGCAAATAATACTTCCTGCTTTAATTATAGGGTCGTTGAAGGAACAAATACTTTGTCCAGACATGCTTATGGGATGGCTATAGATCTTAACCCTTTTTATAATCCATATATTACCTATAACAATGACGGTTCAACAAATTGTTCTCCAGTTGGATCTCGACAATATGAGGATAGAAGTCAAAATTTTCCTTACAAAATTGATGAGAATGATCTAGCTTATAAATTGTTTATTGAACATGGCTTTACCTGGGGTGGTAATTGGAATTCCTGTAAAGACTATCAGCATTTTCAGAAAAAAGAATAAATGTGTAGGATAAAATAAGATATCAATGGTCATATTTATCTAAAAAAAACGGATGGCATAGCCATCCGTTTTTAACAGTCATTTAACAATTAGATGAGTTCAAGAACAACCATCATTGCAGCGTCACCCTTACGAGGTCCGATCTTAACGATTCTTGTATAACCACCCTTACGGTCAGCATACTTTGGACCATACTCGTCGAATAACTTAGCAACAAGGTCAACTTCCTTTGTGTTCTTCTTTCTTCCAGCGCCTTCAGCAGGAACCTGCTTAACTGGGTAAAGAGTCTTAAGAAGCTGTCTTCTAGCATGTGCACGTGAAGGAAGATCCTTCTTGATTTCTTTCTCAACTTCATCGTAAACAGTAACAGTCTTACCATTTTCGATTCTGATGATCTTTCCATCTTTATCGTGTGCTGTCTCAGAAAGAACCTTTGTAGGATCATTCTTATCAACAATCTGCTTTACTCTCTTGCCATCTTTATCTTTACGAGCAACCTTAGCTTTAACAGTTACAGTCTCAAAGTTGTCCTTTTCCTTAGCAGCCAGTGTGATCATTGGCTCTACGATCTTAACAACTTCTTTAGCTCTAGCTTCTGTAGTTACAATCTTACCATTGTAAAGAAGTTCTGTAGCCTGATTTCTTAATAATGCTCTTCTAGGTTTTGTTGCTTTTCCAAGCTTTCTGTACATTGCCATGATATAAAATCCTTTCTCATGTGTAGAGTTCCCTCTACATACTAACATAACGAAATGCGCATCGGACTTACTTTCGAAATGCATAAATAGTTACATATGAGAATCCGTCGCAGTACACATCGGATTTACCTTTGACGGATATTCATTGAATTAAATGATGACTATTAAACCTGCTCTTCGCCAAGTCTTAATGACAAGCCAAGTTCATCAAGTTTAGCAAGTACTTCTTCAAGTGACTTGCGACCAAGGTTACGAACCTTCATCATATCATCAGGTGTCTTATTTGTAAGTTCTTCAACTGTATTGATTCCAGCTCTCTTTAAGCAATTAAATGAACGAACTGAAAGCTCAAGTTCATCAATGCTCATCTCAAGAACTTTCTCTTTTTCATCATCTTCTTTTTCTACCATAACTTCTGCAGTCTTGGCATTTTCAGAAAGATCAATGAAAAGGCTTAAGTGCTCACTTAATACCTTAGCTGCAAGGCTAACAGCCTCATCAGGACCAAGTGTACCATTTGTATGAACATCAAGTGTCAACTTATCGAAGTCTGTTACCTGACCAACACGAGTATTCTCAACTGTTACATTAACTCTTTCAACTGGTGTGTAGATTGAGTCAACAGCGATAACACCGATTGGGAGATCATCTGACTTATTCTTATCTGAGCTTACATATCCACGACCTTTAGTGATAGTCAATTCCATGTAAAGCTTAGCATCTTTGCCAGAAAGAGTTGCAATAACCTGATCAGGATTCATGATTTCGAGATCCTGATCAACCTGAATATCGGAAGCCTTTACTACGCCTTCACCGTTATACTCAATATAAGCGGTCTTGGCTTCATTTGTATCGGAGTTATTTCTGATAGCCAGACTCTTAATATTCATAATGATCTCAGTAACATCTTCCTTTACTCCAGGAATAGAACTGAATTCATGCAGTACACCTTCGATTTTGACCTGACTAACTGCAGCGCCTGGCAGTGATGAGAGCATGATTCTTCTCAAGGAATTACCAAGTGTAATACCATAGCCTCTTTCGAGCGGTTCTACAACGAATTTACCATACTTCTTGTCATCTGAAATTTCAGCAACTTCAATATTTGGTCTTTCAAAATCAAACACTGATATACCCTCCTTATTTGCTTCGTCAATTGGTTTTTTATATTAATTAATTATTTTGAATACAACTCGACGATAAGCATTTCGTCAACAGGAACATCAATAGCGTCTCTTGAAGGGAATTCTTTAACAGTTCCTTTGAAGTTTTCCTTATCTACATCAATCCACTCTGGAGTAAGTCTTGCTGCTGTGATTTCAGCAACATCCTTAAATCTCTGGATGTTCTTTGAAGCTTCTTTAACTTCAATAACATCACCAGCCTTAATCTGGTATGATGGAATGTTGATAATCTTTCCATTAACTGTAATGTGCTTGTGATCAACGATCTGACGAGCTTCTCTTCTTGTTCTAGCAAAGCCCATTCTGAATACAACGTTGTCAAGTCTTCTCTCAAGAAGGATCATAAGATTTTCACCTGTCTGACCTTCCATTCTCTCTGCACGATCATAGTAATTTCTGAAAGGCTTCTCAAGAACACCATAGATGAACTTAGCCTTCTGCTTCTCACGAAGCTGAAGTCCATATTCACTCATTTTCTTTCCTGCTCTTGCAGAAGTTCTCTTAGACTTCTTATCATATCCAAGGAATGTTGGATCAAGATCAAGTGATCTGCATCTTTTTAATACTGGAACTCTATTAACTGCCATTTTGGCTCCTTTCATTTTCGGTTTTTACCGATGTTGTTTACAGCTTAATGCCTTCTTCCAACGAGTTATTTAGTTTGTGTCATTATATATAATCCTAAAATAGGATCATGCTGCGCGAGATTATACTCTACGACGCTTTGGTGGACGGCATCCATTGTGAGGTACTGGAGTTACATCCGTAATGCTTGTAACAGTAAGACCTGAAGCAGCAAGTGCTCTGATAGCAGCTTCTCTTCCTGAACCTGGTCCCTTTACAAAAACATCAACAGTCTTAAGGCCGTGAATAAGAGCAGCCTTTGTTGCTGTTTCTGCAGCCATCTGTGCAGCATATGGAGTAGATTTCCTTGAACCCTTAAATCCGAGACCACCAGCACTTGCCCAGCTAAGAGCGTTACCAGCTGCATCTGTCAGTGTTACGATTGTGTTGTTGAAAGATGACTGGATATGTGCCTGTCCGTGTTCAACGTTTTTCTTGACACGTTTCTTACCTGCTGTCTTCTTTGCAGCAGAAACCTTCTGATTTGCCATTTTAAACTAACCTACTTTCTTCCTATAAAATTTACTAAAATTAATTGTTACAGCGGAGTATTCCGCAACTTTAAGATTACAAATACTAACTAAATTATTTCTTCTTGTTAGCGATTGTTCTCTTTGGTCCTTTTCTTGTTCTAGCATTTGTCTTTGTTCTCTGTCCACGAACAGGAAGTCCTCTTCTGTGGCGAACACCTCTGAAGCATCCGATTTCTGTAAGTCTCTTGATGTTCATGGCAACTTCTCTTCTGAGGTCACCTTCAACTAAATACTCATCACCGATTATCTCAGCAATCTTCTTAACTTCATCATCTGTCAGATCACGAACACGTGTATCTGGATTAACTTTTGCAGCCTCAAGAATCTTGTTTGAGCTTGTTCTACCGATTCCGTAGATGTAAGTCAAACCGATCTCTACTCGCTTATCTCTTGGTAAGTCTACACCTGCAATACGAGCCATTTTAATAATTCCTCCAATTAAATGAATATAAATAGGTATGATATCTTTGTACCATACAGTTACTAATTGATTGGGGCATCTTATACGCCCAATCGGACAGTTGTTGATAATCCGATCTTTCCAATACGCATTGGTATCAAAAAGTAATATACGTAGGCTCTACGTTATTATAATCGAATGGAACTGTTACAATTCCTGGAAAATCAACCCTGTCTCTGTTTGTGCTTAGGATTCTCGCAGATTACTCTGATAGTACCCTTTCTCTTAATAACCTTGCACTTGTCGCACATAGGCTTAACAGAAGACCTTACTTTCATTGATTACTCCTTTCTCTTGCGTTATGTAAACACAGCCTAAAGAAGGGCATACTACTCCCTTCTTATAAAAAAGACCATTTATAATCATAACACCAAGTTTGAAGATTTGTAAAGATATATTACAAAAAAATCTGAATTAATTATTTATCTCTCCAGATTATTCTGCCCTTAGAAAGATCATATGGTGATAATTCAAGTGTAACTTTATCACCAGGTAAGATTCTGATAAAATTCTGTCTTAACTTACCACTAATATGTGCTAATACAACATGTCCATTTTCTAATTCAACACGGAACATTGTATTTGGAAGTTTTTCAATAACCTTTCCTTCAATTTCAATTACGTCAGACTTAGACATTTATATCCTCCTGATTTTTATTTAATATAAGCTATAGCTTATACTTTATAACATTGTCAATATCTCAGGCTCACCATCAGTTATTGCTATTGTATTTTCATAGTGAGCTGCAAGTGATCCATCTATAGTAACAACAGTCCAGTCGTCATCTAGCCAGCCAACTTGTCGTTTTCCCATTGTTATCATGGGTTCTACACAGATGGTCATCCCTTTTTGAAGTTTAATTCCTCTGCGCAGCTGCTTGTAGTTAGGAACAATAGGATCTTCATGAAGATGAGTTCCTATACCGTGTCCGGTAAGTTCTCTAACAATACCATATCCTAACGGTGTTATATAATCATCGATTGCTCTGGATATATCATGTAACCTGTTTCCAGCTTTTGCTTTTTTGATTCCTTCAAAAAAACTCTGCCTTGTAGCATCTATCAACTTCTGAGCATCTTCTGAAATTGTTCCAACTCCCCATGTTCGGGCAGCATCAGAATGATACCCTTTGTATATAAGTCCTGTATCAAAGGTAACTATGTCACCTTCCTGAAGAATGCGCTTTTCACTAGGAATTCCGTGAACAACTTCATCATTTACAGAAATACATACTGCAGCTGGAAATCCTTCATAATTTTTACAATTCGGAATTCCTCCAAGACTGCGGATTGTATCTTCACCTATTTGATCAAGCTCTTTAGTCGATATTCCAGGTCTAACTGCTTTCTTAAGTTCCTCATGAACCTGATAAAGCATATGACCTGATTTACGCATCAGGTTAATCTCGTCTTCCGTTTTTATGGTAACCGACATTTAATGCTCCTGTCATGCACCAAGGATTGAAGTAATATCTTCAAATACTTCTTTCATATCCTTTGTGCCATCAACTGTTTTTAAGATATTTTTATTTTCATAGTACTCAATAAGTGGCTGAGTCTGATCATGATATACCTTTAATCTGTTCATAACAGTTTCTGGTTTATCATCTTCTCTCTGTACTAATTCACTGCCACATTTATCACATACACCTTCTGTCTTAGGTGGAATGTGTTCAATATGATAGGTTGCACCGCACTTTAAGCAAGCTCTTCTGCCTGACATTCTGCGTACGATATTTTCGTCTGGTACATCAACATTAACAGCATAATCTACATGATCACCAAGCTTTGTAAGCTCTTTATCAAGTACATCAGCCTGTGGTATTGTTCTAGGGAATCCATCAAGAACATATCCATTTTTACAGTCATCCTGAGCTACTCTATCTAATAATAACTCAACAGTAAGTTCATCAGGAACTAAAAGTCCCTTATCCATGTACTCTTTTGCTTTCTTACCAAGCTCAGTACCATTTTTAATGTTTGCTCTAAATATATCTCCAGTAGAAATATGTGGGATATTGTACTTATCTGCGATCATCTGCGCCTGTGTTCCCTTACCTGCACCAGGTGCCCCTAACATAATTATTTTCATGTTTAGTTTTCCTTCCCTTTAATGACAGATAGAGGTTTGGGGCACAATATTAGTACCCCTAAACCTCTATACACTTTTTAGTCATCTAAAAAACCTTTATAATTACGTACTAACATTTGTGATTCGATCTGCTTAACTGTCTCAAGCACTACGCTTACAACGATGATAAGTGATGTACCACCAAATGATACGCTGGCATTAAATAATCCATTAAATATAATTGGAGCAACACCTATAATTGTAAGGCCTATAGCACCAATAAATATTATGTAATTTAAAATACCTGTTAAATAATCGCTAGTTGGATTACCAGGACGAATACCTGGGATAAATCCACCTTGCTTTTTCATATTATCTGCAATCTCTAATGGATTGAAGGTAATTGATGTATAGAAATATGCAAAAAAGATTAACAGTAAAATATATACTAATAAACCAACTGTATATTTCATATTTGAACGATCACACCAATTACTCTGATTAAGATAATTAAGAATCTCTCTCCAAACGCCCGTGCCATTATATCCTACAAGCTGGCTAATGATAATCGGGAACTGGAAAAGTGACATAGCAAAGATAATAGGCATTACACCTGCTGTATTCACTTTCAGAGGAATCTCTGATTTACTTCCCCCCAACGTTCTTCTTCCCTGAATCTTCTTAGCGTACTGAACTGGAATTCTTCTTTCAGCACCATTCAGTATAACCACAAGAACGACCATGCAAATAATGATTGCAACAATAAATACTACTGCTACAACACCACTTGCGATTGGTTTACCACTTACGAACTGTGTGAACAGGCTTGTTATATCCTGAGGGAATCTTGAAATGATGTTAATAGTAAGTACAATTGATATACCGTTACCAACACCCTTATCAGTAATTCTCTCACCTATCCACATCAAGAATGCACTACCGGCTGTAAGAGCTGCTACTATCTGTACGACGTAGAAAGGATTTTTTTCAATCAGGAATCCCTGATTATAAAATCCAATTGCCATTGCTACTGATTCAATAATAGCAAGAGCTACTGTGATATATCTTGTCCAAGCTGCAAGTTTCTTTCTTCCAGTCTCACCATCTCTCTGAATCTCTTCCAATTTAGGAATTGCGATTGTAAGGAGCTGAATGATAATGGATGAAGTAATGTATGGTGTAATGTTAAGTGCAAGGATTGACATGTTTTCAAATGATCCACCAGTGAATCTATCCATGAATCCAAAAGCACTAGAACCATCGCTTGTAAGACTATCATACCAAGATTTAAATACAGTGCTGTTTAATCCAGGAACAGGAATAGCTGATCCTAAACGTATTACACAAAGCATAGCCAGTGTAAACAGCAATTTTACTCTTATGTCTTTGATTTTAAATGCATTCTTTATGGTTGTGAACATTAGATCACCTCAGCAGTTCCACCAAGTGCCTCGATCTTCTCCTTAGCAGATGCACTGAATGCATTTGCCTTAACCGTAAGCTTTTTGGTAAATTCTCCATTTCCAAGAATCTTTACACCATCGCGTGAATCCTTGATGATGCCTCTCTCGATCAGTGTCTGAACATCTACAACGTCTCCGTTTTCGAACTGCTCAAGAGAACTTACATTGATTGCTACGATATCTTTAGAATTGATGTTCTTGAAACCTCTCTTAGGAAGTCTTCTGAACAATGGCATCTGACCACCTTCAAAGCCAAGTCTTGGAGCACCTGAACGTGCCTTCTGACCCTTATGACCCTTACCAGCTGTCTTACCATTACCTGATGCATGACCACGGCCTCTTCTAAAATTATCACTCTGTACTGAACCTTCTGCAGGTCTGAGGTTTGATAATTCCATTATATATCCTCCTGTAATATATCGGGGCTTAATACTGGATTAAGCCCCTCGCTTTCACTATTATATACTAATTATTAGATTTCTTCTACCTTTACAAGGTGTCTGATCTGCTGGATCTGTCCTCTAGTAGAAGCATTATCTGGTAGCTCAACACTGCTGTTAAGCTTCTTAAATCCCATTGATTTTACTGTTGCTACCTGCTTTGGAATAGCACCAATTGTGGACTTAATCAATGTGATTTTGAGTTTCTTCTCATCTGCATTCTTTTTAGCTGCCATTGATTTTCTCCTTCTATCTGATAGAAATAATTGCAATATTATGCGATAACTTCATCTACTGACTTACCGCGCTTAGCTGCAACTTCTTCAGGTGTCTTTAACTGTGCAAGTCCGTTGATTGTTGCGTAGCAAACATTCTGCTTGTTGTTAGAACCAAGAGACTTTGTACGAATGTTCTTGATACCAGCAAGTTCACATACTGAACGAGCAGGACCACCTGCGATGATACCAGTACCTTCAGGGCTCTTCTTAAGAAGAACTTCTGAAGAACCAAACTTACCTACGAAATCATGTGTAATACTGTTGTTCTCATCAAGTGGAACTGTGATAAGGTTCTTTGTAGCGTCTTCCTTACCCTTACGGATAGCGTCTGGAATTTCAGTTGCCTTTCCAAGACCAACACCTACGTGACCATTTCCATCGCCTACTACTACAAGAGCAGTAAACTTCATGTTACGACCACCTTTAACAACCTTAGTTACTCGCTTAATAGTAACAACTTTATCTGTTAACTCAAGCTGACTAGCATCTACGATAGTACGCTTCATTTGTTCTGTTCTCCCTTCTTAGAATTCCAAGCCAGCTTTTCTTGCAGCGTCGGCTAAAGCTTCTACCTTACCGTGGTAGATATAACCAGCTCTGTCAAATACAACGGCTTTAATACCTTTTTCTAATGCTCTCTTTGCAACTACATCACCAATGTATGCAGCAGCTTCGATGTTATCGGTAACCTTAAGCTCGGCCTTGATATCCTTCTCAAGAGTTGAAGCGGAAACAAGTGTCTTTCCGGCAACGTCGTCGATAACTTGAGCATACATGTGATTATTACTTCTGAAAACTGCAAGTCTTGGTCTTTCTGCTGTACCGCTGAAGCGATTGCGAATTTTCAGGTGCTTTTTCTCACGAATTTCACTTCTGGATTCTTTACTAACCATTTTTTACACTCTCCTTATCTATTACTTCTTACCGGTCTTACCAACTTTACGTCTAATAACTTCATCAGCATACTTGATACCCTTGCCCTTATATGGCTCTGGAGCTCTCTTTTCTCTGATGATAGCAGCAAACTGGCCTACCTTTTCTTTATCTATACCCTTAACTGTGATGATCTGACCTTCAACTGTTGTCTCGATGCCTTCTGGATCATCAAGTTCTACTGGATGTGAATATCCAAGGGTTAAAGTGAGTGTCTTACCCTTCTTAGCAGCTCTGTAACCAACACCGTTTACTTCAAGCTTCTTTTCGAAACCATCTGTAACACCAACTACCATGTTGTTCAGAAGAGATCTTGTAAGGCCGTGTAAAGCCTTTGTTCTCTTGAGATCGTCAGGTCTGCAAATAACAACTTCACCGTTCTCCTGCTTGATTTCCATCTCTTTAGGGAGTTCTCTTGTAAGAGTTCCCTTAGGACCCTTTACAGTCACATTATTATTTTCTGCAACTTCAACTGTTACGCCAGCTGGAATTGCGATTGGCATTTTTCCAATTCGTGACATGCCCGTACCTCCAATTTACCAAATGAATGCAAGAACTTCTCCACCTACCTGGAGCTCTCTTGCTTTTTTATCAGTTACAACACCCTGGTTTGTAGAAATAATAGCTATTCCGAGACCACCAAGTACTCTTGGAAGTTCATCTCTACCAGCGTATACACGAAGACCTGGTTTAGAAATTCTCTTAATACCTGTGATAACTCTATCGTTTCTGTCAACACCATACTTCAATGTGATATGAAGTGATTTGAAGCCCTTAGCATCTTCGATGATATCAAGCTTCTTAATGAATCCCTCATTGAGAAGAATA
Source organism: Butyrivibrio sp. (assembly GCA_015056495.1). Lineage (GTDB taxonomy): Bacteria > Bacillota > Clostridia > Lachnospirales > Lachnospiraceae > Butyrivibrio. Next base: position 15,029 of record SVGC01000020.1, read on the forward strand.
TCAGCGATATTCTGCTTCATCTTAGAATAAGGAACATCAACAGTGTCATGCTTTGCAGTGTTTGCATTACGAATTCTTGTAAGCATATCTGCAATAGGATCATTCATTGCCATTTTAAATTTGCCTCCTTAATTATTCTTGCTCCGCCTTACTACAACCCGAATTATGTAGAGACACGAAGCCGCAATGTTTTATTTCTAAAAAGATTATTGAATCTTAAAAGACTTTTTTAATTTATGCAATCCCCATCCTGAATTGCATATATAGCGATTTAGTAATGTCTTACCAGCTAGCCTTACGAACACCAGGTATTTCGCCCTTGTAAGCAAGTTCGCGGAAGCAGATTCTGCAAATTCCATACTTCTTGAGAACTGAATGAGGACGACCACAAATATTGCAACGAGTATAAGCTCTTGTTGAATACTTTGGTTTCATCTGCTGTTTCAACTTCATGGATAATTTAGCCATGTGTAATATTCCTCCTATAATCACTTAGCAAAAGGCATATTGAATAATCTCAAAAGCTCACGAGCTTCTTCATCAGTCTTAGCTGTTGTTGTGAAGATGATATCCATACCTCTTGTCTTGTCAACCTTGTCATACTCGATTTCAGGGAAGATCAACTGCTCTTTAATACCAAGAGCATAGTTTCCTCTGCCATCAAATGAGTTAGGATTAACACCTCTAAAGTCACGTACACGAGGAAGTGAAAGGTTTACAAGACGATCAAGAAACTCATACATCTTTTCACCACGAAGTGTTACCTTGCATCCAATCGGCATACCCTCTCTGATCTTGAAGTTAGCGATTGATTTCTTAGCCTTTGTATAAACAGGCTTCTGGCCTGAAATTGTAGCCATATCATTAGCAGCGTTCTCAAGAACCTTTGCGTTCTCCTTAGCTTCACCAACTGCCATGTTAATAACTATTTTATCGAGCTTTGGAACTTCCATAACGTTCTTATAACCGAACTTCTTTGTCATAGCATCCACGATCTCGTTTTTATATAACTCTCTATATCTGCTCACGTTTAATGCCTCCTTTCACCAATTATTTGCTTTCCTTAATTTCTTCACCTGTAGCCTTGGCAATACGGATAACTTTACGTTTGTTGTTAGCATCCTTTTCAACCTTAAAACCTACACGAGTTGGCTTTCCGTTATACATAAGCATAACGTTAGAGATATCAATTGGAGCTTCCTGCTGAACGATACCACCGTTCTGGTTCTGCATAGAAGGTTTCTGGTGCTTTGTTACCATATTTACACCTTCAACAACAACCTTGCCGTTCTTGTGGTCAACAGAAACAACCTTGCCTTCTTTATCTTTGCTCTTACCAGCGATTACTTTAACAGTATCGCCCTTTTTAATCTTACATGTTGACATTCCGGCGCCTCCTTATAATACTTCAGGAGCGAGAGATAAAATCTTCATGAACTTCTTATCACGAAGCTCCCTTGCTACTGGTCCAAATATACGTGTTCCTTTTGGAGTCTGATCATCATTGATAATAACTGCTGCGTTCTCATCAAATCTGATATAAGAACCATCTTTACGACGTGTTTCTTTTACAGTACGAACAACTACGGCCTTAACAACGTCACCCTTTTTTACAACGCCGCCTGGTGTTGCATCTTTAACAGTTGCAACGATAGTGTCGCCGATTCGCGCATATCTTCTTGTAGATCCACCCATAACACGGATTGTAAGAAGTTCTCTTGCACCTGTGTTATCAGCGACCTTAAGTCTACTTTCCTGCTGAATCATTATATTTCTCCTTTATATTCTCAAAATCATCTTAAGTTTAAATTACTTAGCACGCTCGATGATCTCAACAAGTCTCCATCTCTTATCCTTAGAGATTGGCTTTGTCTCCATAACTTTAACTGTATCACCGATACGGCACTCGTTATTTTCATCATGTGCTTTAAGCTTATAAGTTCTCTTAACGATCTTCTTGTAAAGAGGATGTCTTACATGGTCTTCGATGGAAACAGTGATGGTCTTGTCCATCTTATCGCTGGTAACTTTACCTACACGTGTTTTTCTTAAATTTCTTTCCACGATTATACTCTCCTTTCAAAATTCCAATTACCTTATTACTCTGCTTTTGCGTTCTGTGTAATAACAGTCTGGATTCTTGCAATATTCTGTCTTACTTCTTTAATTCTTGCTGTATTATCCAGCTGGTTGGTAGCATTCTGGAATCTTAAATTGAAAAGTTCCTTCTTAGCTGATACAAGCTCTGACTGAAGTTCTTCATTTGTCTTAGCCTTCAGCTCTGCAAAATACTTTGTTGATTTCATCAGTTAACACCGCCTTCCAAATCAGCCTTAGAAACGATCTTGCATCTGCAAGGAAGTTTGTGTGTAGCAAGACGAAGAGCTTCTCTAGCTGCTGTCTCATCAACGCCACCGATTTCAAACATAACTCGTCCTGGCTTAACAACTGCTACCCAGTAATCAACTGTACCTTTTCCTGAACCCATTCGAGTTTCAGCAGGCTTAGCTGATACAGGCTTGTCAGGGAATATTTTGATCCAAATCTGACCACCACGCTTAACGAAACGTGTCATAGCAACACGGGCAGCCTCGATCTGGTTTGACTTAATCCAACAAGGCTCAAGCGCAACAATTCCGAATTCACCGTAACTAATTGTAGTACCGCGAGTAGCCTTATGTGCCATAGAACCACGGAACTGCTTACGGTGCTTAACTCTTTTAGGCATTAACATTATTTATCGCTCCCTTCCTTGTCGAGGTCAACTGCGCCTCCCTTTGTAGGAAGAACCTCGCCCTTATAAATCCAAATCTTAACGCCAACCTTACCATATGTAGTGTTAGCTTCTGCAAAACCATAATCAATATCAGCTCTGAGTGTCTGAAGAGGAATTGTACCCTCACTGTAGAACTCGCTACGAGCGATATCAGCGCCACCAAGACGACCTGAGCAGCAAGCCTTGATACCAAGAGCATCTGTCTTCATTGTTCTGCTCATGCAAGACTTCATAGCTCTTCTGAATGATACACGGTTCTCAAGCTGCTGAGCAACGTTCTCTGCAACAAGCTGTGCATCCTTATCTGGCTTCTTGATCTCCTTAATGTCTACCATAACTTTCTTATCTGTGATCTTAGAAAGTTCTTTCTTAGTTACTTCGATTTCAGCACCGCCTTTACCGATTACTACACCAGGCTTAGCTGTATAAACGATAACCTTTACTTTATCTGATGCTCTCTCGATTTCAATCTTAGATACACCAGCTGCATATAATTTCTTCTTAAGGAATTTTCTGATCTTGTAATCTTCAGCAAGATTTTCAGCAAAATCCTTTTCAGCATACCACTTGGAATCCCAGTCAGCTATAACGCCTACTCTGAGGCCATGAGGATTAACTTTCTGTCCCATTGAAACTGTTTCTCCTTTCTTATCTTTCGTCCAGTATTACGTTCAGATGGCTCATTCTCTTATTGATTCTGTAAGCTCTACCCTGAGCTCTTGGCTGAATTCTCTTCATGATTGGGCCGTTGTTTGCGTAGCACTCTGCAACATACAGATTTGCTCTATTCATGCCGTTGTTGTTTTCAGCATTAGCAACTGCTGATGCAAGGAGCTTGTAGATAACGCTTGATGCATATCTTGGGTTGTACTGAAGAATAGCAAGAGCAGTCTCTACATCCTTACCTCTGATAGCATCCATAACAAAGCATGCTTTCTGAACTGGTATTCTTGCGAAAGATAATTTAGCTGAAGGTCTTGTATCCTTCTGGGCATTTCTCTCTCTCTTTATTTGGGATCTATGTGCTGTAGCCATAGATTTGCCTCCTTTCATTTTGTAGCTGTTTAAAACAGTAATTACCTAACAGCAGACTTTCTTTCTACTGGTGAATTTCCAGCATGGCCTTTGAATGTTCTTGTAGGAACAAACTCACCAAGCTTATGTCCGACCATATCTTCTGTAACATATACAGGGATATGCTTTCTTCCGTCATGAACAGCTACTGTATGTCCTACGAAAGAAGGGAAAATTGTTGAACTACGTGACCAAGTCTTAACAATCTGCTTCTGACCTGCTGCGTTCATTTCATCTATCTTCTTAAGGAGCTTCGCATCAGCGAAAGGTCCCTTTTTCAGTGATCTAGACATTTTTATCCTCCTTAATTACTTAATGGCCTTACCATTTCTTCTTCTAATGATCAGCTTGTTTGAAGCCTTCTTGCTCTTACGAGTCTTATAACCAAGAGCTGGCTTGCCCCAAGGTGTACATGGACCTGGACGACCGATAGGTGCTCTACCTTCACCACCACCATGTGGGTGATCATTAGGGTTCATAACAGAACCACGAACTGTAGGACGGATACCCATGTGACGAACACGACCTGCTTTACCATAGTTGATAAGGTTGTGATCGATGTTACCAATTGTACCGATTGTAGCTCTGCACTCGATTGGAACCATTCTCATTTCGCCTGATGGAAGACGAAGTGTTGCATACTTTCCTTCCTTAGCCATAAGCTGAGCAGCATTACCAGCACTACGTGCAAGCTGTCCACCCTTACCAGGATATAATTCGATATTGTGTACGCTTTCACCAACAGGAATCTGTGAAAGTGGTAAGCAGTTACCAATACGAACTTCAGCCTTAGGACCGTTCATAACAGTCATACCATCTTTAAGACCCTGAGGAGCAAGGATATAAGCCTTTGTTCCATCTTCATACTGGATCAGAGCGATGTTAGCTGTTCTGTTTGGATCATATTCGATTCCGATAACCTTTGCAGGCATATCATCTTTTAATCTCTTAAAGTCTACGATTCTGTACTTAACTCTTCCGCCGCATCCCTTATGTCTAACAGTGATCTTACCCTGGTTGTTACGACCAGCTTTGCTGTTCTTAGAAACAAGAAGAGATCTCTCTGGAGTCTTCTTTGTGATTTCTGAGAAATCAGAACCTGTCATGTTTCTTCTGGATGGGGTATATGGGCCGTATTTCTTAATTCCCATGATTCTTCTCCTTTTTTCATCACATACATATAAGATAAATCTTATTGGAACAAGGACTTTATTTGTTCCGCGTATGTATAGTTATTAGCTTTTAATTAAAGTCCCTGGAAAATTTCGATGTCTTTGCTGTCTTTTGTAAGCTGAACAATAGCTTTCTTTGTCTTAGCAGTGAATCCCATTGTTCTGCCACGTCTCTTCAGCTTTCCATCAGCGTTGATTGTGTTTACCTTAGCAACCTTTGTGCCTTCGAACATCTTCTCAACTGCTTCCTTGATCTGAGTCTTATTAGCTTCAGGATTTACAAGGAATGTGTACTTTTTCTCAGCCATGCCGTTCATGCTCTTCTCAGTAAGAACTGGCTTAAGGATAATGTCATAATATTCTAAAGCTGCCATTAGCAATACACCTCCTCAATCTTAGAAACAGCGTCCTTTGTAAGAACGAGTGTCTTTGCATTAACAATATCATATACATTGATTGTGTTTGTAAGAGCTGTTCTAACCTCTGGTAAGTTGTGAGCTGATCTTGTAACCTTCTCATCGTTATCAGCGATTACTACAAGTGCCTTACGTGTAGCTTTAAGGTTGTTCATAACCTCTGCAAACTTCTTTGTCTTGATCTCATCAAATTTAAGTTCATCAACAACAACGATGTTTCCTGTCTGAACCTTATCTGATAAAGCAGACTTAAGAGCTGCTCTCTTTTCTTTCTTATTGAGCTTGAAAGAGTAATCTCTTGGAACTGGAGCAAATACTACGCCGCCGCCTGTCCACTGAGGTGCTCTTGTTGAACCCTGTCTTGCGTGACCTGTTCCTTTCTGTCTCCAAGGCTTTCTTCCGCCTCCTGACACTTCAGAACGTGTCTTTGCTTTCTGAGTACCCTGACGTCTATCAGCAAGCTGCTGAACAACTGCCAGATGTACAAGATGTTCATTAACTTCAACTCCGAAAATGGCATCGTTTAATTCGATTGAGCCAACTTCTTTGCCTTCCATATTATAAACAGATACATTAGCCATCTGTATGGTCCTCCTTTCATCCGCTTCGCGGTATTATGCCTCAACCTTAACGGTTTCTTTAATTGTTACAAGTCCCTTCTTAGGTCCTGGTATAGCGCCCTTTACAAGAATAAGATTCTTTTCAGCGTCAACCTTTACAACTTCAAGATTCTGAACTGTAACCTTAAGGCATCCCATATGTCCAGGCATTCCCTTGCCCTTGAATACACGGCTAGGATCTGAACTTGAACCATTAGAACCCTGATGACGGTGGAACTTAGAACCATGAGCCATAGGTCCTCTGTGCTGACCATTCTTCTTAATAGCGCCCTGGAATCCTTTACCCTTTGAAATAGCTGTTGCATCGATCTTGTCGCCTTCAGCGAAGATATCAGCCTTGATCTCGCTACCAAGTGTATACTCTTCAGCGTTCTCAAACTTAAGCTCTCTTACATATCTCTTGCAAGATACACCAGCTTTTGCAAAGTGTCCCTTGTCAGCCTTGTTAGCACCGTGTCTATGACGAAGCTTGCCGTTTCTTACAACCTGCTCCTTAATGTCAACGAAGCCAACCTGAACTGCACTGTAGCCATCATTTTCTACAGTCTTAATCTGTGTTACTACGCATGGTCCAGCCTGAAGTACTGTTACAGGTACAAGTGAACCATCTTCCTTGAAGATCTGAGTCATTCCGACTTTTGTAGCTAAAATAGCCTTCTTCATGTTGTTTACCTCCTTAATTCATCTACAGCGGATGCTTACTGCTATCGCAATGTCGCTTTAATTGTTCTCTCTTATATGAACAACTCTCCAGTTTTCACGGCATCATGCGCATCGCATCATACTAGTAGAGGTCTTAGTTAATAATTACTTATTTCATCTTGATATTGATGTTTACACCTGCTGGCATTTCCAGTCTCTGCAGAGCTTCAACTGTCTTTGGTGTAGGTGTGATGATATCGATAAGTCTCTTATGAGTTCTCTGCTCGAACTGTTCTCTAGAGTCTTTGTACTTATGTACAGCTCTTAAGATAGTAACAACTTCCTTCTTTGTTGGAAGTGGAACAGGTCCGCTAACCTGTGATCCGTTCTTCTTGACTGTCTCGATAATTTTCTTAGCAGATGCATCAACTAACTGGTGATCATATGCTTTAAGTGTAATTCTCATTACCTGATTTGCCATAAAAAAAGTCGCCTCCTTTTCGCACTTTTTAAAAGATAAGTACGACAAGCGGTGACTGTACACTCTCCCGTGTGTGTCCTAGATGTCAACTCAAAGTATGACCTGAACTTTCTCACGTCGTTTCTGCGATTAACTAATCAACAGACATTATGTTTGTACAGTGACTTGCCGTCAGTTTGGCGGGCTTTAATAGCCCCTAGACATTCGCTCCACGGAAAACCTACCTCACTGGATAAGGTAGCAACCTCACGCTTCATAGCTATCATGTCACAGCGTTTATTACTATATCCTATTTTTTTTTAGATTGCAACATAAAATTGTAAATTTAATCAGTTTTTTATAAAAATCGCTAAAAATAGCTGATTAATATTGATCTTTTTTAACATTTTCGATTTCTGTGACCTGTTTTTCGTAAACAATAATTATCATTGAACCTTATATATTACGATATATTACGCCATTTTCTGCTGTAAAACATTTTTATAACTTTTATTCTTTACCTCTATCTTCTATTTTTTTATCATATAATTCTAAAATACTACAAATATCTTATTTTTATTTAGCTTCGTTACTATACTTTCATTCTCTTCGATTTCATTTTCGCATGAACCGTATATAGTCAGGATTTCCTTAATTATTATTTTTATGTTTAGTGATACTTTTCATCCTTTTTATTTACATTATTTTAACTTGCATATTCTATCTCTTCTATTTAATATATAATATGCACATTTTGTATTTTATTTAATATGGAAAGAATGGTTTTATATGTGGATTGCAAATAATTGGAAAGATTATGAAGTCATTGATACTTCATGTGGAGAAAAATTAGAGCGTTGGGGAGATTTCTTTTTGGTCAGGCCAGATCCTCAGGTTATCTGGAATACTAAAAAAATTGATTCTCATTGGAAAAAGCCTAATGGCCATTATCATAGAAGCAACAAGGGAGGCGGTGAATGGGAATTTAATAAACTCCCAGAAGAATGGTCTATTCATTATAATGACCTGACTTTTAATTTAAAGCCTTTTAGCTTTAAGCATACAGGTCTATTCCCTGAGCAGGCAGCAAACTGGGATTGGTTTTCTAAGCTTATTAAAGAGGCTGGTCGTCCAATAAAGGTTTTGAATCTGTTTGCTTATACAGGTGGTGCTACAGTCTCAGCTGCTAAGGCTGGTGCATCTGTAACTCATGTAGATGCTTCAAAGGGCATGGTTACCTGGGCAAAAGAAAATGCTCATAGTTCTGGTCTTGCCGACGCTCCAATCAGATATTTAGTTGACGATTGTCAAAAATTTGTTGAGCGAGAAATTAGGCGCGGTAATAAATATGATGCGATCATAATGGATCCTCCTTCTTATGGAAGAGGTCCTAAAGGAGAAATTTGGAAAATAGAGGAAAGTATTTTCCCATTTATAGAACTAACTACTCAGGTTTTATCTGATAATCCTCTATTCTTCCTTATTAACTCTTATACTACCGGCTTACAGCCTGCTGTACTTTCATATATGATACATACTGCATTAGATGATAAATTTGTTGGTGTAGTAGAAGCTGATGAAATTGGTCTTCCAGTATCTTCAAATGGGTTAGTTTTACCATGTGGAGCAAGTGGTCGCTGGACAGCTGTAAAAAAATAAGTTATTAGAAAAGCTGAGGCATTAGTAAAATGTCTCAGCTTTTATATTATTTTATTGCTGTCCTTCTTGGTTTAGCAATCTTTATATCATCATTTTTTTCTATGGCCTTAGCCTTTTTATTACTTGCACTCTTTCTTTTGTTATGTTTCTCGATTTCATCGATTATTTTTTCCTTAGTTTCTTTTTGAACAATTATATCTTCATCTGAATGTTGAAGCCAAGGAGTGATTTGAGAATCATTTGAATCTGAAGCATCAATTTTCTGTCTTATCTGCTGCATACGCCTATCCAACTGATTTATCAGGTCAGCGCTAAATTTCAAATCTTCTGTAATAGTATCTGCATTCTCAATATCTTTTTTATACTTCATCTTATGTTCCAATGAAGCCCAGAAATCCATTGCTATAGTTCTAAATTGAACTTCAACCTTCATAAAATATTTTTCTTCAGTTAAAAAAATTGGAACTTCTACTATAAGATGAAGGCTTCGATATCCGCTTTCTTTTGGATTAGCTATATAATCCTTTTCTTGTAAGATCACAATATCATCTTGTTTTTTAAAGCAGTCAGCCAACATATATATATCATCTTCAAATGAACAAATAGCCCTGATTCCTGCAATATCAGAAATCTGTTCTTCAATGTTTTTTATAGTAAAATCATATCCTTTTTTTGTCAACTTATCATAGATACTTACGGGTGTCTTAATTCTACTTTTAATCGATTCAAATGGATTTCTATTATTTTTTAAAGCTAATTCTTTATTAAAAACTTCTAATTTTGTTCTGACCTCAGCCAATGCACAATCATATCTCATCATCAAATTATAAAATGGCTTGATCTGATCAGATAATCTAAGTACTTTTTCTACTTCCTTCTGAGAATCGTTACCAAAATCCAGATAACTCATTCTCTCATATAACTGCTCAACTCCTGTTATTCTGCTATAATCAATTTCATCTGACATAATAATTACTAGGCAACCTACATTTAGCTATATCTTTTCTTGTATAGTGCCATCCCTCCACGTTAATACATGTTGCAATAAATACCCATGTTTGTATCTATACATTATAAGGCAATTGTATGAATTCAAAATGAACTTGTTATTAAGATATCATTAAAAGCTTGAATTTATTGGGTTTCTATCTGCAACTATAAGTTGTGACACCCGTTCAGCCATTCACTTGTTCCACCCAATAAAAAATTGTCACCTTTCATTAAAAAAGAGCTTCAAGCACAAGACTTGAAGCTCTTTATAATACTAGTGTTTATACAATTCTATAAGAATTATTCAACGATAGTAGCAACACGACCTGAACCAACTGTTCTACCACCCTCACGGATAGCGAACTTAAGACCCTGCTCGATAGCAATTGGGTGAATCAGTTCGATTGTCATTGTTACGTGGTCACCAGGCATGCACATTTCTGTTCCAGCTGGAAGTTCGCAAACACCTGTAACGTCTGTTGTTCTGAAGTAGAACTGTGGTCTGTAGTTGTTGAAGAAAGGAGTATGACGTCCACCTTCATCCTTTGTTAATACGTAAACCTCAGCTGTGAACTTCTTATGGCAGTTAACTGTACCAGGCTTTGCTACAACCTGTCCTCTCTGGATGCCTTCACGATCAATACCACGGAGAAGAAGACCAACGTTATCACCAGCTTCGCAGAAATCCATAGTCTTTCTGAACATTTCGATACCAGTACATACAGACTTCTCTGTCTCTTCCTTGATACCAACGATTTCGATTTCGTCGTTGAGGTTAAGCTTACCTCTTTCTACTCTACCTGTTGCAACTGTACCACGACCTGTGATTGTGAATACATCTTCAACTGGCATAAGGAAAGGCTTATCAACATCACGCTCTGGATCTGGGATATAAGAATCAACAGTATCCATAAGTTCCATGATCTTGTCACCCCATTCAGACTTAGGATCTTCAAGAGCCTTAAGAGCTGATCCACGGATAATAGGAGTATCATCTCCTGGGAACTCATATTCTGTAAGAAGATCTCTGATTTCCATCTCAACAAGGTCAAGAAGTTCAGGATCGTCTACCATATCACACTTGTTCATGAATACGATGATGTAAGGAACACCAACCTGACGAGCAAGAAGAACGTGCTCTCTTGTCTGAGCCATAACACCATCAGTAGCAGCAACAACAAGGATAGAACCATCCATCTGTGCAGCACCTGTGATCATGTTCTTTACATAGTCAGCGTGTCCTGGGCAGTCAACGTGAGCATAGTGTCTCTTTGCAGTCTCATACTCGATGTGAGCAGAGTTGATTGTGATACCTCTTTCTCTTTCTTCTGGAGCCTTATCGATCTGATCGAAAGGAACTGCCTCTGAACCTGTTCTATCAGCAAGAACTGCTGTAATAGCAGCTGTCAGAGTTGTCTTACCATGATCTACGTGTCCGATTGTACCAATGTTAGCATGTGGTTTTGTTCTGTCAAACTTAGCTTTAGCCATTTTCTAAAGTCCTCCTTAAAAAATTAAATGTCTTTTTTAAACATTATCTTCTTTATTTATAACCGACTATTTCGATTATATTAGAAAACCGTGATAAATTCAAGCAATATACTGAATTTAGGTTTCAATAATCCCCAACAAGAGATTAGTTTGTTTTAAGGCTTGAGATAACCTTTTCCTGTACGTTCTTTGGAACTGGCTCATACTTCTCGAAGAACATTGAGTAGTTACCACGACCCTGAGTCTTAGAACGAAGGTCTGTAGCGTATCCAAACATTTCTGCAAGAGGAACAAATGCTCTAACGATCTTTCCACCGCCGAGATCATCCATACCTTCAATACGTCCACGACGAGAGTTAACGTCACCGATAACATCACCCATGTACTCTTCTGGCATTGTTATTTCAACCTTCATGATAGGCTCAAGAAGAACTGGAGCTGCCTTAGTCATAGCATCCTTGAATGCCATAGATCCAGCAATGTGGAATGCCATTTCTGAAGAATCGACTTCATGGTATGATCCGTCGTATACAGTTGCATGAATACCAACAACTGGGAATCCAGCAAGTGAGCCAGCCTTCATAGCCTCTTCGATACCATCGCTGATTGGCTGGATGAATTCCTTAGGAATAGCACCACCAACAACTTCGTTATCAAACTTGTAAAGTTCTTCTCCGTTAGCGTCCATAGGCTCGAATCTAACTTTACAGTGACCATACTGACCACGTCCACCAGACTGTCTTGCATACTTACTTTCAACATCAACAGGCTTTGTGAATGCTTCCTTGTATGCAACCTGAGGTGCACCAACGTTAGCTTCTACTTTGTATTCACGAAGAAGTCTGTCAACGATAATATCAAGGTGAAGTTCACCCATTCCGGCGATAATTGTCTGACCTGTTTCCTGATCAGTATGAGCACGGAATGTAGGATCTTCTTCAGCAAGCTTCTGAAGTGCTTCATCAAGCTTCTGCTGACCAGCCTTAGTCTTTGGCTCAATAGCGAGCTCAATAACTGGCTCTGGGAATTCCATAGACTCAAGAATAATAGGATGCTGCTCATCACAGATTGTATCACCTGTTGTTGTATCCTTGAAACCTACTGCAGCGGCAATATCACCTGAGAATACTTCATCAAGTTCCTGACGCTTGTTAGCATGCATCTGAAGAATACGTCCAACACGTTCCTTCTTATTCTTTGTTGAGTTCAGAACATAAGATCCTGACTTACATACACCTGAGTAAACACGGAAGAATCCAAGTTTACCTACGAATGGATCAGAAATAATCTTGAATGCAAGAGCAGCGAAAGGAGCAGAATCATCTGCTGGTCTGCTATCTGGGTTACCATCAAGATCAACACCTTCAATAGGTGGGATGTCAAGAGGTGATGGAAGGAATTCGATAACAGCATCGATCAGCTTCTGTACACCCTTATTTCTGTATGCTGTACCATTACATACAGGTACTGCTAATGACTCAATTGTACCCTTTCTAAGAGCAGCCTTGAGTTCATCTACAGAAATTTCTTCACCCTCAAGGTATTTCATTGTAAGCTCTTCATCAAGCTCGGCAATCTGTTCAACCATCTTGTCGTGCCATTCCTGAGCAAGATCCTTAAGGTCTTCTGGGATTTCTTCAACATCCTCTTCCTGTCCAGCTTCGCCGCGGAAGAAGTATGCTTTCATTTCAAACAAATCAATAAGTCCCTGATACTGATCTTCAGCACCAATAGGAATATTGATAACAATTGGGTTCTTTCCAAGACGTTCTCTAATCATATCAACGTCTTTGAAGAAGTTAGCACCAATAATATCCATCTTGTTGATGAATGCAATTCTTGGTACATGATATGTATCAGCCTGACGCCATACATTCTCAGACTGTGGTTCAACACCGTTCTTGGCATCGAATACACCTACAGCACCATCAAGAACTCGAAGTGAACGTTCAACTTCAACTGTGAAGTCAACGTGTCCAGGAGTGTCAATGATGTTGAGACGGTGCTCAAGAGCACCTGGCTTTTTCTTACCATACTCCTGAAGAGTCCAGTGGCAAGTTGTAGCAGCTGATGTAATAGTGATACCACGTTCCTGCTCCTGCTCCATGTAGTCCATAGTTGCAGTACCATCATGTGTCTCACCAATCTTATAGTTAACACCTGTGTAGAACAAGATACGCTCTGTAAGAGTTGTCTTACCAGCATCGATATGCGCCATGATACCAATGTTTCTTGTTCTTTCCAATGGGTATTGTCTCTGAGCCAAAGGTTTTTCCTCCTTAAAATAATAAACAATATTCTCTCATAGAACAGATTAGAATCTGTAGTGTGAGAATGCCTTGTTTGCTTCTGCCATCTTGTGCATGTCTTCTTTTCTCTTTACAGATGCACCTGTGTTATTATATGCATCCATGATTTCGCCAGAGAGTCTGTCGATCATTGTCTTCTCTCCTCTAGCACGAGAAAATGTTACAAGCCAACGAAGTGCAAGAGCCTGACGTCTGTCTGGTCTAACTTCGATAGGTACCTGATATGTAGCACCACCGATACGTCTTGCCTTAACTTCAAGAGCAGGCATGATATTGTTCATAGCTCCTTCGAATACTTCAAGAGCTGGCTTTCCAGTCTTCTCTTCTACCTGTGCAAATGCTCCATATACGATTTTCTGAGCGATACCCTTCTTACCATCAAGCATAACTGTGTTGATAAGCTTAGTAACAACCTTATTATCATATAAAGGATCTGCTAATACGTCACGTTTCTGAATATGTCCTTTACGCGGCACGGTTCTTCCCTCCTTTAGAATTGCAATAGTAAATAATCAGCCATCTCAGAAGCTTTTCTCTACCTTGCTTACTATAGATCATCGGTACTCACTAATTTAGTGTACGTGCGGTTTTCTAACTTAATAAAATCCGAACAGATGTCTCTTATAACACCCTACTTCTTATATATAAATAGAATCCCAACACTTAAAAAAATTAGATCAATTTAACTGTTAATAACTACTAATTACTTAGAAGCCTTAGGTCTCTTAGCTCCGTATTTAGAACGAGCCTGTTTCCTGTCGGCAACACCTGCTGTATCAAGAGTACCTCTGATGATGTGGTATCTTGTACCAGGCAGATCCTTAACTCTTCCACCACGGATAAGAACAACGCTGTGCTCCTGAAGGTTGTGACCTTCACCAGGGATATAGCTTGTTACTTCAATACCGTTAGAAAGACGTACTCTGGCGATTTTTCTCAGAGCAGAGTTAGGCTTTTTAGGAGTTGCTGTCTTAACAGCTGTGCAGACACCTCTCTTCTGCGGTGATGCAGTTTCAGTAGCCTTCTTATGTAATGAGTTGAAGCCCTTCTGAAGTGCAGGTGCCGTAGACTTCTTAACGGATGTCTGACGTCCTTTTCTAACTAACTGGTTAAATGTTGGCATTCTGTTCACCTCCTGTATTAATAAAAAAACAATTTATATATGATGAAATAAGGTCTTTTCTGAGATAAAAAGCTCTTATTTATCAACGAAATAAAATAAATCTTATAACGCTCACAATCGAACAGGTATAGTATACCTGTCCGATTATAAGCACACAATTACATAGTATAAATACAACTAATTTTATTGTCAACTAAAATATTTATTAGTCTTCATCATCCTGAACTATGAATTCATCGTTATCATCAATAGCATCAACGTAATCATCAAACTTTCTCTTATTCAGAATAAGTTTGTCAGGATCTTTGAAATTTGCGTCAGTATTAAGAGCTGTACCACGATATCTCTTCATACCTGTACCAGCAGGAATAAGTTTACCAATGATAACATTTTCCTTAAGACCAACAAGTGGATCAACCTTACCCTTGATAGCAGCATCTGTAAGAACTTTTGTTGTCTCCTGGAAGGAAGCTGCTGACAAGAATGAGTTAGTTGCAAGAGCTGCCTTAGTAATACCAAGAATTACCTGAACACCTTCAGCAGGTCTCTTTCCTTCAGAAATAAGTGCTTCGTTATCATCTTCGAAATCTAAGACATCAACAAGTGTTCCTGGAAGGAATGATGTATCACCAGCTTCATCAACTCTTACTTTCTTAAGCATCTGACGAACAATTACTTCGATATGCTTATCACAGATATCAACACCCTGGAGACGGTAAACTCTCTGAACCTCTCTAAGGAGATAATCCTGAACTGCTCTGATTCCCTTAATCTTTAACAGATCATGTGGGTTAACAGAACCTTCTGTAAGCTCATCACCAGCTTCAACTGTTACGCCATCCTGTACCTTAATACGTGAACCATAAGGTATAAGGTAAGCTTTTGCTTCGCCAGTTTCATCGTTAGTTACGATAACTTCACGCTTTTTCTTTGTATCCTTGATAGTTACTGTACCATCAAGCTCAGAAATGATTGCAAGTCCCTTAGGTTTTCTTGCTTCAAACAACTCTTCTACACGAGGAAGACCCTGTGTAATATCGCCACCGGCAACACCACCAGTATGGAATGTTCTCATAGTAAGCTGTGTACCAGGCTCACCGATTGACTGAGCTGCGATAATACCAACTGCCTCACCTACCTGTACTGCTTCACCAGTAGCCATGTTAGCACCGTAACATTTAGCACAAATACCAACGTGTGAACGGCAAGTAAGAATAGTACGGATCTTTACTGCATCTATAGGCTGTCCTTTAGCATTAACACCAATTGAAAGAACTTTCTCAGCTCTGCTAGGTGTTATCATGTGGTTCTTCTTAACAATGACGTTTCCGTCCTTGTCTTTGATATCTTCACAAGAATATCTTCCTGTAATTCTATCCTTTAATGGTTCGATTGTTTCCTTACCATCCATAAATGCTTTAACAGTCATTCCAGGAATTGTAGCCTTACCAGCTGAACAATCGATCTCACGGATAATAAGTTCCTGAGATACATCAACCATTCGACGTGTAAGGTAACCTGAATCGGCTGTACGAAGAGCTGTATCTGACAGACCCTTACGAGCACCATGCGCTGACATGAAGTATTCCAATACGTCAAGACCTTCACGGAAGTTTGACTTGATAGGAAGTTCGATTGTACGACCTGTTGTATCAGCCATAAGTCCACGCATACCAGCCAGCTGTTTGATCTGCTGGTTAGAACCACGGGCACCGGAATCGGCCATCATGTAAATATTGTTATACTTATCAAGACCTGCAAGCAGTGTCTCTGTAAGCTCTTTATCGGTAGCCATCCATGTATCAATAACTGCACGATAACGCTCTTCATCAGTAATAAGACCACGTCTATAGTTAGCAGAGATCTTATCAACAGTTGCCTGTGCCTTATCAAGCATTTCCTGCTTCTGAGGTGGCACTGTCATATCTGAAATTGAAACAGTCATAGCTGCACGGGTTGAATAATGATAACCAGTAGCCTTGATGTAATCAAGAACTTCTGCAGCACCGAATGTTCCGTGTGTATTTATTATCTTTTCAATGATCTGTTTAAGCTGTTTCTTACCAACCATGAAATCAACTTCAAGCTTCATGAAGTTTTCTGGGTTTGTTCTATCAACAAATCCTATATCCTGAGGAATGATCTCATTAAATAAGAATCTACCAAGTGTTGATTCAACAATACCTGTTACTTCTTCGCCATCAGCTGTCTTCTTAGTCATTCTGACTTTAATTCTTGTCTGAAGAGTAATGTATCCATTCTCATATGCAAGAACTGCCTCATCGACATTCTTGAATGCCTTACCTTCACCAAGAGCACCAGGTCTCTCCTGTGTCAGATAGTAAATACCAAGGACCATATCCTGTGAAGGGACGTTAACTGGACCACCATCTGAAGGTTTCAACAAGTTGTTAGTTGACAGCATAAGGAATCGACATTCTGCCTGAGCTTCAACTGACAGAGGAAGGTGTACAGCCATCTGGTCACCATCAAAGTCAGCGTTGAAAGGTGTACATGCAAGAGGATGAAGCTTAATAGCTTTACCTTCTACAAGAATAGGCTCAAATGCCTGAATACCAAGTCTGTGAAGTGTAGGAGCACGGTTCAACATAACAGGATGCTCTTTAATAACATCTTCAAGTACATCCCATACCTGATCGTCTAATCTCTCTACAAGTTTCTTTGCATTCTTAATATTCTGAGAAATGCCTCTTGAAACAAGTTCTTTCATAACGAAAGGCTTGAACAATTCAATAGCCATTTCCTTAGGAAGACCACACTGATAAATCTTAAGTTCTGGTCCTACTACGATAACTGAACGTCCTGAATAGTCAACACGCTTACCAAGAAGGTTCTGACGGAAACGACCGCCCTTACCTTTAAGCATGTCTGACAGAGACTTAAGTGCTCTGTTACCAGGTCCTGTTACAGGTCTGCCACGTCTACCATTATCAATAAGAGCATCTACAGCTTCCTGAAGCATTCTCTTCTCGTTACGAACGATAATGTCTGGTGCTCCAAGATCCAACAGTCTCTTAAGACGGTTATTTCTATTGATAATTCTTCTATACAGATCATTAAGATCTGATGTTGCAAATCTTCCACCATCAAGCTGTACCATAGGTCTCAGATCTGGTGGGATAACTGGAATACAATCCATTACCATCCAAGAAGGATCATTTCCAGATTCTCTAAATGATTCTACAACTTCAAGTCTCTTGATTATTCTAGCTCTCTTCTGTCCGCTAGATGTATCAAGACCTTCTTTCAACTCTTTATACTCAGCTTCAAGATCGATAGCCTGGAGAAGTTCCTTAATAGACTCAGCGCCCATTCCTGCACGGAATCTGTTTCCCCATTCATCTCTTGCATCCTGATACTCTTTCTCAGATAAAACCTGCTTGTATTCAAGGTTTGTTTCACCTGGATCAAGTACTATGTATGAAGCAAAATATAATACCTTTTCCAATACTCTTGGTGAAAGGTCAAGGATAAGTCCCATACGAGATGGGATACCCTTGAAGTACCAAATATGAGATACAGGAGCAGCAAGCTCGATGTGTCCCATACGCTCTCTACGTACGCTTGACTTAGTCACTTCTACGCCACAACGATCGCAGACAACGCCTTTATATCTGATTTTCTTATATTTACCACAGTGACACTCCCAGTCTTTAGTTGGTCCAAAAATCTTTTCGCAGAAAAGACCATCTCTTTCTGGTTTAAGTGTTCTATAGTTGATTGTCTCTGGCTTTAATACTTCACCATGAGACCATTCTCTGATCTTCTCTGGAGATGCCAGACGAATTTTAATAGCATCAAATGTCATTGGCTGGTAAACCGGCTGCTGAATTGTACTTCTACCACTTGAAGCTTCATTTATTGCTTTATTCATTGTTGAATCAGACATTCGTAACCTCTTTTCTCTAAGTTTAATCGATAATTACTCTTCATCAGATGAATCTTCGTCGAAATCTGCATTGTCGTCATACTCTTCACTATCTTCTGAGTCTGCAACAAGTTCTCCGCTATCATCAAACTTCTGTCTGCTATAACCATTAGCTTCAAAAGATTCCTGGTCATAATCACGAGCGCCTTCGCCTTCCATTTCAATGCGATAGTCGCCAGAATCTGTATAATCTACAGTCTCCATGATCTCAACCTCTGTATTATCCTCACGAAGCACTCTTACATCCAGACCAAGTGACTGTAATTCTTTCAGTAATACCTTGAATGATTCAGGTACACCTGGTTCAGGTATATTATCACCCTTAATGATGGCTTCATATGTCTTAACACGTCCTACAACGTCATCAGACTTAACTGTCAGGATTTCCTGAAGTGTATAAGCAGCACCGTAAGCTTCCAGTGCCCAAACTTCCATTTCTCCGAAACGCTGTCCACCGAACTGAGCTTTACCACCCAGAGGCTGCTGTGTTACGAGAGAGTAAGGACCAGTTGAACGAGCATGGATCTTATCATCTACCAAGTGGTGCAGTTTCAGGTAATGCATGTGTCCGATAGTTGTTAGACTATCAAACTTCTGACCTGTACGTCCATCACGAAGCTGAACTTTTCCATCAGTATGGATAGGTACACCCTTCCAAAGTTCTCTGTGATCTCTGTTATCATACAGATACTTCATAATATCTGGATCTACGAAATCTTTATACTTAGCCTCAAACTCTTCCCATGAAGTATTAACATAATCGTTAGCCATTGTAAGAGTATCAGCAATATCTTTCTCGTTTGCTCCATCAAAAATTGGTGTAGCAATATTAAATCCAAGTGCCTTAGCAGCAAGAGAAAGGTGAATCTCAAGGACCTGTCCGATATTCATACGTGAAGGCACGCCCAGAGGATTAAGAACGATATCAAGTGGTCTACCATTTGGAAGATATGGCATATCTTCGATAGGAAGTACTCTTGAAACGACACCCTTGTTACCGTGACGTCCGGCCATCTTATCACCAACGGAAATTTTTCTCTTCTGTGCAATATAAATACGAACTGCCTGATTTACACCAGGTGAAAGTTCATCGCCATTTTCTCTTGTGAATACCTTTGCATCAACAACGATACCATATTCACCGTGAGGAACCTTAAGAGATGTATCACGAACTTCTCTAGCCTTCTCACCAAAAATAGCTCTCAAAAGTCTTTCTTCAGCTGTAAGCTCTGTTTCACCCTTTGGAGTTACCTTACCAACAAGGATATCTCCGGCACGAACCTCAGCACCAACACGGATAATACCACGGTCATCAAGATCCTTAAGTGCATCATCACCAACACCTGGTACATCGCGAGTGATTTCTTCTGGTCCAAGCTTTGTCTCACGAGCTTCTGCTTCATATTCTTCAATATGAACTGATGTATAAACATCATCACGAACAAGTCGCTCTGAAAGAAGAACAGCATCTTCGTAGTTGTAACCTTCCCATGTCATGAAACCGATCAATGGGTTCTTACCAAGACCAAGTTCACCCTGATATGTAGATGGACCATCGGCAATAACCTGTCCAGCTTCTACATGATCACCAGTAAATACGATAGGCCTCTGGTTGTAGCAGTTACTCTGGTTTGATCTCTGGAACTTAGAAAGATGGAACTCTTCCTTTTCTCCATCATCATATGTCATCTTTATAAGCTTAGAATCAACAAAATCAATTGTTCCAGCCTTAGGAGCAACAACACAAACACCTGAGTCAACTGCAGCTTTTCTTTCCATACCTGTACCTACTGCAGGAGCATCTGTAGTAAGAAGAGGAACCGCCTGACGCTGCATGTTTGATCCCATCAGAGCTCGGTTAGCATCGTCGTTCTCAAGGAAAGGAATAAGTGCTGTAGCAACTGAGAATACCATTCTAGGAGATACATCCATGTATTCAAAAGCTGTCTTAGGATATTCAGAAGTCTCAGCTCTGAAACGTCCAGAAGCAGTTGACTTAAGGAAATGTCCTTCAGCATCAAGTGGTGTATTAGCCTGAGCTACATGATAATTATCTTCTTCATCAGCTGTAAGGTATTCAACCTCATCTGTTACACGAGGATTCTGTGGATCACTCTGATCAACCTTACGATATGGAGCTTCAACAAATCCATACTCATTTACTCTAGCGTAACTAGCAAGTGAGTTAATAAGACCGATGTTAGGACCTTCAGGTGTCTCGATAGGGCACATACGTCCATAGTGTGTATAGTGTACGTCTCGAACCTCGAATCCGGCACGATCTCTTGAAAGACCACCAGGACCAAGTGCTGAAAGACGTCTCTTATGTGTCAACTCACCAAGTGGGTTGTTCTGATCCATGAACTGTGACAACTGTGAAGATCCGAAGAATTCTTTAACAGCTGCCTGTACAGGCTTGATGTTGATCAATGACTGAGGAGATACTTCTTCAACGTCATGAGTAGTCATACGCTCACGAACAACTCTCTCAAGTCTTGATAAACCAATACGATACTGGTTCTGTAACAATTCGCCTACGCATCTGATACGTCTGTTACCCAAGTGATCGATATCGTCATCATTACCTACACCATATTCAAGATGCATATTGTAGTTAATAGAAGCTAAAATATCTTCCTTAGTAATGTGCTTAGGAATAAGTCTGTTTACATTCTTCTTAATAGCTTCTGCAAACTCTTCAGGATCACCCTTCTGAGCATATTCATCTATGATTTCTTTAAGAACTGGATAATAAACATCCTCTGTAATGCCAAGTTCTTCTGGATTGCAATCTACAAAACTTGTAATATCTACCATAAGGTTAGAAAGAACTTTAATATTTCTCTCTTCAGTCTGAAGCATTACATAAGGAATAGCTGCATTCTGAATCTCTGTAGCAAGAGCGCGGTCAACCTTAGTACCAGCTGCTGCGATCATCTCACCTGTTGACTCATCAACAACATCCTCTGCAAGGATATGTCCACAAATACGATTCTTAAAATGTAATTTCTTATTAAATTTATATCTACCAACTTTAGCAAGATCATAACGTCTAGCATCAAAGAACATAGCATTAATAAGACTCTCTGCGCTTTCAACGCTAAGAGGCTCACCTGGACGGATCTTTTTATAAAGTTCAAGAAGACCACTCTGGTAATCTGTTGATGGATCCTTAGAGAAACTTCCCTGAATCTTAGGCTCATCACCAAAGAGATCGAGAATCTCCTCATTTGTTCCAATACCAAGAGCTCTGATAAGAACAGTAACAGGAACCTTACGAGTTCTATCTACTCTTACATAGAAAACATCGTTAGAGTCTGTCTCATACTCAAGCCAAGCACCACGGTTAGGAATAACTGTACATGCTATAAGCTTTTTACCAATCTTATCAAAGGTAATATCATAATATATACCGGGTGAACGAACCAACTGGCTGACGATTACTCTTTCAGCGCCATTTATTACAAAAGTACCAGTTGCTGTCATAAGAGGAAGATCGCCCATGAATATCTCATGTTCAGTAATCTCATCTTTTTCCTTGTTATGAAGGCGTACTTTTACCTTCAAAGGTGCTGCAAAAGTAGCATCTCTTTCCTTACATTTCTCGATGGTATTCTTGTTTTTATCCATCTCTTCTTCGCAAAGCTTAAAGTCAACAAATTCAAGACTAAGCTTTCCGCTATAATCCTCAATAGGAGAGATATCGTCAAAGACTTCTTTCAAGCCTTCATCGAGAAACCACTGATAAGAGTTCTTCTGAACCTCAATCAGGTTAGGCATCTCCAGGACTTCCTTCTGGCGCTGGAAACTCATACGAACGCTTCTGCCTGACCCAGTAGGATGTAATCTGTTTTTTTCCATTGACATTCACCCCGTTCTTAATTATTTTTAAGGCGCGACGCGGCTTTGCGTAAAAAAGAGCGCAAAAAGCCCACCACTCCACAATAGTGCATTATCCATTGTACGACAAGTGATCGGTGCTGTCAATATGTTTTTTTATTTTTATTTATTTTTTGAAAAGATATGATATTATCTTGCACAAACAGCTTTGATAATAAAGAATCTAAAAAGAATTTTTATGAATATCAATGGCTCAGACAGTAAACTGCCTGAGCCAAAAATATAATCAACTAACTAATCGATACCTTAAAGGTCAAATTACTTAAGAGTAACCTTAGCGCCTTCAGCTTCAACCTTAGCCTTGATATCATCAGCTTCTGCCTTAGAAGCGTTCTCCTTGATCATCTTAGGAGCGTTGTCTACAAGATCCTTAGCTTCCTTCAGACCAAGACCTGTAAGCTCACGAACAACCTTGATAACCTTAACCTTGTTAGGACCAACTTCTGTAAGCTCTACGTTGAACTCTGTCTTCTCTTCTTCTGCTGCACCGCCTGCTGCAGGACCAGCTACAACAACACCAGCTGCTGCTGATACGCCGAACTCTTCCTCACAAGCCTTTACAAGATCGTTAAGCTCTAATACTGTTAACTCTTTAATAGCGTCGATAATTTCCTGATTTGATAACTTAGCCATTATAATATACCTCCATTAAGTATAATTTCAATTTTATTTGTTATAATTACTCTGCTGTTGTCTCAGCTGCTTCTGCTACTGGAGCTTCAGCTGTTTCTGCTGGTGCTTCCTCTACTGGAGCGCCATCTGCATTCTTCTCAGCGATCTGATTGATAACACGTGCGAAGTTTGCAATAGGTGACTGCATAGAACCAAGCAATCTTGAAAGAAGAACTTCTCTTGAAGGGATTTCAGCGATTTCGCTAAGACCCTTAGCATCATAGAACTTTCCTTCTACAACACCGCCCTTAATTTCAAGCTTATCTGCAGTCTTCGCAAATTTGTAAAGAACACGAGCTGGTGCAGCTGGATCATCCTTTGATACTGCCATTGCACTAGGTCCGTTGAGAAGATCTTTCATCTGCTCAAAATCTGTTCCTGCAAATGCGAAATTCATCATCGTATTCTTATAAACCTTATATGTAACTCCCTCTGCACGAAGAGCCTTACGAAGCTCTGTATCCTGTGCAACAGTGAGTCCGCGGTGATCTACAAGTACGACTGCCTGAGCGCCATCAATCTTCTCTGAGATTTCAGCAACTACTGGCTGTTTTAATTCAACCTTTGCCATTTTCTTACCTCCTTATAGAATTTACCGCCGAAAAAAAGCCTCACGAAAACACGCGAGGCTAAAAAGTCTAAATGCTTTTCCTCGGCAGGCGTTTACACATTATGTCTTTAAAAGACACCTGCTGTCTTCGGCTGGTCAAACGACCTTTACTATATTAAAACAGTAATCGATTAATGTCAACTTATATTTTTAATTTTTCGAATTATTTTTTATCAAAAAATGCTACAGCATGACTAAAACCGTATATATCAGGCTTGTATCTATTTTGAACTAATAATCCCATTACCATCTATTACAGCTGTATCAGAAATAGCGTTCATATAATTGATAATTCTTAAATATTCATCACCTGTTGCCATATTCAATGTACAACCACTCTGAATCGCCGGAACAAAGCGCAGCTCAGCTGTGCCATCTCCATATATTGTAGTATATATCATACAAGTATCCAGGGTTTTAGAATTAAAAAGGTAATTGCCAAGACTATAAACTACAGGCGTATCATTAACATAGCCAACTTTCTGCAAGATATGTGGATGGCAGCCAATAATTAGATCCGCTCCGGCATCACTTATTTCTGCCGCCTGTTTTTCCTGCCACCAATCAATATCAGTCTGATTCTCAGTTCCCCAATGTATAAAAACAATAACGAAAGCATCTTGAGCTTTGGCTTCTTCGACCCTTTCCAATAATAAGGAATCATCCAGACATCTGAATACACCAGCAGAACTCTCTGTAGCTCCTTTTGTATCTGGATTCTCTAATCGCTCAATCTGTGTAGCTGATATAATCGCAACCTTAATGCCGTTGTCTGCAATATAATATATCGGATGAGAAGCCTCATCAATATTATTACCGCCTCCAGAATATGCAATCCCATAATTTTTCAAAGTTGACATTGTATCCAAAAATGCTGTTTCGCCGTAATCATATGCATGATTATTAGCAATCGACACAATATCAACACCCATCTCATTCAACATTGAAGCGCTACTCGGATCAGCTCTAAAAGTATAGGTTTTTCCCTCGGTAGGTGTGCCTCTATCAGAATACGAGAATTCATTATTTAGCATCATCACATCAACTGAATTCATCATATCCATGAGATTGCTATCTATAACAGAGCTGATTCCACCATTTTTTCTAATGCTATTCATGATTGCATAATTAGGATCAAACAGAATATCTCCTGCAAACCCCATTGTTATAGAATCATCAGAATCAACATCAATAACATAAGTATATTCGTCAGTTTCAACCAATTCATCCGTATCAGAAACAGTTCCAGATGATTCTATCTCAGTTTCAGCCTGTGATCCAAGTGGCGAAACTTGTACCATATTTCCTGGTGGATTAGATTTTGTATATTGTGGAACAGAATCGTTATCATTATGTTGGAAAATACTTTCCTTGACTATCCCAAATACAATAAGAAACAGAATTCCAAGAGATACAACTACCATCAATGTAGTAAAAAATAGTGAAATAGCTCTCATAACGCTGTCATTACTACGTCTATTCTTTCGCCTATTCACGGTTTTTTTATTTAATTTTTTCTTTTTCCCGCCAACTTTGTTATCCATACTTATTTATTTTAGCTTTTTAAATATAGAGTTACAAGTGTACTAAAAAAGAAAAGTGCCAGAGTATTTCTACTCTGACACTCATTAGTTACAGTATTAATCAATACTTGTTAGCAACCAGCTTTACGCCAGGACCCATTGTTGTTGCAAGAGTGATGCTCTTGAGGTACTGACCTTTAACTGATGAAGGCTTAGCCTTAACAATAGCTTCCATAAGAGCGTTGAAGTTCTGCTCAAGCTGCTCTTCTGTGAAAGAAGCCTTTCCAACTGGAACGTGGATGATATTAGCTTTATCAAGTCTGTACTCAATCTTACCAGCTTTGATATCGTTGATAGCCTTTGTAACATCCATAGTAACTGTACCAGCCTTTGGGTTTGGCATAAGTCCCTTAGGACCAAGTACCTTACCAAGACGACCAACAACACCCATCATATCAGGTGTAGCTACTACAACGTCAAAATCAAGCCATCCTTCATTCTGGATCTTTGGAATGAGTTCTTCGCCGCCAACATAATCAGCGCCAGCAGCCTGTGCTTCATCAAGCTTTGTTCCCTTTGCAAATACCAGAACCTTAACAGTTTTACCTGTTCCGTTAGGAAGAACAACAGCGCCTCTGATCTGCTGATCAGCATGACGTGAGTCACAACCTGTTCTGATATGTAATTCTACAGTTTCATCAAATTTAGCAGTAGCTGACTTCTTAACAAGAGAAATAGCTTCTGCAGCTTCGTACTGCTGAGTCTTATCGATAAGTTTAGCAGCTTCTAAATATTTCTTTCCGTGCTTCATCTACTCTTCCTCCAATTAGTCTTCTACTACGATACCCATACTACGTGCTGTTCCAGCGATCATGCTCATAGCGCCTTCAAGATCAACAGCATTAAGATCTGGCATCTTCATCTCTGCAATTTCCTTGATCTTATCTTTAGAAATTGTAGCAACCTTCTGCTTGTTAGGTACTCCTGAAGCCTTCTTTAAGTTGCAAGCCTTCTTAAGAAGTACTGCTGCAGGTGGAGTCTTTGTGATGAATGTGAAACTTCTGTCTGCATAAACAGTGATGACAACAGGGATAATAAGATCACCCTTATCTGCTGTCTGAGCGTTGAACTGCTTTGTGAATTCAACGATGTTAACACCATGCTGACCGAGTGCTGGTCCAACAGGTGGTGCTGGTGTTGCTTTTCCAGCCTGAATCTGTAACTTAATGTATCCTTCTACTTTCTTGGCCATTTTAAAGCCCTCCTGTAAATATGTGGTCGGCGCACTAATACTCCTAATATAAATGGAGATGTGCTCCCACTCCAGTGACTTCGGCCGTTGTTACGGCACACGACTCAATAGAGCCGTTCTATATTAAGATGCAAGCATCATAATATACATTCGAATCATAGATTCAAATATTATTTGTCAATACGACGTACTTCAGCGAAACTAATTTCAACTGGTGTTTCACGTCCAAACAAATCAACATTGATAGTAGCTGTCTGTTTATTGAAGTCAATCTTCTGAACATAACCAGCTGTATCTTTCCAAACACCTGCTACTACTGCAATCTCATCACCTACACCAAAATCAATAGACATATTTTCTGTCTTGATTCCGAGTGGCTTGATCTCTGCATCAGAAAGTGGTACAGGCTTACTTCCCGGACCAACAAATCCTGTTACGCCACGAGTATTTCTGACAACATACCAAGTTTCATCGTTCATATCCATGTTTACAAGTACATAACCTGGGAACATTTTTCTCTGAACGTTCTTGCGTGCGCCATTCTTAACCTCTACAACATCCTGTAAAGGAACTCGAACTTCAAGAATCTGATCTTCAAGATGTCTGTTTTCAATAGTCTTCTCAAGATTAGCCTTTACCTTGTTCTCATATCCTGAATATGTATGAACAACATACCAATGGGCTTTATTTCCTGTTTCAGCCATTTCTGCTGCATCAGGCTTCTCGTCCATTCCAGCCATATCCTTTTCCATCTCTTCTGACATATACTCTCCTTAAAATCAAAGTGAAGTCAGGAAATTCATTCCTGCTCCAAAAGCGGCATCAAGAATAGCAATTACAGCACAAACGATCATTGTAAGAACAACGACAACGCTTGTCTGCTTGATAACATCATCTCTCTTAGGCCACATGATCTTTGTAAATTCTGCAGCAACACCTAAAAAGAAATCAGCTACCTTATTTGACTTAGCTTTCTTTTCTACTTTTGTCTCTGCCATAGCATTAGACTCCTTCCGGATTAATCAGATGAAATTACTTTGTCTCTTTGTGTAATGTATGCTTTCTGCAGAATGGGCAGTACTTGTTGATTTCCATTCTATCAGGATGAGTCTTCTTATCCTTTGTTGTATCATAGTTACGGTTTTTGCACTCTGTGCATGCCAGTGTAATTCTTGTACGCATTATTCACCTCCGCGCGATTTTCTTAAGCGCTATACTAATTATTTTTTTGCATAAAAAAAAGACGTAAAACTTATGTCGCTTATCAAATATAACATAGTCAATATTTCTCGTCAATGAATTTTTTTTATTTTTCACAACAATTTTTATCACATTATTCACACTTTTACAATTTTTTCTTGTGCCTTCACCTTGCGCGTGAATTATCACTACTGAAAAATATTATTATTTTTATATTGATAACATTTTCTTTATTTCACTTATTATATTTGATTCTACGTTTATCCTTCATATTAATATATGATTTTTCATCATTCCTGATCCGAAATATGATTAATCATTTTTATTTATTCTTTAATCATTTTTTATGTTTTTTTCATCAAATTGATGTTTTTTATGATTGTTTTTTTCATTCTTTCATGCTACATTGATAGTGAAAAGATGGCTGAGTATGCCCCAGTGCAATATAATACCAATGGATTGGTAGAAAAGTTTTTTCAGCACTGTATCATGGAAGAAAGGAGGGGCTGCATATGTCAAAGCTTATACTTGATAGCGCGTATAATAATTTTCTATCTACATATATGTCTACAGACGTTACCAAGGCTGACACTCATAAAAAGAGTGAGCTGAAGAACGTTCGACAAAATATAGCCAAGCTCAACAAAGAATCCCCTCTTTATCTGTTAACCAATGATACAAACGCTCAGGCTGAAGCTGTGGGTGTTAAAGAGTATGCCAGAAAGCTTCAGGGGCATATCATAAATATGAAAGGCGAGACCGAAACTAGTCCTCTTTCAAGAAAATCAGCATTTACGTCAGATCCTGATTCTGTAGAAGCTAACTATATCGGTTCCAATGATCCCGATTATGAGCCGACTTCATTTGAGATCAGCGTATCTCAGCTTGCAGACAGACAGATCAACGTTGGTTCATATTTAAATAGTGATTCAAAAGTAAGCCTTCCTGAAGGAACTTACTCTTTTGATATAAGAACAGGTAATCAGGATTACGAGTTCCAGTACTCTATAAATAAGAACGACTCCAACCTTGAACTTCAGAATAAGATTGCCAGACTTATCAACAAAGCCAATATTGGTCTGGTGGTGGGCATTTCTGAGGATGCCAACAAGACTGCAATCGAAATACAATCAGCCCAGACAGGACTTCCAATGGGTCAGAATCAGCAGTTTGATATTTCTGAGGTTGACAGTTCAAATAGCAATAAAGGAACCGTTAATTACCTTGGCCTGAACAACATTACACAGAATGCTACAAATGCACACTTTACTCTCAATGGTACAGAACGTGTATCTATAGCCAATCATTTTACTGTTAGTAATGAATACGAGATCCTTCTTAAAAATATATCTGATAATCAGATCCAGGTCGGCGTCAAAACTGACGGCGAATCACTTTCAGACAGGATCCATGCACTTACAGACAGCTACAATGATTTTATAACAAACGCTTCTGCCATAGATGATTCAACCTTTAATTCCAAGAGACTCATTTCTGAGATCAGAGCACTGGCTCTGCATGATCTTGGAGCACTTGAGGCAAAAGGTCTTTCAATAGATGAAAAAGCCAGGATCATAATAGATAATGACAAAGTATCCCAGTTGGCATCTGAAGGACGCTCAGACGAGATCATCGATCCGCTGAACAAATTCTCAGATACACTGATAGACAAGACCAAGTCAATATCTATCGATCCTATGAAATACGTAGACAGACCGGTAGTCAATTACAAGAATCCTGACAGCAACGATACACCATCTCCTTACATTACCAGTGAGTACTCAGGAATGATGTTCAATTATTACTGTTAAAAAAAAAAAAATTATCCGAATTAAAACCTCCAACGACCACATCTTCACAGGTCATTGGAGGTTTATTTTTATTCATTATCAAGCAGATCAATGATCATCAGATCTTTAAGTTCTTCTCTAGGTAAAAATGGTGCCAGATCTTCCAGTGGAGGACTCACAAGTGTACCATCTTCAAGCCTCTTAGTACTGCTCTTTGGCTCCCATACCTGAGCAGTATCAGTAAATACTTCGCAAAAAACAGGACCGTCAACCGCAAGGACTTTAGCCACAACATCATCTATCTCTTCATTCTTATGAATAGAATAATAATCGTAACCAAAAGCCTTGGCCAGCTTCTCAAACTCAGGGAATGACAGATCTCCGGATTCCGGTCCGATACCAATCTTACACTTATCTTTAAAAAGATTGTTCTGAGTAAGTCTTATTGAATGATATCCCTGATTATTTATCAAAAACAACTTGATCGGGAGCTTATTGGTCAAAACAGTCTGCAATTCCTGAAGGTTCATCATGATACTGCCATCACCTTCAAGACATATCGTATCTCTCTTACCAGCAGCAACACACAGGCCAATAGCAGCCGGAAGTCCATATCCCATGCTGGCTACAGCACTATTAATGATAAATCTGCTGCCCTTCTGGATTTCATAAGCCTGATTACCAACTACACAACATGCGCCGTTAGATACAGCTGTCAGACTGTTATCAGGAAGACTGGAACTGAGCTTCTTGATAAATGCATAAACATTGGCATACTCTGCTCCGCCAGCCATCTGCTCTTTTCTTACAACCGGATATTTCTCCCTCCAGTTAAGGCATGTATCACGCCACTTATCACAATCAGTAAAATAGTTTCTGCCAGCACTTTCTTTTGCATCCAGCGCACCATCCAACTTAGTCAAAAAATCTTTTGCATCAGCCCAGACTGGCATCTCAACATGGAGAGTCGGTTTCTTAAGCTCAGCCCTATCCACATCAACCATGATAACTTCAGCCGCACGAGCCCAAGTCTTCCAATTATATCCAACCTGCCTGATCGAAATACGTGTGCCCACAGCCAGGATCAGATCTGCATTCTGAATAGCCCAGTTACCTGGCCTGTCACCCATGTTTCCAGCTCTGCCAACATACAATGGATCATTGTTTTCCATCAGATCAACTGCATTCCAATATGTAACAACCGGAACTCCAAGCTTATCACACACTCTTTTAAATACATCGTATGCGCCTGCAAGCCTTATTCCATATCCAGCGTGAAAAACAGGTCTCTCAGCCTTTTTTATCTTCTCAATAACAGCATCAATAGTGACCTGATCTACCTCAGGAGGCAGAATCTCATTATATTCATCATCCTCAGATGGATCATATTCTCTAAGATTGTCTGTTTCAACATATCCGCCCTGATAATTTACAGGAATATCAATCCACACAGGACCTGGACGACCTGTAGTAGCCCTGTGCCACGCCTTTTCCAGAGCATACCGTATATCTTCCGGATCTTCGATCATGACTGCATACTTAGTCATTGGCTCCACAGACTTGACTATATCATACTCCTGATCTCCAACTGCCCTAAGAGGCGCGCCGTCTGTGAACTGCATCGCATACCTTGCAGTAGTATCATATCTGACCTGACCACTTATAATGAACATCGGAATTGAATCAAGCCATCCTCCAAGCACACCTGTAAGTGCATTAGTACCACCTGGTCCAGTGGTCACGCACACAGCCGCAATTTTATTCTCAAGTCTTGCATAACTCTCTGCCGCAATAGCGCAAGCCTGCTCATGATGATCATATGTGACGTGTAATTTGTCATTGTGACCAAGAGCATCGTTCAGATGCATAGCACCGCCGCCTACAACGCTAAATACATCTGTCACACCCTTTTTTACCAAAAAATCTGCCACATAATCAGCAAGTCTAATCTTCATAATATTTCTCCTGTAATTTAAATAACACCTCTATATATCATAAAACTCCAAACACGAACAATCAACCTTAGGCAAAATCCACGCGCTAAGGGCAATTACATTTATGCAACAATTACCTATCGCGCGAGTGCGCATCCTTAGCGGAGCGTTTTTTATATCATAGGAAAGCTATTTCCTATGATATAAAAAAAGAAGCACCTCATACGAGATGCCTCTATTTGCCATATGATTACAAACCTCTAATTTTTTATACTTGCCATCATCCATCAGCCAAGGAGCTTCTTAAGTTCATCAACACCAGCCACATCTGTAGCTTCCTGTGATTCCTTATTTTCCTGCTGGATCTGTAGATATACTTCTTTACGATAAATTGGAACTTCTTTCGGAGCGGCTATACCAATCTTTACCTGGTCGCCTCGGATATCCAATACCGTAATCTCAATATCGTTATTTACGATGATAGCCTCATTCTTTTTTCTGGATAATGCTAACATATTTGCCTCTTTTCCTCTTGACGACTAGTTATTTTGCTGCAGCTTTTCTCTGTTCCTGAAGATAATCATAAATCGGATACTTAACAAGATACTCATCATCATCAATAATAACCTGAGCAGCCTTGCACACTTCAGAATTAATGATAATAGGTCCCTTCAAGTTAACAGTCATTTTCTTTAGATCGCTAGGCACAGTCACTGTAACAAGGATCAGCAGGTCCTCCTCATTAAGGGGGAACATATCACTGATCTCAGTTCTATCAATAGGAATGCTATAGCCCGGCTTAACAAGAAGCGGATCTAAAACAGGCAAAGCAAAGCTAGGTTCATCGATGGACTGCAACCATCTGATTGTACTAGACTCCCTATCCGCATCATGGATCAAGGTAAACCTTGTCATGTCCGGAAAACCGATGATTCCTTTAGGAAATTCAATTATTTTGGAATCATCTACTTCAATTTCTCCAAAAATTCTTGTCGTTAGTCTCATTTCGTGGCCTCCATTGTCACTAATAATATTATAACGTTTATCTAACGCAATATCAATCCTTAATAATGCGTTTTTTCGTATAGCTCCGCTATCGCAAAAACGTTTACTAAAAAAATCATCTCCTTTATAAATAATTAAGTAATGTTGTCTGTGCCACCTTAGCCGTTGCCATTAGAGAAGCCTGATAGGTAAGCTGAGCTGTAGTAAGCTGAGTTGCAACTTCCGCCATATCAGAATCCTCATTCTGGGACTGCAAAGTCTTAAATGTTGTACTCTGTGACTGAAGCCTCTTTTGAATAAGTGACAATCTCTTGGATCTTGTTCCGTTATCAGTAACCGCTATATTAGCTGTATCAAGGGCCTTCTGAATACTTGTGATCTTGTTTTCAAAAGCCTCCTGAATCTGCTCTCTAAGATAATTGTATGCCTTCTGGGAAGCATCTATCTCAGTCTGGATCTGCGCCTGTTCAGTCTCATCAGTTGTACTGTTCAGCTTATCAGTAAGAGTATTGATAACAGTATTCAACTGATTGATCTTATCCATAATATTCTGCAGATCCTCAACATTCCTTTTTACATCAGTAGTAAAAACAGCATCTGCTGTAGTATTTACAACGATAGTCTGGTTGTAGCCCACATCATAAGCCATATTGCTTGCAGAGCATCCACCATTGTAGATGATATTCTCAGCATCCACGCAGGCAAAAAGGTTCTGTGGCCTGATATCACCTTTTTCCCACTCCTTCTTATCATATATAACATCGATACTCTGAGCATTGCCCACCGCCTTCAGGGACGAAAGCCTGTTCTTAAGATCATCACTGATCAGCAGCTCTCCGGTATCCGCATTAAACACTATAGAAGTAGTATTATTGCTAAGAGCTGTATAATACTTGTCAATCTGAGCCTCACTGGTAGTACTGTAGATAATATTGTCCGGTGCTACATCTATTGAATACTCAGTATAAGATGAATGCACACTACCATTGGAAGTAACCTGGATCACGGTAGTTGTATCCATTGAATTATAAGTAGTAACAGCATTGCCATCGTCATCAACAGTAACAATATTGCCGCTGTCATCCAGCTTTCCGGCTACAATATTGCCATTTGCATCCTTTACACCAAGAGGATATGTGCTGGTTGCATCGCTTGAGAGCACACTTCTGAAGGTAAAAGTTCCATCACTATTAACTGTAATAGACTTGGTCGTGCTGCCTGAATAATTGATTGTGTACTGCTGCCCAATTGAATCCAAAAGAGGAATAGTTGTAGACGAATCAGTTCCGTCAGAAAAAGCCATAGTCGAAATACTTCTTGTATCCAACTGAGCCACAGCCTCAGCAACTGTATCTGACATCTCAGAAACAGCACCATCCGTTGTCACCTTAAAAGTATATTTAGTATTAGTATCATTGCCGTCAGCATCTACCAAAGTACCTGTAATATTATAAATTCCAGATGTACCCTCTGTTCCCTTAAATGAACCTTCGTATCTGATACTTGTTCCATCATTATTTGGAATAGTAACAGTATAATCATCAGAAATAGGAACATAAGCCAGATGCTCAACTCCATCCGCATCTTTGTATGTCAGATTAACTACCTGGAGCGAAGTATCAGTAATAGAAGAAGTAGCCGGCTGAGTCAGATTTTCCCTGAACTTAAGAGTAGCGATATTGCCGTCACCCTCAGTATAATCCAGCGTATTATAAGACAATCTTATTCTGCCTACTGAAATTTCCTGAATATCAATCTCAGCATTGACTTCATCATATGTAGTTGTAGTATCACCAGTTGTCGTATCAGTAACTGTTGTCTGATTCAAAACATTATCAGCACTCAGCTCATGGAGATTAACAACTCTTTTTGAAAAACCGACGTCACTTGCTGCAAATTCATCATTGATATCATAAAAACTTGCAGTAGTATTTTCCGTATATGTAAGACTGGTATCAGTTCTATATCCTGTAAAAATATATCTACCGGCATAATCCACGTTACCAGTAGAATAATACTCATCAGAAAGAGCACTGAGCTGAGTGATGATCGTATTCAGATCATCAATAGTCAGATCCTTATTGGCACCCTTATTAACCTGCTGAATAGCATCTGTCAAAATATCTGTGATCGTTGAAAGGGAATCCTCTGTAACATCCAGCCAGCTCTTGGCATCCTCTGAGTTTTTTTCATAATACTGAGTCAGCTGAGTCACATTACTACGAAGCCTCAAGGCTCTGATGGCAATAACCGGATCATCCGATGGTCTGGTGATCTTCTTGCCAGTAGAAAGCATTGTATTTAAAGTATCTTCCGCTACTTTATTGTTATTGA
This sequence comes from Butyrivibrio sp., assembly GCA_015056495.1. Taxonomy (GTDB): domain Bacteria; phylum Bacillota; class Clostridia; order Lachnospirales; family Lachnospiraceae; genus Butyrivibrio. The sequence continues at coordinate 49,930 of SVGC01000020.1, forward strand.
TATTGTACAGGGAATTATTGTTCATTATCTTATTTGTAATTCTCATAAGTAAGGCTCCGATAAAACTTCCGACATTCCCTGTCTACTCACTCCGCACACATTCCTTTGTGCACGGTAGTCACTGCCTCCGGCCCGCATAAATAGCCCGTGCAATAACACATAATTTCTCTACCAAATATATCGGCACACATTCGTCAAATATTAAGTTAGAGGGTGACACAAATCACCCTCTTTTACATCACATATTAATTAGAATCGTAACTCCAAACACCTATCTCATCATACACCGGTCTGCTGGATCAGCCTGTCGTAGACCTCTGAAAATACCTGAATAGCCTTGGATGCAAGATTGTATGAATTCTGAAATTTAACCAGATTAACAGCCTCTTCATCACCATCTACGCCGCAAACAGACAGTCTCTGATTTTCTATAGTATTTGCAAGCGCATTATAAGTCTTCTCCAAAGTAGTCGAATTACTTGTATTAAGAGTAATATCGCCCAGCACCTTATCCAGGAACTCTCCACTTGTGGCACCTCGGAATATCTCATCATGCGCCAGCATGTCATAAAGCTTTTTTACATTCAGGAACTCATCAGCACCTTCAGTTACATCCAGCTTGGTAGCCAAAAGATCTGCATTGTCCAAAAGTGCTGAATTAACATTAAAATTAGTTGCTGTAACAGAATAATAACCCTTATTCTCAGACAGACTGGTAAGCTCAGGAAGCGTATACTGCGCATTTGAATCAGTATCGCAGTCACCTGTAAGCATGTACACACCCTCCAGACTATCTGATGTATATCCTGTAGACAAAATATTATTTACCTGAGCTGACAGCCTACGTACAAACTCATTCATCTGCCTCATATAGTACGGAATACCCTGATAGGAATAATAAGAACCAACCTTGGCAGTCTTGCCCACAGCCGGAGTCGTAGATGCAACACTCTCAGGACTTATGGTAAAAGTATATGCAGAACCGCCATCATAAGCCCAATCCGTAAATTCATAATACTTACTGCCTACCATGATACTTCCGGTAACAGGCAGATTACACTTATTCATATCCTTCAGATCACTTGAGGACACGTTAACAGTCATTGATACCGAGCCATCCTGGTTCTTAACAGTCTTTACAACCTCTCCGTTAAAATAAGAACCATTATTACCATCACGCATCTCAATAAGCCCCTGCAACTCACCGCCTATCAACTGATTGTCCATCTTAAAATTAGACAAAAATGACAGATCATCGCCTTCCTTATATTTGGCACCAGCCCACATAATGTCATAAAGACCTGTGATATCACTCTGATTTACCTTATTATCAGCATCTCTGGCAACGCACACCAGCTGCTTGTAATCATAAGTATCAACCAGCTCCTGACCGCCGGCTATAAATATCTGATACCTGGTAGCACCAGTCTTCCTGTCAGGATCATTATCATCAACAACTTCTATTTCCTTAGTTTCAACATCAACATACTTGGACAGCTCGTCCACAAGCACATCTCTTCTATCTCTAAGCTCATTAGCTGTTGAGCCCTGCATCTCAATAACATTGATCTGCTGATTTATAGTAGCAACATCTCTGGCAATAGCACTGATATTATCACACAGAAGCTTTATCTCACTATTTATATCCGACTGCTCTTTTTCAAGATTACCTGCCAGATTGTTAAAATAGTCTGTAAGCTGCTTTACGCTTGCAATATAAGTTGTCTTAGTCTCTGTAGTTCCGGAAGCTGTCAGCACTGACTGAAGAGCTGCCTGCATATTACTGAAAAGAGTATTGAATCCACTTTTTCCATCATCTGTAAGATACGTTTCCACCAAAGAATTGTAATAATTCTTTTGCTCCTGCTCTCCGAGATAAGTCTGATTAGTACGGTACTTGTTATCATAGAACTGATCTCTGATACGCTCGATTGCTATAGTATCAACACCGGCACCCGCTGTACCATAAGTTGTAAAAACTCTCAAAGCATTGGCAGCCTGCTGCTCAACCGCCTGACGGGAATACCCCTTAGTCTCGGCATTAGCAATATTATTTGAAGTTGTATTAAGTGCTGCATTAGCAGCCCTAAGGCCGGAACCAGCAATATTAAGTCCAAAAAAGGTTGATGGCATAGGCTATACCTCCACTAAATCTCGTATGAGTCATCGGGTGAGTCATCGGGGACGTATCAGATTGACTCATTGTGCACAATGAGTCATTTTGATACGTCCCCAGTGACTCATTATGAATGTCCGAGAGAAGTTACCAGGTGTTCCAGCATCTCGGAAACAACATTTATATATCTACTTGATGCATTAAAAGCATTTTGGAACTGGATCATAAACTGAAGTTCTTCATCGCTGGATACGCCATGAATCTCTTCTCGAGCACTCGCAATAGTATCAACAGTCTGCTGCTGGCTTTCACTGATACTGTTATATACACTTCCCGATGTAGCCACCTGGGATACCAGCATATTGTAATAACCAAGGAAATCAGTAGTAGTCGCTGTATTAGGATTAAGAGTATAAATGCTATTGGTAAATGCAGCCTTCAGATTGTTCATTGTCTCTGTATCTTCACTACCATCTTCAAGCCTGTACTCAAGAAGTGTCGGAGTCTGAAGATAATAATCATTGATCATAGTATTCCTGATCGTAAAACCAGTTGGATTCTCGCCAGCCTTATGATTATCGTCAATATCATATTTCAGCGTATCTTCCGGAGCTGACATAACAAACAGATCATAAAAAGATGGAAGTACTGAATCATCCTCTTTATTGGTATAATTAGCCGGATTACTTGGCGCCTGCTCCAAAACACTATTTATAGTCGTGATGATATTATTGACCAGCTGATCAAACTCAGCCTCAACATTCATAATGACTGACTGTGAAATATTCTTACTATAATAACTACCTGTAGAATCATCAGTAATATCATGATATGTCGCATAATGGTCACCTCTGGCAAGCATTGTGGCCCTTAGCTTTCCCACATCAGTATTCATCTGAGTCGAAACAGGAAGCGTTAGATCAAACACCTTGGCTCCACTGATATCAAGCACTACCCTGTTGCCCAGCTCGTCATATCCATGCTTGGCAGCAAACTCCCAATAAGGAGTAGCAAAACCAACTGAACTGACAAGAGTTGTATCAACTCCCATATGATTAACATGATCTGTAGTAACAAACTGAGTTCCTTCAAAAGAAACCAGAACATTACCCCATACATCCTCGTAATAATCTATATTTCCAAGTTCTCCCAGCTTATCCAGAAGAAGATTTCGTTCATCCCTAAGATCGTTGGCATGTTCCTGATTGCCAGACTCTATCTCAACAATATCCTCATTGAGCTCCCTGATCCTGTCACCATAAGTATTTATCTGTTCAACCAGCTCTGCCACCTGCTGATCCATATTTTCCTGATAATCAATAAGTCCCTGATAAACACTCTGTGCTCTTGTCAGGAACTCATTTGCGCGTGTAACAAAAGTATTCTGATTTGTAGCGTTAGTCGGATCCTTAGCCATCTCCTGAACTGACACCCATAAATTGTTAAGAGAATCTGCAAACTCAGTACCATTAAGCTCCTGCAGCTGATCCTCCACCTCTTCCAGAGTCTTTACTGACACATCATAAAAAGAATTTCTGCCAGCCTCCAGTCTATACTGCTGATCCAGGAAAAAACTCCTGACCTGCTTACAGTTATTATATGTAACACCACGTCCGATCTGCTTCCAGGCAACTATCTTGTAATTCTTTGAAAGAGTCTGGTAAGCACAATCACCCTGAGAAACCTGCTGCCTTGTATAACCTTCAGTATTTATATTAGACAGATTATGTGCCGTTGTATTAAGAGCATTTTGTGAAGTTACAAGTCCGGTATTACCGGTATAGAGGTTACTCATTAACATATTACTAATCCTCCGAAGCCCTAAAAAAGGGTATAAAAATAGCAGGTCACATCTATCATGCCGCCGATATGGCGGGAGATTTGAGCCAAAAATCATTATTGTTTAGCATCAAACCTGCCCGACATCATACCAATGACATCACCTGATGTACCTGCTGTTTTCGTATAATTTGCTGTCTCTGGAGCTCGCTTTGCAGCTTGCAGGATGTTCATCTCGAACTGAACCATCTCAAGTGAACTGTTTATTAGTTCCTGATTTTGAGCATTTACTCTGACTACGCTGTCTGCAACAAGTCTTAGCTTGTCACAAGCAACTGACAGAGCTCGCTGCTCCTCCGGCTTTTTAGCCAGGATCTGAATCAAATCGGTCAGTTTTAATGTATTAACATCCCTGTTTAGCACGTCAGCTACTACTTTCATAGCATCCTCTCTCTTTTTATCGAGAAAAGATATCTTAGCAACTACGCCTTGCTCCTCATCCGTGATTTCTGCAAGTTTATCAAGATCTCCTTTTACGAGAACAGGAGTCTTGCTGCTAGATAACTCCAGCAAATCCTGGTACTGCTGGCACTCGTCATTAAGAATACCAACAAGATCGTCCATTAAACTTGCCATTGGAATCATCCTCCTTATTAAATTTTTCTGTTTGCAGAAAATCCCTTATATATTAAGTAAGACTTTCGCTGAGTTTTGCCAGAAGCTTATCAGCAAAATCCTCTCCGCTAACGTCGTAAGTACCATTCTTAATCGCAGTTTTAATCGGCTCTGTTACATCCTCCCTGATGTCCGGAGTCGCATTCACAGCCTGTTTAGCAGTCTGAATATCTTTTCCAATAGAAGATATCTGTACCTTATCGGATACAGCACCAGACTTCTGCGTCTTTGTGGTCTTATTAACTTTGCTACTTGAGTAAATCTGCTGAACCTGACTGTATGCATCTATACGCATATTATTTTCCTCCTTCCTTGGAGTATTTCTACTTTCTTACTCTTTTTATCGGATTTGTGAGCCTTTACTTTATAGTCCTTTCGTAAAAAAATATAAATTATCTGTAAAATATTTTTCCACCACCCAAGCATCGCTCCCCAGCGACAGGACTATATGTAGTTACAATCCAAGTAAGCACCCCAAGGTCTTGTATGTTTACTTTGTTCCACTATATATATCGGCAGCTTTACAGAATACTTTATAGTTTTTTTAGATTTTTTTGAAAAAAATTTTTGATCACTCACTTGCCTTTTCAAGAGCATCCTTTACAGCATTTATCATAGCCTTTGAAGAAGTTGTTGCCCCTGAAACAGTATCAACATCAAAACACTGCATGTTCCAGCCATTCTCTCATATACACTTACTGCACTGCCCATGTACTGCCCTGTCGTCGATGCCCGCATCGACTCAATCCTCCGCCTTGTACATGAATATCCTACTTCTATATATCCTTTGAAATAAAAAAGTATGATGATATGATTATATATAAATATGCACTGTGAGGAATGATCTTAAACATGTTTTTTACTAAGCTACACAAAAAAAATCCTTTTATAAAAAATATATCTATGGCAGTGATCCTATCACTATTGCTGCTACCATTATCAGGTTGTGCTGTTATCAAATCTGCGACCAAGGCCAACTCCAAGATCACCAGGACAGGTTTTGCTTTTGACACCGTTATTTCCATAACACTATACGGAACTGAAGATGAATCAGTCCTTGATGGTTGCATGGAACTGGCAGAAAAATATGAAAATCTTTTTTCAGCCACCATAGAAGGAAGCGATATCTGGAACATCAACCATTCTGACGGTAATTCAGTTAGTGTCGATAGGGAGACAATAGAACTTTTGCAAACTGCCCTATACTATGCTGAACTGTCCCAGGGAGCTTTTGATCCTGCCCTTGGAACTGTTATCGATCTATGGGATTACAACAGTGAAGATCCCACTGTTCCTGAAGAAACTGACATAGAGTCTGCACTTGAACATATAGACTATACTGATATCCAATTAGATACAGATACTCTTGAAGTAACCCTTTCTGATCCAGAGCTTTTAGTCAATCTTGGTGCCATTGCAAAAGGCTACATTGCAGACAGGATGCGTGACTACATCTCTTCGCAAAATGTATCCAGTGCTATCATCAACCTTGGGGGCAATGTATATGCTCTAGGCTCCAAACCTGACGGCTCAGATTTTACAGTCGGTGTCCAAAAACCTTTTGACAGCACGGGTTCTGCCATTACATCACTATCCATCTCCGATAGTTCTGTGGTAACCTCCGGTCCTTACGAGAGATATTTCGAACAGGATGGCGTCATCTATCACCATATACTTGATCCAGCAACCGGCTATCCATCTGACAGCGGGCTCCTTAGCGTTACTATCTTATCCACAGATTCTGTAGATGGCGATGCTTTATCCACAACCTGCTTTGTGCTTGGCGAGGAAAAAGGCCTCGAGCTGATAGAATCTCTACCAGACATCGAAGCCCTATTTATCACATCCGACTATGAACTTGTATACACCTCTGGTTTTCCAAGGTAATTTGACCCTAGGGGACGGGGACGAGGGGTCATTTTGACCATCAGTCAAAATGACCCGCTGTCCCCGTCCCCTAGGGTCACTTTCTTTATACTACAACACTGGCCTTGCTTCCGCCACTCTTACCCTTTTCAATGACAATCTGCTTATCAATCCTCTCTTTGAGTTCTGCCACGTGGGATATGATACCAACAAGGCGCTTACCTTCTGAGAGTCCCGCAAGGGCACCAACTGCTTTATCAAGTGCGTCCGAATCAAGAGATCCAAATCCCTCGTCAACAAACATAGTATCCACCTGTATGCCACCTGCAGATGATTGCACCTCGTCTGATAGTCCCAAGGCAAGGGACAGTGAAGCCATAAATGATTCACCACCAGAAAGCGTCTTAACGCTACGCTCTGTTCCATTGTAGTGATCTATTACTCCCAGTTCCAATCCGCTCTGCCCCTTATTATTAAGAGCTTCACTAAGTCTTTTCAGCTCATACTGAGCCCCTGACATCTTCATAAGACGCAGATTAGCTCTTGATATGATGCGATCAAAATAAGTTGTCTGAATATATGTCTCAAGCATTATCTTTTCTTTGCCGGTTATCTTGCCGCTGGCAGTATTGGCCAGTGCCTCAACCCAGCTGTATTTTTCCTCGTATTCAGCCATATCATCAGCTCTGTCCATTATATTAGCTTTGGCAGTTTCATTACTCCTTATCCTGCCTTCAACAATAGACTTTTTACCATTCATTTCTTTTCTTGCGGTATCAATCTCGCTTCTTTTCTGCGTTACAGCATCTATATCAATATCCTCAGTATTTTGAATGGCAGTTTGCAAAGCTCCTATTCTTCCCTTAACTTCACTTACCTTTTTAATATGGTCTTTTTGCTCAGACTGGGCATCATCATATTCCTTTTGGAGAGCCTTAGCAGTTTTTGACAGTTCCTTCTTTTTAAGTTCTGCCTCAGATCTGCTTTCATACTTAAGATCCTTTTTTAACTCCTCAAGCTGCTTTTTACCTGCTTCAAACTGAGCTTTAAGAGATGCTATTTTCTCACTAGTCTCTGTCAACGTCTTACCCAGCTCCTGCTCCTTTGTCTCAATATCAGACAGAGCCGTCTCAGTATCATTCTTTTCCTTTATTCTGGCATCTTCTGCCTCTATCTGAGTCTGAATATCTGTAAGTTCTCTACTGACTGTATTTTTAAGCTCACGAATCTCCTCTCGTACTTGATAGAGCTCATCTTCGCCAGCTTTATTATCCAAGCTGTCACTATCAGATTCCAACAACATACATGCCTTACTAACAGCATCCCGGCAGGCTTTTTCCAAAACTGCCTTCATCTGACCAGCTTCATTACTACTCTCTCTGGCAAGTTCCCTTGCATCATCGGCACTGGCCTTAGCATCTTCAAGCTCTGCTTCTCCAGGAATACTCTCTGACCATGGTGCAGGTGCAGGATGTGACAATGCTCCGCACACCGGACAAGGCTTACCCTCCTCCAGACCTCTGGCCAGTATTCCCGCCTGTCCGTCCAGATATGCCTTGTTCATGTGCTCATACACAGCATTTTTTTCCTGATAATCTTTATCATTAGCTACATAAATAGCCTGCAGCTTATCCAATTTCTTTTTATCCCTATCGTATTGAGCAAAAGACTTTTCAATATCGCCTATATCCTTGGATTTTCTGTTGATAGCTTCACTCTTTCCCAAGAGTCTTATCTTATTTTCGCCAGCATTCTTAAGGCTATCAAGTTTATCCTTGCAGGCAGCCTTTTTTTCAGCTATCTCAGAACTGTCTTTTTGCAGTTGCATAAGCTGTGCTGTAGCATCAGCAAGACTCTCACTGCACTGAGATACATTCTCAGCAAGAGCTTCATACTTATCAAAACTAGCTATGACAGCCTCTATAGCAGTGCTTTCCTTTAATAGCTCGTCCTTTTGTTTTAATGCCTCTTGGGCATTCTGAAGTCTCTCTGTAACCTTATCAGCCGCTTCATCAAGAGTCTTTTCTTCAATAAGTGCTGCCTCCAGTGCTTGTCTATTCTTTATGATATCGTTAGCCTTACCGATTTTTTTATCAACCTCTTCAAGCTCTTTATCCATGACAGTGATCTGTTGTAACATGGCCTTTGCAGCCTCTTTATCAGCCTCTATCAGGCTATCCATCAGCTCTATCAAGTCTCCGTATGTCAACTTTCCAGCCTTGGCCTTTTCCACATCAGCCAAAAGCACACTGTCCTCATCACACTCAAGACCGCTTACATACTGCTCCATGCTCTTTTTAGAATCTGCCACCTTGCCAAATAGCTTTTTTCTCTCATCTTCAAGCCTGAATTGAAGCGTCTGATACAATCCAGTTTTAAACAGATCTCTAAAGATCACCTGCCTCTCCTTGGTATCTGCCAAAAGAAGTTTCAGGAAATCCCCCTGTGCCAGCATAGCTATCTGTGAGAACTGTTCTCTTCCAATACCCAGAATTTCAACCACTTGTGTATTTACATCTTTTACCTTGGACACTATACTTCCATCCGGCATACGTAGTTCAGCGTTTGGAAGCTCTTTTTTTAACCCTTCGCCTCTCTTGGCAGGACGCATATATTCTGGATTTCGCTTTATATAGTACTCTTTTCCACCATGGGTAAATTCCAGTTCCACAAAAGTTGCTGTATCAGCATCAGCATACTTTGAGCGAAACATGGACGTCTCCCTGCTGGAGCCACTGGCGTCCCCAAACAATGCAAAACATATAGCGTCAAAAATTGTAGTCTTACCAGCTCCGGTATCTCCTGTTATCAGATACAGCCCTTGCTCTCCCAGCTGTTCCATATCTATCTCACATACGCCTGCATATGGTCCAAATGCAGACATCACAAGCCTTGTAGGTCTCACTTAACAATCCTCCACGTACCAAATATCAGAAAACCCTGTCTTCAATTTCCCCAGATATCCTCTATGATCTTACGAGTAAACTCCACTTGCTCATCACTCATAGGCTGGTTATTCTGTGCTTCATAAAACTCTGAAAACAGCTCAAGCGGTGTCTTTTTCTCAACTGCCGTCACCTCTAAGGAAGCATTGCTGCTTCTGGTCCTCTTATTGTCATATCCAAGCTTCATCAGATTAGGATAAATAAGCCTTAGTTTTGCCATGGCATCCATTATATCCTCCTCATCTGTAAGGGTTATCTGCATATAGTCTTCCAGATTTGTACCTTCATAATTAGCCTTATCAGTCAGCTCCATGTACGAGCCCTTTAATACCCTCATATCCCTCTTAGGCACAAGAGGTACTGTCCTTATCTCAACACAGGCGCCACTTTTATCCCCAGCAGCCTTCGCTCCCAGTTCTACCACAGTCACCGACTTATGGTGCCTTGCCTCTGAAAAAGAGTATTTTAAAGGCGTTCCACTATACCTGATGCTCTCCCTCTTTATCTTCTGTGGTCCGTGTATATGTCCAAGTGCCACATAATCAAAATCATCAAATACATCGGCCTCCACATTATCCAGGCCGCCCACAGTGATATCTTCTGACTCAGAACGCTCAGCCCCAGTCACAAACTGGTGCGCCACAAGCACATTTCTATCACTCTTATCAACCTGCATATGCTCTATCGCCACTCTGCAGGCATCCGTATAATCTTTTATCTCCTCATCAGGAAAAATTGCTCTCACGTTAACCGGCTTAATAAATGGAAGCATATAGATATTGACCTTGCCATGCTCATCCTCCAACACGAAGGGCTCCACCTTTCCATCATAAACCGGTGATATATGTATGCCGCTGACATCTATTATTTTGGAGGCAAAAGAGAGCTTGACAGCCGAATCGTGATTTCCACTTATGATAAAAGTCTGCAGACCCCTCTTTGCTATTTTTCCAAGAAACTCATCAAGGAGCTTCACAGCCTCTTCACTTGGTATGCTCTTATCATATACATCCCCCGCAATGATAAGCCCGTCAGGCTTTTCCTCATCAATGATATTTATAATCTTTGTCAGGATATACTCCTGATCCTCAATCATGGAGAATTCATTCACTCTTTTACCCAGATGCAGATCTGAAATATGAAGTAATTTCATAGATACCCCTTTTTCCTAAGACCATGTATTAGCCGCCATACTCTATATTAGGAATTACTATTTTCTTAAACATTATATAATACAATGAAAATAAGAAAAAGAAACAAGTTACTGTTCAGAGGTAGCAGGAAGCGCTATGCCGCTGACTGCGTAAGAAAATGATTCAAGGGTGAGCGCATTCCTCGCCGAAGGCGATTTGGAATGAATGCGCGAATTTGTTACTGGAACGAGCTGTTAGCGAGTGAACAGTAACAGAAACAACGGACAAAGTAGTCAGGTATATTCCACTACTTTGTCCGTTATATACATAGCAATTATACAAAAATTAAAACAAAAACAATTACTTCTCAAGAGCCTTATAAACAATTGCTGCAAGTGCACCGCCTACAAGAGGTCCTACGATAAATACCCAAAGGGCAGCGATTGGATCACCGTTTCCACTTGCTGCTGCAAATATAGCTGGTGCAAGACTTCTAGCCGGATTAACTGATGTACCTGTCAGTCCAATTCCAAGGATATGTACAAATGTAAGTGTAAGACCAATTACAAGACCGCCAAATGAACCGTGACCAGCCTTCTTGGATGTAACACCCAGAATTGTCATTACAAATACAAAAGTAAGTACAATCTCAACTACAAGACCTGCAACTGCACTTCCGCCAACTCCTGCAAGACCATTGGCGCCAAAACCGCCTGTCATATCAGTCACCTGTCCGAGACCAAAGATTGCTGCAAGGATTGCGCTTCCAGCAAAGCCGCCAAGTACCTGGGCAACCACGTATCCGCAGAATTCACCGGCTGACAGACCGCCATTCATAAATACTGCAAGGGACACAGCCGGATTAACATGACAACCTGATATATTGCCTATGCAATAAGCCTCTGCCACAATAGCAAGACCAAATGCAAGAGCTGTCAATAGATACCCTGAGCCTGATGCAGCATCGCACCCAACCAGCATCGCAGTTCCGCAACCAAAAGTAACCAATACACAAGTTCCGATAAGTTCAGCAATGTACTTCTTCATTATTTAGTTCCCCTTTCCCATACAAGACTTTTTATTTATAGAAACTGCCATCTGTAGATCAGAGCTTCTCCCTCAGTTCTCAAGCAGTCGCTATCGAAATTACTTTTCTCTCAAAAGATCTCTGTACCATCTCATTGAATTTAGATATGCATCATAGATCACATTCATATCGATTTCCATAAGCAGCAGTTCTCTTGATATCTCCTGCCAATCAGCATTTTCATAATGCTTGATAAAACTCAGTACCGGATAGAACTTGCCGGCTTTATGAAGTAGGGCTTCCTTAATAGTATCTGACACTAATACCATCTCAAGAGCTTCTTCCATTGGCTTACCAAGCATAATATCAACAGTTGAAAACAGTCCCATCAAGAACAGCTCTGAAGCCTGCATCGGCATTTCAAATGGAGTAGCAAGATTCTCTGCAAATTTAGCTCTCATCATGGACATACGAGCTATTTCACTAGGCTTATCTGCACATAATTCCTTGGTAACAGCAGTAGTTATCCACTTTTTCAGCTCTTTTTGTCCCAATAGAGCTGCTGCCTGTCTCACGGAAGTGATCCCAGAGGAAACAGTCATCCTGTTAACCATTTCCAGCATTGAGATCATCAGCGCAGGATCCTGACCAATGATATCTGCTGCCTTTGTTAATTCAAAATTATTGTCATTCACTACATTAAGAAGCTGTATGTAATTAGCCTTAAGAGGCGCAACTTCCTGATCATTTTTTACAACAGGAGTTCTAAAGAACTCGCCCTCATACAGGTTGTATCCGCCTGACTCCTTAAGAGCATTGTACTCAAGCTGTGAATCCACATTTACAGCGCACAATTTTATATTAGGATAGACCTTGGTAAAATATATCTTTGCCTTTGTAATATCAATTTTCTTATGATTCAGAAGAATATAGTCGCACAGATCAAGAATAGGCTTATATTCCTCAAACTGAGAAACTGTGATTTTTCTCATAGCCAGTTTATATCCACTATCCTTCAAGAATTTCAGCCTGGCTATATTTTCCTCAGTCGGTGATATTTTAGGACTTATCAGCAGTACCAGCCTACTATGCTCAGCACTGCACTGACTGTCGAGATCAACGTAGATATTGATCTCATTCATCTCAATAAACAGTTCTTTATTTCCAGAAAGCGCGTCTGCACCTACACTGTCAACAATCTCAAGTCCCAGCACAGTACCGGAATTGTCATATCTTCCTGTACTCTGCAGAGTCGGGCGCAGCAAAAAATTTTCTTTCTGGGCAAAAATAGAATAGGAACAAACTTCCATTTTGTCATCGAATAAAGGTATCAATGTCGCTAACATTCAAAGCCTCCTTACATGACTACTAAAGAACATATGCATAGAAATCTCAAAATATCACTACTACTATTTTAAACGAAATACCGTTATTAAGTCAATGGGATAGCTGATAGAACAAAGATTGTCGCTTGCGACATTCTCGCGCCGAGCGCGGTTGCATTTATGCAACATTTACCTATCGCGCGAGTGCGCATCCTTAGCGGAGCGTTTTTTTATATCATAGGAAAGCAATTTCCTATGATATAAAAAAGCGCAGGTCCGGTCATCGAACCCACGCTTTTGCGATTATTTACATTTTTTATCGTATGCTTTCACTTCGCCACATGCACCAGCCTTGTATATAGTGCAAAATCTACAATCTGATTTCAACCTGCTTTTTCCTCTAATAACACGCCATCATCGCCAAATTCGTAATTTTTCCAGTAAACAAAAGTAGTTCCTCTAGCCATGGTGCCGTCTTCCTTAAAGAAATAAGTATTGCCGTCAATTTCCTGCCAGCCATACTGCATATCACCATTGGAATTAAAGTAATAAGTATTTCCATCCACAGTGACAAAGCCAGTCTGCATAACTCCCTGGTCGTCAAAGAAATGATCTCCCCACCAGTCGTGAGCCATCTTGCCTCTTACCATCTTACCTCCATTATTGCGATCAAAGAGATAAGTGTTGCCGTCGATAGTCTGCATACCTTTTAGCATTGTTCCATTCTGGTCAAAATAATATTTTTCACCATCAAGCTCAAGCCATCCTACATGTGCACGTCCATCAGCATCAAAATAATAAGAATCATAATAAGGTGTCATGAACTGACTCTTTACAGCCTTGCCGTCTTCTCCAAAATATGAATAACGGCCATCTACAAGAAACAGACCATACTGCATCATCTCATTTTCGCCAAAATAGTACAGGTCGCCGTCTACCGTTACAAGACCTTTCACCCTGTTTCCATCTTTATCTACGCAGTATCGGTTGCCCCACTCTTCAACTATTGTATATTCTTCCTCTTCGGTTGGCTCGTCAGTTGTCGGATCCTCTGTTGTAGGGTCTTCTGTAGTCGGATCATCAGAAGAACTGCTATATGTATACTCCGACCACTTATCAGCTGCACTCATTGTATATAATGGAGTACCCTCAGGGAAATCGAGATCAGCTGTCTGTGTTCCATCATTGTTGTTAAAAATGATCTTGTCAAAATCTATATCACTATCAAATTCAATCCTGTAGATATTATTTGAAGCATCATAAACAGTCATTTCCTCACCAGGCCAACCGGCATTGCTACCTGCTCCGGCACTATTCCAGGCATATGCATATACACTTGCCCAGTCCTGAGTATTCATAAAATATGCAACTCTCTTACCACTATCAGACTCAGAGCCTTCATAATCACTCCATCCACCTTCGGCACCCATAGTAAAGAGTGCGTTATATCCAGGCAGATCAAGATTGTCAGTCTGTGTACCATTATTGTTGTTAAAGATTATATGACTAAATCCATCATCAGTCTGAACTGTTATTCCATAGAGCTTTAATTCCTCATCTATAACATCCATCTGCACTCCAGGCCACTCAGCATTATTATCACCACTGTCAGCCCACATGTATGCGTATACGCTATCCCAGTTTCCACTGTTTTTGAAATATACAGTATACTCACTTACTACTTCACTACTATATTTTCTCCAGACAAAAGTCTTATCTAGAATATATGCACCATTTTCTTCAAACTCGCAGAATCCCTCATTATAAAGAGGATACTGATTGCCCTCTCCATCTGAGAATATAACACCTGCATCTGTAAAGCCCTTTGGAAGTACCAGCTTGTACAGTCCTGTTTCCTCATCATATTCCATTTCTTCTCCAGGCCATCCTGAATACTCGACGGCAGATGAACTGTAGATATATGTGTAGAGATGCTCAGTCCCCCATCCATCAGGTACCTGCAGATAAGCAATATTATCTACCCATGAAGTCTTGGAAAAAGTATAATTGAAGCTCACCTGACGATTACCCCTTACTGCTGTAAGAGTCAGCACTATATCTGTGTCATAGTTTACGCCCTCGCCCAGGGTGATAACAGTCTCTTCTGTATACTTTACAGGATCACTTCCATCGATACTGTATGTACCATAATCTGCCATGGTCAGGCCAATAGTAACATCTATTGTCTCATCATAGAATATTCCACCCTGATCAGAGATGCTCACACCAGGATTCAACTCCTCATTTGGATTGTATATAACAGCAATACCTGTCTCACCAATTGTTCCACTTATATTACCGTCTTTTACCTCAAACATATTGCCTGTGATCTGATCCTTATATACGCCATCAAGGATTGCATGGGCTTGCAGGCTCACCTCTGCTTCATCTCCATTGACATTTACGATCACTGCACCCTGACTTCCTCTTTCATTCATGACAAAAGAGTCTGTGCTTGAGAGATACTCACTTGTACCATCAAAAAAGTTGTGGAAATCATTTACAGCTGCCACTTCTGTACTCATCCAGTCATAGCTGCCAATCTCTCCAATATTACCGCCTCTGTATCCATCAGTTCTTGCATAGAACAATGCTGTTGCATCGCTTCTTGACGCAATTACAGCCCAAGTCTTGTTGATATCATCACTAGAGACATTAGTAGTTGCACCGCCCTCATTCTGATATTCATCATGTGACTCAGCCCACAATACTACATCCTCTGCAGGAACATTTTTGTAATATGTTGTAAGGGCAGCACCGGATGCACTGTGCGATACCACTCCATTTCTGATTGCAGCACTGCTGCCATTATCTGTTACCTTTACGTAATCAGTATAATCACTTGCAGTAGTTGTTCCACCAGGCTGATCCAGTATCTCGCCATAGCAGTACAGACTCTGCGCTGTTCTGTCAGCTTTCGTCACATAATAGCTCTTAGCTGCATCAACTACGTTAGGAAAAAATGTATATTCCTCGCCGTCAGCTGGTACACCAATGTGCTTAGCTGCATCAAATCTGAATCCATCTGCGCCGTCATCGATACACTCTTTTAAGAAATCCAGTATATAAGCCTGCAGTTCTTCATTTTCAGTATTCAGATCTGGTAATGTATTTGGTGCTGATCCCATAGAATTGCATATGATCTGGTATCTGCTACCATAATCGATAGCTGGGAATGACATATCATGATAGAACTCTTCGTTCTTCAAATAATCTGCAATAGATTCGTCATAACCACTGCCGCCATTTCTGTCAGCTGCCACATGATTGGCTACAACATCTACTATGATCTTGATTCCGTACTTATCTGCTTCCTGGCACATAGCCTTAAAGTCAGCTTCTGTTCCAAGAAGATTTTCTCCTTCTTCATCTGCCACTTCAAAATCAATTGGCTGATAGAAAAGCCACCAGGTCTCGTTGGTCTCATTGCCATCATCACTTGCCTGTTTGTATGGCTGCACCGGAGATGTCTGTACTGCAGAATAACCTGCCTCTGCAATATTCTTCATCTGAGATCTGATATTATCAAAAGACCAGTCCCAGGCGTGCAGAATAACCCCATCCTGCACATCTTCTTTTAATCCATAACTACTACCACTATTCCTTGAAGCATCATTAGCAGCGCTTACTCTGCTATTTCCAGCAGTTTCAGCAGCAGTCTTTACGCTCCTTGCTCCTGCATTTTGCGGCATAGCTGCGTTTGCCTCAAGCACCAGCCCTCTCCCCGGCATGATTCCGGCAAAAGAAGACGCAAAAACAAGACTTCCCAGCGTCATGCTGGCAGCCATTTTACGAATAGCTTTGTTTTTCCCCATCTTTAATAACCTCCCAGAATTTTGTGAAAACGTTATCGGAAACGTTTCCGAGTCTGACTATATTTTACTAGAAGAGTTATCAAGATTCAAGCCAATTGCATTAATGAAACCAGATTTCTCAAGATAGAAAAAAACTCCCTCGGGGCAATGCCATTAAATTGGCATTGTCCTGAAGGAGTACAAGTATAAATATATTAAATCATTCACCACTATTAAACAGTTCTTCAAGTTCATCCTGATGTTCTTCAAGGACTTTCAGAACCCAGATGCTCCAGTGTCTTGCATCGCTGTCAGAATCACCAAATACATAATCTTCCTGACCATAATCAATTACGTCAAATCCAGGTGTTGACTTGCTGGCACCGGCTGTTCTATAGCTAACTGCATCTGCAAGGCTAAATGAAACTGCGGATGTGTCATCATAATTTACCCAGCTGCTGATGTCTGTTCCTGTTGCCTCTTCAGCATCACCATTTTCAGTCTGTGTCTCAGCTTCAGCCTTAGTGATCTGGACTGCACCTTCAACATACTCTCCGTACATTGTATCTACAGTAAGTGCAAGGGACTCACCAAGTACCTCTGATGGTACATGTCCACCATCCCACTGCCATTCGATAGTTGCATCAACTCCGCTTGATAAGAATGCAAGCTGCAGGTTAAGTGAATTAAACATTGAGATATCACCTTCTGCTGCACCACATACCATTCTGATCCATACCGGGTCATCTCCATCCTCGTCTCCAATGTAATTAAGAGGATTGTACAGCTCTACTATTACATTGCCATACTCATCGCCTTCATATACTTCAGCCACGTCGTTCTGGTATGACTCAAGCATTTCAGCATATGTTGAATAGTTAGCAGAATCAGTTGTGCTGCCTGCTGACTGAGTTGTACCTTCATCAGGTGTACCAACGTCCATAGTATCTCCAGCAGAGTTCTCAGCTACATCAGAATTAGCAAAACTTCTATCTTCTTTAGACTCTGTAGTCTCTGTATCAGTAGTCTCTGTTTCAGCAGTTTCTGTATCTGCCTCTTCAGTCATATCTCCAGGAGCACCTGTCATGTCACCACCAGGTCCGGCTCCCATAGCTCCATCCGGAGCACCTGTCATGTCACCCATTTTGCCCATTCCGCCGCCAGGGCCGCCCATGCCACCTTCAGATGAGCTGCTCTTAGCATATCTGCCTTCGATAAATGCTGTAGCCTTATCCTCAGAAGTCATAGCTGCTACTTCTTCATCAGACAGAGCATTTCCATCTTCGTCAAACCATGTCCAGCCATCTGCATAATCAAGGTTATCAAGATACCACTGCAGATTAGAAACAAACTCTGCAAGATAGAAATCAAGATATGTTCCGCCATATCCATTGGTATCAGCATATTTTTCTTCGTCATATTCTATATAAAGGTCGATAGTATCTTCCATATCACCATCGCCGTTGATATCCAATTCTACATCTGCTTCATTTACAGACAGATTCTGATCGTTAATATATGTCATATACTCTTCTGACAGATATTCAGCCATCTGCTCCTGGAATGAAGTATTGAAATCATAATCTGTATCCATGTAGTACTCAAAGGCCATAGCCATATCAGCTTCATATAGAGAAGTGATAGGTGAGTATGCAACAGCACCCCAAGCGCCATCTGACAGATCATATTCCACACCATCGATAGTAACAGTTGTATCATATGTACCATCTTCATTTACGTATACACCAACTGATCCAACCTCGATCTGGTAATCATAGAAATCTGAGCTATTTGATGTAGCTGCAAACATTGTAGCATGAGCTCCGCCGCCGCTACCTCCTGTTGATACCCAGTACTCTGTACTACCTGGGAGATTGCCAAGCAGTATGTTGTATCTTACAAATCTTGCTGCTGCCTTCTGGTCTGCAAGACATGAAGGAGCATCACCTGTATATGTTTCATTTCCATCTTCATCAGTTACAGTATCATTTTTACCTCTGTTACCACAGGATACATTGATATAACCTTCAGATGCATATGTTGTAGCTGCTGTAGTATTAGTTGATGAGCTATAACCTGCAGCACCTGTATTTAAGATCACAGGAGCTGTAGAAGCTGTATATACCTGACCATTAGAACTTGTAACCTCTGCTTCATAATCAATTACCAGCTGGCCATGTACTTCTTCTGTATAATTATCAGCGGTGATATCTTCAACACCATCACCATCTGTATCAATACCTTTGATATAGGCTCCTGGAACACAGACTGATACACCTTCCTGATCTTCGATCTCAGCATAAGCAACAGCTGTTACAATGCTCATTACCCATGCATCTGCATCAGAATCGTATGTCCAAGTCACTTCTTCATTATTTGCAAGGTTAAGAGTTTCTTCTATATACGCTCTCTCTTCTTCAGAAGTTGCTTCGAGAGATGATGTAGCTTCTTCAGTATCTTCCTCTGTAGTCTCTTCTGTAGTTGCTTCTGATTCTTCAGTAGCAGCAGTATCTTCACTAGTCTGTGTTGAATCTGTTGATGTAGTTGAAGTGTCTGCACAAGCTACCATTGATGTAGCGAGAGCTGCTGTGGTTATAAGTGCCAGAAATTTCTTTCTCTTCATTTTTGCCTCCATTATTTTAAAAAAAATAACTCGTGCATGCCGCAGGTATATTAAATATTTAAGAGGAATTTTCGTTACCATTCAATTGCAGTCATTTTCAGTAACGGTCCCTGCATTGCATGCACTTGTTGTTTACTTTTAACTACATTATCTATACGAAGATTGAAGTAACATTGAAGATTTCTTAAAGAAATATAAACTCACAAATAAAACATGTCTCTATTAAAATCAGGTAGGCGGCACACTGCTTGATCTTGTATGCGCTTTTCTCACTCAGCTTTCCTACAGTTTCACAGTGAAAAAATTGGATCCATCCTTACTCATCACGTCTATATGACCTTTATTGGAAGTCACTATTGCTTTAGCTATGGCAAGGCCGAGGCCATAGTGTCCATTATCTGTGTGGGCTTTGTCAGCTCTGTAAAATCTCTCAAAAAGATTTTTGGCATCTTCTGACGATATAGCCTCTCCTGAATTGCTGACATTCAATATGATATTAGAACCCTCTTTATGAAGTGATATCCCTATCCTACCTTCTCCTGAAGCATGATCAATGGCGTTATCCACAAGTATTGCCAATAGCTGCTCCATCTGTCCTCTATTTCCAGTGTAAAAAACATCTTCCTCAATATCGGTTTCTATTTCATAACCTTTTTCAAAGGCCACTCCTTCATAAGGAAGTACACTACCCATTACAAGCCTGCTCATATCCAGCTTTTCTTTTTCCACTTCAACATTTTCTGTCCTGGCCAGATCCAGCATCTGCCTGATAAGTTCAGTCATGCGTCTGCTCTCATAACGTATACTCTGAAGCCACTTGTTATCACCTATGTCTCCATATAATAGCTCAGCATTGGCATCAATTGCTGCTACAGGCGTTTTAAGCTCATGACCTGCATCAGATATGAACTGCTTCTGCTTTTTATAACTTTCCTCAAGAGGCTTTAATATCCAGCCTGCAATGAAATAGGATAATATAAATACAATTATCACTATTACAATACCTACTTTAAACGTATTTCTAATGAGCACGCCAACAAAGCGTTTTATAACGCTCAACTGCATGTTTATTTCATCCTGAGAAGCTTTTTTCCCAACTACTGCTCCATCCTGCAATTCCTTATCCTGCGAATCTGCCTCTTTTTCCATTCCATCTTCATATTCCGTATCATAGATCACACTTTCAGGAGACAACTCAGAATACTCAAACATTTCAATAAGACCATTAGCATTGGGGCCCACAGTCTGATTATATTCCTCAATATAAGAAGACAACGATATCGCCCCCACTGTACCTGCCAGCAGGAGCATTACCGTTGTCGTTATAAAGATCATTATTTTGATTCTTGTTCTCTTAAACATTCAATTAGCCCTTTGTTTTATCTGATACCCCAATCCACGTACAGCCTTTATCTCCATATCCGTTCCTATAAACGCCAGTTTTTTTCTGGTAAAAGAGATATAGACCTCCACATTGTTATATTCAGCATCACTTTCAAATCCCCATATCTTAGTAGCAATCTGCTCCCTGGAGACTATCTGTTCCTGATTGGTTATCAGATATTCCATGATCCTCAGCTCTTTTTCACTGAGTCTTACAGTCTGCCCTGTCTTACTACTAGTCAGGCTGCAGCTTTGAACATCTAGAGACAGATCCCCTGCAGAGAGGCTTCCATCTGTAGACTGGACACTCCTTCTGCACAAGGCTCTTATCCTTGCCAGTAGCTCTTTGGTCATAAAAGGCTTAGTCAGATAATCATCAGCCCCACTATCAAGACCGTTTACCTTATCATCCAGCTCACTCATAGCTGTCAGCATCAGTATCGGAGTCTTTATACCATTTGCTCTGGCTTTTTTTGCAACTTCAATCCCGGAGAGTTTTGGCAACATCACATCTAAGACCACTACGTCATACACACCTGTCAGAATCTCTGAAAGTGCACTCTCTCCATCACTGACTGCAGTTACATCATAACTCTCCCTGGTTATTATTTCCCTGAGGGCCGACAGCATCGCCTGTTCGTCCTCCACTAGTAACAGTTTCATTCTTTTTCACCTTTTTGGGACCGGTAAGCTTTTTAACAATAAATACAATAATTGCTATTAATGCTCCCCATACTACGAAATGAGGAATATTGGAAATGAACCAGATGATGAATTCTTTAAATCCATTTATTACTGTAGCCAGACTATCCATAAATCCATCGGCAATTCTCTGGAAGAATCCATCTCTTTCCTCTTGTTCAATTACAGTATATTCCTTAACTTCATCTATAGAAAGATTGATAGTTGAATAACTTATCTTATTGTCCATTGTGCGGATCTTGGCTTCATAAGACTGGAGCTCATACTGTACCTCAGTCAGTCTGTCTTCTACAGACATCATATCTTCAATAGTCTCAGCTTTTTCCATAAAATCAAGCAGACGATCTTCTTCTGTTCTAAGAGCCTTGATACGTGTCTCTATATCCGCATACTGAAGAGTTACATCTTCAGATGAAGAACTACTATATGTAATGTTGGACTGAGCTTCTACACTTTCAACAAAATTCTGTAATTTATCATCCGGAACTCTGATTGTAAGTGAAGCTGTGTTGGCAACATAATATTTTTCACCATCATTATAGTAATAACTATAGCTGTTTGTATTCATGCTGATGCTGGATTCTTCAATATATCCGCCAAGTTCAGACACTTTTTTCTCAACACTGTCCATCATGGCATCAAGATCATAAGTCTCAGCATTTATATTCATTGTAGTAATAAGCTTACGCTGAGTTGAAGTATCTTCAGTCTCAGTTTCTACCGTTGTTTCTTCAGTACCTGTCTCTTCAGTCCCTGTTTCTACTGATTCCTCTCCGCTCACTGGCGCTTCTTGCGCTACTTCAGCAGAAGAATCTGCAGCATCCTTACTTGATGCAGTTGCATCTAAGGCAGTCTCCACAAGATTTCCAGCTGACTTATACACACCTTCACCGTAAGACTCAGGACTATAGTTTGCATCAACATCATAAGATTCTTCATAATAATCATTATCTGAGTATGCAGAATCATAGGAACTGTTGCCTGCACTTCCTCCACACCCTGTAAGCATAAGTGTCAGAGCTGTCGTAGCACACAAACCACTCAAAAACTTTCTTTTCATAACTTGAACCCTCCTATTGTCTATAACAATATTTTCTATATTTCATATTACAATTCCATTATTGTCATATACATTTCTATTTTAGCAAAATAATTCTGATTATTTACGTAATTTAATATAAATAGTCTATTAAAAATTTAGTTGTTCAAAATAAGTTATGGTATTTTGAACATTTTGTGAAAGTACTTCTCATCATAAAATCCTTTGGTATAATATCGTAAGAAAAAATGGCAAAGTCGGAGTGATTCGGTGACGCAAAGCTATAGGGTCTCATGTGAGATAGCCAGTTGCTGCTTTTAGACATTGCATTTTTGTAATGTCTTTTTTCATTTAATCATGTTTGCCTTTCATAGTAGAATATAGGAGACAAGGTATGTTTAAAGTTTTGATAGTGGATGACGCAAAATATATGCGTGAAGTATTAAAAAATGTCCTTACTCAGGCTGAATTTGAAATCATTGGAGAAGCCGAAGATGGTATCCAGGCTCTGGAAAAATATAAAGAGCTGCATCCGGATATTGTAACAATGGATATTTCCATGCCAAACAAGGACGGCATTGAAGCCTTAAAAGATATAATTGCATATGATCCAAATGCAAACGTTGTTATGTGCAGTGCTGCCGGTCAGCAGAACCTTATTCTTGAATCACTAAAGATCGGCGCCAAAGACTTTATCACTAAGCCTTTTCAGCCTATAACTATTATTGATTCTCTTTCAAAAAATGCATTTAACAACATGCGCGTTCAACCCGCATGATAATCCAGCTGCGATCTCGAGATCGCAGCTTTTTTTCGTATTAGAGTCAGTGGGGAGTCAGTGGGGACGTATCAGATTGACTCATTGCACGCAATGAGTCAATTTGATACGTCCCCACTGACTCGCCCAAGCAATTTCCTCGTATTATAAAAAATGAAGCAGTGAACATGCACCGCATATTCACTGCCTCATTTAATTATCTTAAGACATATTCATTATTCTTCTGTCTTAGTCTCTTCAGCTGGAGCTGGAGCAACCTTTACTTCATTTTCTCTCTTTTTGATAAATGCATTATAGCAGATAAGAATACAGAGAGCGCCGACAACAACGTCTGCAAGGATCATAATGATCTTCCATGAAGCCATTCCTGGGTTGTAGTTTTCGTCGTAGTAAGCACGGCTGTTAGCTACAACATAGAGGATGTTCTTTGTAGCTGTTCTCATAGCCTGCTGAGCGCCGTTTGTATCACGGAACTGAACATCGTTAGTCTGTGTAGGATAGTTAACAAGCATAAGGTCTGTACCATTTCTGATAGCCTGATCTGATGACATGTAACCATATACACCAAAGTAGTCAGTCTCTACAAATCCTTCAAATCCCCATTCATCACGGAGAACTGTCTGTAAGAGTTCTGAGCATCCACCTGCCCAACGGTTACCAATGTAGTTAAATGAACTCATAACTGCAAGGCATCCAGCATCCTTTACGCACTTCTCGAAAGGCTTCAGATAGATCTCACGGATTGCCTGCTCAGATGACCATGTGCAGAGCATATCGCAACGGTTACCTTCCTGATCATTAAGAGCAAAGTGCTTCATGTAAGCATATACACCCTGTTCCTGAGCGCCTGCTACTGCATTAGCTGCAATATATCCTGAGATAACACCATCTTCTGAATAGTACTCAAAGTTACGTCCGGCAAAAGCTGTTCTGTGGATATTCATAGCTGGTGCATACCAACCTGATACATCCATTTCATCTGCCATCTTACCAATGCTTGCACCAAAGTCATGTGCAAGATCTTTGTTCCATGTAGCTGCAATAACAACACCTACTGGGAATCCGATTGAACCAACACCTGTAAAGTTGTTGTTGATTGATGCAGGACCGTCACAATCATTTGTACGAACCTTACCAATGCTATCAACAGAGTTAGTCTGGTATCCACCAAGAGATATGATCGCATTCATATCATCAAGTGTAAGCTGATCCATAAATGCATCCCACTGTGGATCATCTTTATCAAGACCTACAAGGTCCTTAAGCATAATGCCATTAGCAGCACCTGTTGTAATAGCTTCTGCATTTGGATCTTCATCTGCAGCTGTTGCTTCTGCTGTCAGATAGTTACTGATGTTATAGAATGAAGCCTTAGCATCTGCGCTCATCTCATAGTTAGATGGTGCTGCTGTAGCTGTATCATAATTAGCAAATCCGTCTGCTCTTGAAAGATACTCAATATCACCTTCAGCAAATTCAAACTGATTTGTTGCTGTTACTTCATCACTTTCTCTTCCATTTTCACCTGTGTATTCAATAGTAGAATTTACAGTATATGTCTTAGAATCAATGATATTATGTGAGTCTGAATTGATAGAGATCACATAGTCACCTGCTTCAAGTACATATCCTTCAGCGCCTTCGCTATCATATGATGCCATATCCTCAACATCAAATGTGATAGTTATTGTCTCAGATGCTCCTGGCTCAAGAAGAGATGTCTTCTCGAACTGTACAAGGTTTGCAGATGCCTTTTCAATACCACCGTTTGTGTATGGAGGATTGTAATAAACTTCTACTACATCCTTACCTGCTACACTACCTGTATTTGTTACTGTTACATCAAAAGAGATTGTTCCGTCAGACTCTGTGATATCTCCCATTGTCTGCTCGAATGTTGTGTAAGAAAGTCCATAACCAAATGGATACTGAACTGTCTTGTCATAATCGATGAGACCTTCAATTGCTGCTGTCTCATAGAATTTATAACCTACATAAATACCTTCAACATAATCAATGAATGATACATTTGCTACTGTTTCTTCACCAGTAATGAAACTTGTGGAAACGTAAGCAAAATCATCCATATTTGTGTAGTTGAAGTCACCAAAGTTGTTCCACCAAGGAGTATCTTCAAGTTCATAAACATATGTATCGATAAGCTTTGCTGATGGATTGACTTCACCAGTAATGATCTCACCAAGTGCTGTCATACCAACGTGTCCCTGACCTGCTGCCCAGAGAACTGATTTGATCTGTGTATAATCTTCTACAAATCCAAGTTCGAAAGCATTTGCTCCGTTATAAACAAGGATTACATTATCAAAGTTAGCGCATACAAGCTCGATCATCTCTTCTTCACGATTTGAGAGCTGAAGATAATGATCACCTTCATCCCAGTCATTGCCATCGTTAAGAGTGTCATCATATGTAGCTGCTGTATATGTTGTGCCATCCTGA
This sequence comes from Butyrivibrio sp., assembly GCA_015056495.1. Taxonomy (GTDB): domain Bacteria; phylum Bacillota; class Clostridia; order Lachnospirales; family Lachnospiraceae; genus Butyrivibrio. The sequence continues at coordinate 75,575 of SVGC01000020.1, forward strand.
TATGTTCCGTTGACAACTGCAGTCATATCATTTGGAAGATCTGCACCTTCACCACCTGAACGGCTGATAACGATCATAGCTGTATCAGAAAATTCTTTTGCATTAGCCATCATCTCATCTGTGTAAAGAGATACGTTTGGTTCAGGAAGAGTCCAATCCTGTGCCCACATACCAACTTCAGGTCTGTCAGCCTTATAGTTTGTATAGAATTCTGTAAGTTCTGAGTTTGTCTCAATTCCTGCATCTGCAAGAGACTGCAGAATTGATACTGTATCGTATGCATCGTTAAGAGCACCTGATCCAGCTCCGCCAAGGATAGGATTTGTTGAAGCCCATCCAAAAACATTGAGCTTTGTTCCTGATGCTACTGGAAGAAGATTGTCATCATTCTCAAGAAGAGCAATTCCTTCTTCAGCGATTTCTACGGCAAGATCCTTTGCTTCGTCAGAAGTCTCGTCGGAAATAGTACCACTACCAGATATGAGGTCGAGCATTGTGCTCATAGGACCTGTACATATCATATTTACACTAATAGCTACACCTACAAGCATAGCAATAAGTGCACAACCTCTAACCCTTCTCTTAAGCGGGTTCTGAAGCTTCATTACCGCAATTGTGATCACGAGCCATACTGCAAGTATGATTCCGATAGCGATCAAATACGGTCTAATGCTCGTCAACACGTTGATGACGTCATCCCAGTTAATAGCTAACATAATTGTTGCCTCCCTTATTTGTTTGTGCAGATTTCTCTGCTATTTGGTTATCCGCCTTCGGCGGGTGCGCCCTACAGATCAGTTCTTCTTTGCTTCGCCTTCAGGGAAGATGATCTTATTTACAAAGAAGAATATAACCATTGAAATACCACCGTTAAGGACTACTGTTCCAATGTTGTATACAAAATCAGGAACAAAATGTCCTGCAACTGCTACCCACACGCAGTTGATCGAGTTAACAATGCATGTGATGACTACAAATGCAAACAGGTACCACAATCCCTGATATACAATGTTGCCCTTACTTCTAAATACAAAGCTTCTCTGTATTGGGAAATTGATACATTCACCAATTACCATGGCAACCATGTATGCCCAGAAATATCTCATACCGCCACTTGCCTGGTCATAACCGATGATGTTCCACAAAAACTCAATGCCAAACAGGTTTACTGGTATTCCAGGCCATCCATAATCAGTCTCTGGCATAAAAGCAAATGCCTTTGGTAAAAACTGAAGGATGATATACTTAAACACTGTGATCAGATTGCTGACGATCACGAATAATCCGCCTTCTCTGATCCACTTTGCAGCAACGGGATGTTTTTCTGCAAAACTATTCCAAAAATTCACTTTTTCTTACCTCCTTTATTCCTCTTTGGTAGCACCAATCTTTTTCTCATATTTCTTATTGGCACTGCTGTTTTTAAAGTAACCACTGATTACTTTTCCCAGGCCTCCAAAGAAATGGCCATTTACTATATCTACGATTCCATGCACCATATCCATGCTGACTGCACCGCCTGTCATCTTGGCCATGGCTCTAAATGGCATATTATATATGAACAGAATATTCAGATCAGGCTTACCCTCTTCCTCTGACTTCTTTTTCATACTGGTAAGTTTCTTATAAGCAAATCTTGCAAGTCCGCTCTTAGCGTAATACAGCTGGCAGATAGCATCATTTGGTCCAAGCTGTCCGCTCCACTTGCCATTTGGAATAGAATATCCAAGCAGCTCTTCAAACTCGCTGTCAGGTACTTCCTGAACATTGCCCTTATAGTAGTGTTCCATATGATTGGTATAATATGGGTACTGCTCAGTTGTTCCAGCAACATGTAATGTACCGCTTACTCTGATATCCATACTGCTGCTACCGATCTTTATCTCATAATCACCTTCTTCAACTTCCCATTTATCAGTCTTTACATTCCAATATCTGAAAGTCTTATCATCGAAGTCGATCCTTACTTCTTTGCTCTCACCAGCCACAAGTCTTACCTTTTTAAAGCCCTTAAGCTCTTTTTCAGGTCTGAATACCTTGGCATTAGGAAGAGATACATACATCTGTACTACTTCTGCGCCATCACGCATGCCTGTATTCTTGACTGTAACTGTTACTCCCTTGTCATCGATCTTGAGATCGGAGTATGCAAAAGAGGTATATGAAAGTCCGAAACCAAATGGATATAAAACTGGTACGTTAGCTTTTTCATAATATCTATATCCGACATAAACGCTCTCTCTATACTCAGAGTTGCGCTCTGCACTTGGATAATATCTATAACAGGATGTATCCTCGAGACGTCTTACCATTGTCTCGTTGAGCTTACCAGATGGATTGACTGCACCAGTAAGGATATCCAAAGAAGCTCCGGCTCCTGCCTGTCCATTTAAGTACATGTGAAGGAGTGCTTTAAAATAGTGATGCCATGGCATCTCAATAGCAGATCCTGCACTTATAACACCTACGAGATTAGGATTGGCCTGGCCAAGCTCCTGCAACAGAGTGATCTGATTCTGAGGTATTCTCATATGCTCACGATCAAGACCTTCTGATTCACTTATCTCATTTAATCCAAAGAAATACAGTACTACATCAGCCTTTGCTGCAAGGTCTACTGCTTCTTTTTTCATGGCTGCATCTTCTTCACCTGTTCTTAGGTATCCACGGCAGCTTCCTACAACCTGAAGGTCATACTGCTTTATGATATCTACTACCTTTTCAACCTTTGTAGGATTTACCAGTGAAGATCCGGCACCCTGATATCTAGGCTCAAAAGCAAAATCTCCAATGATCGCAACCTTTGTCTTTGGCTTAAGTGGCAGTACATTGTTTTCATTCTTAAGAAGTACTGCACTCTCTGCTGATGCTCTTCTTGCAAGTTTGTGATGAGCATCCACATCAAATTTATCGCTCTTGCCTTCCGCATTCTTGGTAAGAGTGAACACTGCTTCAAGGAGGCAATCAACTCTCTTATCGATATCTTCCTCAGATATCTTGCCGCTCTTAACAGCCTCGATCAGCTCTCTTGCGGAATCAAGACCTGGATTTGGCATCTCAAGATCAGATCCTGCCCGAACACCAAGAGCATGATCATTAGATGCACCCCAGTCAGTAATTACTATTCCATCGAATCCCCAATCATCTCTGAGGATATCCTTAAGCAAATGCTTATTTTCATTTGCATAAGTACCATTTATCTCGTTATAGCTTGTCATTATTGCCTTGGCATGGCCTTCTTTGACAGCTATCTCAAAACCTGTCAGATATATTTCACGCAGAGTTCTCTCATCTACAACTGCATTCATAGCCATACGACGCATCTCCTGGCTATTTACTGCAAAATGTTTAGGACAAGAATAAACTCCTCTTCCCTGAATACCTCTTGTATAAGATGCTGCCATCTTACCAGCCAGATATGGATCTTCTGAAAAGTATTCAAAGTTACGTCCACATAAAGGACTTCTCTTGATATTCAGACCAGGGCCAAGTAATACGTTAACCCCTTCAGCCATAGCCTCTTCACCAAGAGCATCTCCCAAAGCTTCACCCAATTCTTCATCCCAACTGTTGGCAATTGTTGCCGCAGTTGGAAAACATGTTGCAGGAAGGGAAGCATTAAGACCTAAGTGATCGCCGGCACCTGCCTGCTTTCTGATTCCGTGAGGTCCATCGGAACAAAAAATAGACTCAATACCAAGTCTCTTAAAATCTCTTGTCTGCCATTCACCCTTTCCACTTAAGAAAGCAGCCTTCTCTTCAAGGGTCATCTTACTGATTATTTCCTGATTTTTCATATTCCCTCTTTCTCTCGTGTCCACATTTCTGCTTCTGCTGCGATACATAAAAATTATCTTGTATGCAACTAACTTATCATTGCCAAACAACATGTGCCGTTTTTGTCACAAACTGCACTTTTTTTGTCACAAACTGTAGCTCCATAAAAAAAGTTACAATTTCGCAATCATATATAATCATTATATCGCATATAATATAGTCAAAAAAACGGATATTTTCACAAAAAAAATATCCGTTTTTAATGCATTTTCACTA
>SVGC01000068.1 GCA_015056495.1 Butyrivibrio sp.
CTTGCCTAACAGCTTTTAAATGAGCAGTTTGATTATATTCAGATAGACTATACATATATACCGCCTTTCTCTCCTTTAAGAGAAAATCCCTTAAAACATCATTCTCAATACAATAATCGATGGCACGGATGACAGCTTTTTCATGGGAGCCATATTCTTCATAAAATTCACGCTCTTTGGATACATAGATTGAATAGTCATTTAGCATCTTGCACCCACGCATGAGAGACTGGTTCATGCCGTGGTTGATGTTTAGCACTTTGATAGTAAGCTCTAGCTCGGGATTATCAGTCTTTTGCTCGTACATCTCTGAAAGTTTGTATGTCATCTCTTCAGGAAGTTCATCTACACCATTATAAAACACTACGAAGTGAGGTGCTGGAATTTTTATCCTTTTTTCATTATAGAGTTGGTCTTCATCAATTAGCTGTGCGTAGAGTTTACCTACATAAAACAGGCAGCGTAGAGGAATGTTTGGGCACCGACTTGATTGGTGTTCATAAATGTTTAAATGAGTGTCCAGGATAAATGACAGGTCATTGTGCATTCCCATATAGATAGCTGTATCCAGAGTGTTTACTATTAGTTCATCAGGGTCTGAGTAGTTTGAGTGATTCAGCGCATTGTATAAGTCAAGCAGAGCGCCTTTGTCACTATTAAATAACAGTCGAAATACAGTATCCTTGTACTTTCTGTTTGCCCAAGGCCATTTAAATGCCTTGAAGAAGTGTTTTCTTTTAAATGTTTTGTTTTTAATTCCCAATATTTCCTACCTTTCCGCATTAATGCAGAAAAAGGCAGAGAATAATAGCTATGCTGAAAAGCAGTGTATCAGTGCTTTTTACTACATTAATACTAACATATTTTCTATTTTTTTGTTGGGAAATGTGAAAACGAAAGTAGTCACATTTTTTACCGGTTGAAAACCGACTTGAACAATTTACTACAGATTTTATTTTTTGGCAAGCTTTTTTCTGATATACGTTTCTCATGAGATTGATGATATAGCTTCTGAGTTGGAGGAAGACGACATTTTCAAAATACAAGAAATTGTTGATATAGCCTATAAATTTGCACCGGACTATGATGCAAATAAGATATATGAAGAACTAACGCAGAAAAATCAGACCGAAGTGATAAAGTAAAAAATATTTTTTAGACTCCTAATGTAAGGTACGAAATATACCATGCATTAGGAGAGATTTTAAAATGAATTAAACTTTTTGACTCCAAAAAGTTTAATTCATTTTTATTTAGGTAATTATAGAGAGCAAAATAAAAATGAATTAAACATTGATAAAATAATATCAATCAATATAGGGCACTGTTCATTTAATGATTAAACTCGGTTAAACTTTAAAAATGGAAAACAATGAATTCAATTTAAAACTATAATTAATAACACAATTCTTATTAAATAATGAGGGAAAGTAAAATGAATTAGACATATAAGTTGAATTCATAGAAAAAGCATGGTATTGTATTATTAGTAGAAATGGAGGAATTAAGGTGAAGATAAATAGTATCACTGTAGCAGGCTTTAAAAATATAAAAAAGACGAGGCTTGAACTAGATAGCATTTGTGCGCTTATTTCCACAAATAATTATGGAAAGTCTAATCTTATGGAGGCCATAGATTTTGGCTTTGATTTTATTCATGAGTCTCGTAAGGGTAGAAAAAATATGATGTCATGGATAAAAGGCATTCCTCTATGTACAATCATGCAGGATGATGAATATTACTTTGAGGTTGAATTCTGCGATGAAGAGCTTGCGGAGTATAAGTTTGTAAGATACGGCTTTTCATTCAAATGGCACAGAGATGATGATTCTGGTGAAGTGATTACTGATGAATGGATTGAAGCAAGAGATAATACCAGCGTCAGATATAATTCCTTCTTAAAGCGTAACGAAGGTAAGTATCGAAAGGGCAAAGATACAGTAGCCTATAGGAAGATTGAACTTGATGACTTGCAGCTGGCAATTGACGTACTTGCGCTGTTGGATGATATTGATATTTCTGGAGTAGTAAAAGATATACATGACATTACTTTTAGAGTGTGTTCGTCATTGGATCTTGGTGATAGATATCAACCATCGCCTCTTGAATATATAGAGGATGAGGAAGATTCTATAAGATTTGATGATGCAGATGTTCCAAAAGCTCTATTTGTTCTAAAAAAGAAAAATCCTGAGCTATATGAATTGTTTGAGGACGCGGTATACACGCTGTTTCCTGACTTTGCATCTATTAGTTTAAATGAATTTACTTTGGCAGATCAGAATATGGATAAGCATATTACTGTTAAGGTGGGCGATAAAGAACTGTTTCCTGAGAAAATGGAGAAAGAGATACCGTTCAAAATCAGAGAGCATGTATATAGATTGTATGTGAAGAGTGAGTTTATGAATCAGCCTGTTAGCATGGCAAACATGTCCACAGGTACAAAGAGAGCAATCTGGCTACTGACTAATGCTTTTGTTGCAAATCTTGTCAAGGCTGGGATAGTTGGTGTTGAGGAGATTGAGACCAGTATCCATCCTCGAATGATTAAGAATCTTCTTGAAATAATAAATGATGCTTTAGGTGATGCGCCACTTATTGTTTCTAGCCACTCACCATACCTTGTACAGTATCTTAAACCAGAGAAGATATATGTCGGTGTTCCGAATGCCAATGGTGTAGCAGAGTTTAGAAGGATTCAAAAGAATAAGGTTAAAAACATCGTAGCTAATGCTCGTGATCTTGGGCTTTCAGTAGGAGAATACCTATTTGAACTCTTGTCCGGAGACTCAGATTCATTTGAAATATTAGAGAGCTATTTGGAGGTGAACTGAGTTTGGGAGAGTATACAAGGGGCATAGCCTTTGTCCTGGAGGGAGCAACAGAGAAGGTTTTTTACAGAGCTTTCTTGAAATGGTTTGCAGAACAGAATAATTGCTCGTTTGTGAAGGGCGATAACCTTGACAATGGAGATATTTATTTTGAATGGGATAATGGCGCAGAGACTATTTTGATAAAATTTAATATTGTTGGCACGGTTACACAAGTATCGCATTCCGGAAAGTGGTTTGCCAATAAATGCGCCAAGAAATATAAGATGCCGTGGAAAGTATTTCTGTGCTATGACACAGATAGTTCAGAATATGATATTACCAAGTTCTATCAGGATGACTGGAAACTATTACGTAAGGATTTGGTAAAAGCTAAAGCAGAGGAGATAATTGATCTTGCTGCCAGTGCAGACATAGAAGATATAATTCTTACGGATTTGTCTGGAGTGTGTGCATATTTGGGTATTGATGTCCCAGAAAAACTATCAGGTCGTAAAGGTAAGGCTAAGATGAAAGCGTTATACAGATCTTGTGGTAACACATACCATGAAGGTGATAAGGCAGGGACTATGATTGAATCTCTGAATTTTCAAAGGATAGTAGATTATAGACCACTTGATTTAGAAAAGTTATCCACAGCGTTAACAAAACCATAAAATATTGTGGATAACAATCAGCGTGCCACATAATAATAAGGCAGGAATGTTGGATGGTTCATTCTTGCATCTCTATTACTCATAGGAAAGACGAGGTTATTTCCCACAATGAAAGCTTACCAACTAAAAGTAGCAATAAAAAATTCTAAACCGCCAATATGGAGAAGATGCATTGTTCCTGCGGGAATTTCATTTTCTCAGCTTACAATAATCTTACGTGTGGTGATGGGGTGGTCAGGAGCACATCTAAGCGAATATCAATTTAGCTCTTTAAGACTATGTTTGCAGGAAAGATACGACTTTGACAATGTTGGATGGGATGGATCCAGGCTTGACAGCGCTGAGTACATTATTGACGAATTCCTAGAAGCTGTTAAGTCATTTACTTATGTATATGATTTTGGAGACTGGTGGGCTCACGAAATCAAGATTGAAAAGATAATAGAAGATTATGAATATAACTATCCGGTGGTAACCAAGTTTAAAGGCGATTCTTTAGTTGAAGACTGCGGTGGAATATTGGGTTACTATGACCTTCTTAATATATTAGCTAATAAGGATCACCCGGAATACAAGGAAATGAAAGAGTGGTACGACGAGATGTACCCAGGTGAATATGATCTTACCAAGGTTAATAACACCCTTTCCAAAATGACTGTTACCAAAAAGAAAATTAAGCCTACAAGCGAAATGGAATATAATAACACTTACCTTGGTAATGGGTACATAAAATTGGATAAGGTTAATGGTAAGACACTTTCAGATGCGCCTGGAAAAGGCTTTAGAGAAGATCTTCCGAGAGCAGCGGCTCTATTAAAAGAATTAATTAGTAAACTTGATTCCAATATTGATGAAGAAAAGCTTGTGCAGCTTCTTGACAATGACAATGAAAGTAATGATTTTTATAGCATTGTTTTTGACAAGTGGGATAGTGTTCAAATAGAACAGTCCAGAAATCTTATGCAGGATCACATGCTAAATCACAAGGAAAAAGATATTAATAACTATTGCAAATATCTTCAGTTACCGGTAGACATAAAAGCTAGTAAGTTATCAAAAATAAAGGCACTTTTAGAGTATTTGTCAGAACACCCGGAGTATTACTACTATATTTTTGATAAAAGGACTTCAAAGGTGCTTTTTGAGATTTATGATGGGAAAGCGGATGCCCTTGGCTTTTGCAAGGAAAAAGATGTATCTGTTGATGTAGGAAGTGCTATAGATATGGCAGCAATGCTGGGATTACTTCAGGTAAAAGATGATAAGAATAAATGTATTTTGAAACTAGCTACAGATTCCAGAGATGTTGTAGAAAAGATAAGACAGGTTGATGCAGATAAGATATTTGGAAGGATAAAGGCCTTTGATAAAAAGCTCGCGGCTATTATCCGTAGCTATGGATTTATTGAAGTAGATGAAGCTATAGATATGATCAGAGATTCTACAGATATTCGTATTTCTACGAAAGAATACAAGATCATGCTCTATTGGCACAGCCGAATGCATGACTATGTGACAACGGGCTACAATAAATTTACTACTCAATCCTTCGTTATTGCCCCAGGTTTTGATGCTGACGCTATAATGCTATATAGATTTGATCACAAGATAAGCGATATTTTGGACTACAGACCAATCGACTTTAATGATAGAGCCACCTATAGCGATAATCTGGCTGAAACATATTTTTGCTGGAATAACCTTTGCAATATCTTTACTGATTACTATGGAATGGATGAGCAAACAGTTTCTGAGAGTGTGACTGATATTTATTTTGATACAGTTGCGGGTAAGAGTGGTGCATATTTATATGACAGGTTAAAAGAATTGCTTCCCAAGAAAGATACTTTCCTGTTATCCAAGATATGGCATGCTGCCTTCTCTTGCGCTTTTGAAATGGGACTTCCTCATCTAAAAGGCTATTCAAGAGATGAATACTATCAGAAAACAGGAAAACTTCCTAAAGATCTGCCGATTGGAGAAAAACTGCCTAAGAAAACCAGCATAGACCAAAATACTGAATTTAAATATTTCCCGGAAGAAGAGCAGATAAAGTTATACTTCCTTCAGGTTGTAGATAATCTAATGGAGAATAAAGAAGAATCTGTTGCTATAGCAGAGGATCTGCTGGCAAGATATCCGGATAATAAATACCTATTAGCATATCTGCCTGATGTATTCCTGGCTTTAGGACAAAAAGATAAGGCAAAAGAGGTACTTAATAAGCTGTGCATTATAGATCATTCTGTACAAAAAGAAGTAAAGAAAATGCTACAGATAATAGAGTCCAATCTGCAACTGCCTTATTTTGAAGACGAAGACTATGACGCCTTCGAATACTACGACCATCAGGAAACTGTCCGCCGTGAAAATCCAAAGATAGGGCGTAATGATCCATGCCCTTGCGGAAGTGGCAAAAAGTTCAAGAAATGCTGCATGGGAAAAGGAATATATGATTAATAAGTAGCACATAGCTTGTCATTATAGAGATAGCCGTCAATATCGTATGAAAACAGATGCTGAATAATATCGAGGTATCGTATTCCATGAAACTACAATCACTTCTATATCCTACTAAACAAATATGTGATGAAGAAGCTCTTTATCTTCACCGAGAAGGGAGCTTGCTTTTATTTGACGGTTTTTTTAACCTCTTTTACCTGGAAAAACATCATAAATACTGCGATATAGAGAGCTTGAGTCTGGAACTGTACATTAAAGGAATCAAGAAGCTTCAGATCATGCATGACAGGGATGTGATCGATGAAATTGTAATTGAGAAGCCAGTTGTAAGTGGCATGGAGCGCCTGAAAGGTGTTGCACCTGAGCCGGTTTCAGAAGATGACCGGATTTCGATAGAGCTGCCTTACAATCAGTATGATCATGGTGTTTTCTGGTTCAAGGCTGAGATAGACGAGATTGCCACAGATTGGGATATAGCTGGTTTTTACTGTGCTGATAGAGATAAAGTGGATGTAAGTCCTATAGAGATTGCTGTTAATATCTGCACTTATAAAAGAGAAAAATATGTAGTAAGGAATATGCGCTCACTTATGGAGTGGCTTGAGAAAACAGATATTGACGATAACAGACAAGAGGTGGCTGACCATCTGCATGTTTTTATTGTTGATAATGCTAAAACTCTCATGTCGGATGCTGATTTTTGTGCGGTTACTAAGGTTAATGGTGGCGAGGAACAGTATGACTTGATCAGGGTTATTCCTAATGCCAATACTGGCGGAACTGGCGGATTTAGCCGTGGGATGATGGAGGCTATAGACAGGAAAGAAGCTCTTGGGCTGACGCATCTTTTGATGATGGATGATGATGCGGTTTTTGATCCGGAGCTATTCGTTCGTTTATATGGGTTCCTTAGTTGCCTGAGGGGAGAGTACAGTGAGATCACTGTTGCAGGCGCTCTCATGAGAGAAGACTATCCATATATCCAGCATGCTGCAGGTGAGTGGTATGGACAGTTTAAGGTCCATAATGACCACATTATGGCTGATCTGCGCGATTTTGCTACTTGCACATCTGACTGGATGACAAGAGCTGATAATGCTCAGAAAGCTTATGGGGCATGGTGGTGCTGCTGTTACCATATGAATACAATTACTTTAGAGAATCTGCCGTTGCCTATTTTTGTTCATCATGATGATATTCAGTTTGGATTGAAGCAAATGGATAGAGGGATAGTGTTCCTAAACGGTATCAATGTCTGGCATCAGGGATTTGAACTTGTTTTTCCCGGTGTTAAGCAATACTACAATATGCGTAATACACTGATAACATCTATATCATATGAGCCGGATTATCTTAAAAAGCATTTGAAAGCATGGGCTATTAAGAGATATATTGGCATGCTCATAAGTTATAGGTATGGAGATTGCGACTTTGTATATCGAGGTCTCATGGACTTTCTGCGTGGAAAGAGCTGGCTCATGGACAGTGATCCGGAAGCATTGCATAAAGAGCTTATGGCTTCTTATGCTGCCAGATGCCCTTTTGTTATAAAAGAAAATCTAAAGAATTCTATGAAATATGATGTGAGTAATATTACTCCAAAGGAGCTGAGAAGCTATTATACTCATACAAGGTTCAATTCATCGCTATTTAAGAAGCTTTCCTTTAATGGATGGTTCCTTCCGGCAGACAAAGAAATAAAGGTGATTACTCCGTTAGATTCGCCTTGGGAGACATACAGACATAAGAGGATATTATTATATGAGCCTGCGACAGGTAAAGGCTGCATCATGAAACGAAGCAATAAAGAGCTTATTAAGGGAGCGCTCCGCATGATCAGAATGGCAGTTGCTATCGATGCTTGGAAGTTTGGAGGGGGTATTTGGTGAGAATAGGGTTGCAGTTCGGGAATATTGAGACAAAACGGGATTGTGTTTTGATAGTTATTTCTTATTAGATCTATGATAAAACTCGTAAAGTAAAACA
>SVGC01000069.1 GCA_015056495.1 Butyrivibrio sp.
AGTGCTTTGTTCTTGCCGCATCTCTCGCAGCAACTCTGTTAGGATATCACTTCGTTTGTTTGCTGTCAAGAACTTTTTATTTATTTCTTATTACCTTTTGCAGTGATTTGTTTCCTCACCGCACCGGCAACGTTGATAATATTAACACTAGGGGCTCCTATTGTCAACGCTTATTTTGATTTTTTTCTAATTTTTTTACTTATACGATTTACTGTATATAATAATACCGCAAGCTCCTTTTACCAATAGCTTGCGGTTGTTCTTTTCTATCTATTGAGCAATTTCTAATGCCCACACAGTATTTGCAATTTATAGAGTCACAGAAATACACCCCTGTTGATCATTCCATAATAACTGTCTGAGACTGTCCGTCCATGGATATGGTCAGCTCTAATTCCTGTATATTCTTAGCAAGGCTTGTATCTATCTCTTTAACCAGTACAAGAGTCTTACTTTCTCCGGCAGCTATAGTGCCAGCGAAGGTGCTCAGATCGTTTTCAAGCATTGTTACAGAAGTATATCCCACATTAGTTCCATTGATTGTCAGCTGGAAATATGGATTTAGTTTTACCATATCAAGATACTTGTCCTGGCCTGATTCATTTACAACTCTAAAACTAAATACAAGAAGTCTTTTACCATTACCTGCTTCTATTACCATTGTCTTGGCATTCTCAGGATAACTGCTTGTAACATAGTATCCGTTGTATCTCAGGTATAATCCATCCATCAGTTCCTGTTCATCTGAATATGATATGACCTTATCAGTTGATGTACTACCGCTTTCAGTTGTAGTTGTTGCTGTAGTTGTTGTAGCTGATACAGTAGGATCATCCTCCTGGGCAGTATCTACCGAAGCTTCGGCTATAGATATATCAGTAGCCGCTTTATCAGTGTCTTCTTTTGAGGCTTCCGTGGCAGGATCATTACTAGCATCTCCAGCAGCATCTGTAGACCCAGCATTAGCCGAGATACCTACTCCGGAAGGTTGTGTATTTCCACCTGATTCTATTGTACCTTTTTCCGTAGTTGTTTCTGGTTGAGGTGGTTCTGTTTTTTCTGTTTCTGCCTTTGCGATATCTGTTTCTGTTGTTGTACTTTCTTCTTCGTCTTCCAGTTCTACTTTATCAGGGTTGACATAGATAAGTTTTTCTACAGCATTATTAGAGTATCTCATCAAAAGTCCAGCAGCATACTGAACTGTCTGATCATACTCTTCTTGTGACATTTCCGGGAAGCTGTTTCCGCATCCCGATAGCATGACTAGTGAAATAGTCACGATTGATAATAGAGCTGTAGCACTTTTCCCTCTCATAAGTCTGCCCTCTTATTTGGTCTCTAATTCAAACCAAAATTCCACACCATTATCATAATTGATAACACCATATTGCTGGTGCATCGAATCCATTATGGCTTTAACAATAGATAATCCTACACCGCTTCCGCCATACTCTCTGGTTCTTGCTTTATCAACTTTATAAAATTTATCCCAGATATGTTTGATACTATCCTCTGGAATTGGAGTACCTGTATTAAATACTGAGATCCTAACGTGATTCTCAATAAGCTGTAATTTGATCTCAATGATCATTTCACCAGCGACATGATTTATGGCGTTACTGTAGTAATTCTGAAGTATTTCTTCTGTTTTGAATTCATCAGCCCATACATATATATCCGGGTATTCTTCCATACGCACAGTTACATTTTTCTGTCTCGCTAGTATTTCGGCAGATTTAATGTAATTCTTAACCATGTCAACAATATTAAAGCGTTCCATGGTCATATCTGATTTGCCAAATTCAAGCTGATTAAGGGTAAGAAGCTTCTTGACCATGTTGTTCATCTTAGCAGCCTCATCCATTATTACTTCACAATAGAATTGTCTACTTTCAGCATCATCGTCATTTATACCTTCACTAAGTCCTTCTGCATATCCCTGAATAAGCGCAATTGGTGTCTTTAATTCATGTGAAACATTGGATATAAAGTCCCTGCGCATCTCATCAAGTTCATTCTTTTTATCAATGTCCTGCTGAAGCTCATAATTGGCATTTTTAAGTTCTGTGATAGTCTTCTCAAGTGTAGAGGAGAGTTCATTTATATTTTCACCAAGTCTGTCCAACTCATTAGTGAATTTTCTTGGTTTATATTTTGCCTCAAAATTAAGGGCTTTCATTTCATCTGAAATAGCTGACAGATCAGTTATAGGGTCTGTGATCTTTTTGGTAATAAAAAATACTGTAAGCAGGATCAGTACTGCTATCATAAATCCAACATAGGATACAAAATTATTTGATATAGTAACACTCTCAGCTATACTTTCCAGAGCGGTTCTCATCATTATGAGATTGCCATTGCCAAGAACACCCCAGATTTCCATATATCCAGTACCTGTTCTGACATCTGTTTCTGTCTGGAGTGTATATTCATCGGTCTGTTCCAATATTTTTTTATCTTTAGTCAGACTTGTACCATTTTCTGAAAGCATATTTTCCCACAATAATTTAGTGAGAAACTGAACATCACTTGCAGTTGTCTTAATTGTCTGAGAATCAGCATCTAATACTATAAGTTCGATATTATATTTTTCGCATACTTTCTGTAGCTCAATATCAAAATCCTGTGATGAGAGGTTACCATTATTGGCAGCAATATTTATTGTACTGTAAGCAGTTTTTATAGCTTCTTTTTTACTATGAACATAATAATCATCTAAAAAAGTAGTGTTTATAACAATAACGACAACCAATACCGTTAATAATATTGCTAAAAATATAATACTAAACTGAACTCTTATGGAGTGAGCCAAACTCTTTATCTTACTCAAGCGAACATTCCCCGCATATCTAGTGTTTAAAAATCTTTATTCTACCTCAAATTTGTAGCCCATGCCCCAAATAGTTTTGATGTAGTCTCCTTTATCACCCATTTTTCCTCTAAGCTTCTTAACATGTGTATCTATGGTTCTGGCATCGCCAAAATAGTCATAGTTCCATACATTATTAAGGATTTTTTCTCTGGATAGGGCTATTCCTCTGTTCTCAAGGAAATAGGTAAGTAGCTCAAACTCTTTGTAGCTAAGGTCTATTGAAGTTCCATCAATAGTAACACTATGAGCTGCCTTATTGATCACAATACCACCAGCTTCAAGTATGTCTTCGCTGGTAACCTGATTGGTCCTTCTGAGTATTGCATCTACTCTGGCAACTAAAATCTTAGGGCTGAAAGGCTTGGATATATACTCATCAACACCAAGTTCAAAACCTTGAAGTTCATCTCTTTCTTCTGCTTTTGCTGTAAGCATGATGATAGGCACCTGAGAATAGCTTCGTATTTCTTTACATACTTCCCATCCATCAAGCTTTGGCATCATAACGTCAAGGATGATAAGAGCAATGTCTTTTTCTTCAAAAAATATGTCTAATGCTCTTTGGCCGTCCTCAGCTTCAATGACCTCAAAATTATTTTTTACAAGAAAGTCTCTGACAAGCTTTCTCATTCTACTTTCATCATCTACAACCAGAATTTTAAGTTTTGTATCCATTCAAGCCTCCATTAACTAAGCATATTATTACTATTCTAATCTTTAAACTTTTTACATTTCTAGTATATGATCAAATTTTGTCGCATTTGTGTTTTTATTTATAAATATTTATTCATTTTCCTCAAGCCAGTCAGTGGTATCTTCTATTCCTAACTCTTTTTCTTTTTGTCTGACTATGTTTTCACGTTCCGTCAAGCTTTGCTGCCACTCTGCATAACGATTGGTAATATTGTTTTTGTAATTGATTATGTTGTCGCTCTCAGATTTGCTTGCAATTATGAACATAAGAACTACAACAATGATAAGGATCAGATTTAGGACCAGTGAAAATGCCAGTTTGATCGGGAAACGGCTTTTTACCGTCTTGTATACGATCTTTGGCTCTTTCTCCTCTGTAGTAGACGTAGGATGTACAATTGTAGTCTTGATAGGTATTGGTATCAGGTCTTTTTCATCATAGCCTGCCTCGATAAGAGCATCTCTACAGTTAGCAAGATAATGCCAGCCTATGGGCGATCCAAAGATATTACTGTGAATAGCTTTTTCATACAATAGCTTGATATCTTCTGCCTTAGAAATAGGCACATGCTTATCAAGGTATTCGATCTTATGAAAATCGGCATCTGCTTTGTCAGCGTCCTCCTGATTTAAAAATGAATACCCTCTTAAAAGTACTTCTTGCTCAGTTTTTTTCTTTTTCTTATTATTGTCCATATCCTGTACCAAAAGATACTATAAATACGCTCACACTTCGTGCCTTCATATTCCAGCCTCTTTGAGTAACCGGTTTAGGTCTGTTGTGGTAATACTTACCATCTTCAGCAGCTGTATTAACAACTAAAGACCAGAAACCACCTTCCGGCGGGTCTGGGAGAGTGATAAGTCTGTCCTCCCAGAATACGTTGATCACTATATATACTATGTCATCCTGTCCTTTAGCTTTAATATAGCCAGAGAATCTGATGCAGATCACTTTAGATTCATTAGTTATTTGTCCATTATATGGATCTTCTGTGTGAACAGAAATAAATGGCCATCCGCATTTTGCAGGCGCTTCATCCTTTTTGATCGCAGGATGTTTTCTTCTAAACTGGATCATATTTCTGTAAAAGTCAAAATATGCTTTATTTTTTTCCAATAGATTCCAGTCAAGCCATGATATTTCATTATCCTGACAATAGGCATTATTATTACCAAACTGTGTATTGCCAAATTCATCTCCTGCAAGAAGCATTGGAGTTCCTCGGCTACACATGAGAACAGTGATAGCATTGCGCATCATCTGGAATCTAAGCGCTATGATACCAGGATCATCTGTATCACCCTCTACTCCACAGTTCCAACTGCGATTGTCATTAGCTCCATCAGTATTGTTCCAGCCATTGTCTTCATTGTGTTTGTTGTTATATGAATATAAATCTCTTAGTGTATATCCATCATGACATGTAATGAAGTTGACGGAAGAATTGTATCCGGCATAGTTATAGGCGTACAGATCCATGGATCCTGTTATACGCTTGACTGCCTCAGGTGCAGACCAGTATTCGCCTTTTAGAAATGATCTTATATCATCTCTGTATTTGCCGTTCCATTCAGCCCATCGTTTCCAAGCCGGGAATCTACCTACCTGATACATTCCTCCGGCATCCCAGGCTTCAGCTATAAGTTTGATGTCTCCAAGTATTGGATCATAGGCAAGTCTTCTGATAAGTGGCGGATCATCCATTGGTGCACCGTCTGAATTTCTTCCAAGTATACTTGCAAGATCAAATCTGAATCCATCTACTCTATATTCTTCAACCCAGTATCTGAGACATTTAACGATCATTTCCTGCACTACCGGGTGGTTACAGTTCATGGTATTGCCACATCCGCTAAAATTGTAGTACTGGCCTTCAGGAGTCAAGAGATAATATATATTATTGTCAAAACCTCTAAAAGATATAAATGGTCCATTTTCATTACCTTCTGCTGTATGATTAAATACAACGTCAAGTATGACTTCTATGCCAAGCTCCTTTAAGGTCTTTATCATCGTTTTTAACTCTACGCCTTCTCTGTTATATTCACTGCGTGAGGCATAGCTTGTATTTGGGGCAAAAAAGCTTACTGTATTATATCCCCAGTAATCCAAGAGTGTTCTTCCATTTACTTCTCTTTTATCTCTTGTTTCATCAAATTCAAAAATAGGCATAAGTTCAACAGCTGTAATACCAAGTTTTTTCAGGTATTCAGCCTTTTCTTTAATGCCTTCAAACGTGCCAGGGCACTTTACTTTAGATGATGGATCCTTGGTAAAGCCTCTAACGTGCATTTCATATATGATCGAATCGCTCATTGGTATACGAAGCTGTGGTGTCGCATTCCATTCAAAATTGTTCTGAACGACTCTAGCTCTGTATATTCCTTCAAGATTAGCAGACTGTCCCCATACACGCTGTCCTGATACAGCTCTTGCATACGGATCCAGAAGCATATGTCTTTTATCAAATAAGAGTCCTTTGGGTGGATCCCATGGACCATCTACTGAATAGCAATATTCAAAATCTTCTATGTTTAATCCAAATACCATCATGGAATATACTTTTCCAATTCGGTAATTATCGGGAAAAGGGATTGTTACGAATGGTTCTTTTTCTCCTCTATGGAAAAGAACCAGTGAAATAGATGTAGCACCATTTGAGTGCACAGTAAAACTAACGCCATCTGTTAAAGCGTTAGCACCATATACCTCGTAAAGACCAGGCCTGATCCTATAGCCATTTACCTCGTCCAGAGCTAGCATCTGCCTAGTAGAATCTGACTTACGAAGCTCTTTACCCCTATGTTCTAAGATGGCCCTTTGTTCAATTTTATGTCGTCTGAATTCACCCGTCATCTGTCTGAACGCACCTCGCACATATTAAATAAAAAACTCATATTTTTTCACTTTTAATCATAACACATATTGAACAATAAATAAAAGTAAAGTATTTATCAACATTCCGTTATCTATTTTTTATGATATGGGAATTTCGGAGAAATTTCCTATATCAGAACAAAGAATGTCGCTTGCGACATTCTCGCGCCGAGCGCGGTTGCATTTATGCAACATTTACCTATCGCGCGAGTGCGCATCCTTAGCGGAGCGTTTTTATATCATAGGAAAGCAATTTCCTATGATATAAAAAAGCGTAGGAGAATAATCTCCTACGCCTTTAAAATGTAAATCATTAAACTGGATAAGCTCCGTTTGCTGTA
>SVGC01000070.1 GCA_015056495.1 Butyrivibrio sp.
AGTCCTTTACCCCTGTTTCTTCAGTTGAGGTTAAAAACGATTGCCCTTTTCAGGATAAAATCATTTGCCTCAACTCACCTTGTTTTTTTACGAGTAGGACTATAAGCCGGGTTATGTCTAGAATGACCATCTATCTAGAACTGCTGTTGCCAACAGTTTCAAGCGACCCACCTGAAAGCGAACCGGGCCGGCTCATAGCTTTCTTTTCGGTCTTGCTTCGGATGAGGTTTACATGGCTACGGATGTTACCACCCGCACGGTAGTCTCTTACACTGCCTTTCCACCCTTACGCCAACCGGAGTTGACGCGGTATATCTCTGTTGCACTATCTTGGGAGTCACCTCCACCGGCCGTTAGCCGGCATCCTGCCCTACGAAGCCCGGACTTTCCTCACCTGCTTCCTTTCGGAAATCGCAGCCGCGGTCATTTATCCTACTCGTGTAACAATAAATTTACTTTTATTTTTCAATGTTGTCAAGTTTTCTTCTATATGAGAATTTGATATCTTTGATTCAAACACACAAAAAACATGATAATATTAAAAGCGTAATTTAAATAAATACATAATATATAAATCAGCAAAGCAACAGATTAAAAGAAACTAAATAAATCAAAAGCAATAGATCAAAAACAACAATATAAATTTGACAAATAATTCTGGCAATAATCATGATAAATACAATTATAAATAATATAAAAGTTCAATTCCCATTACTAAAAGCTACTACTCTGGCAACAATCATTATTGTGTTTTATGCAAGTGGCAGTATATCTTATGCGCAAGGCCCAAGTGATGAAGAAGTATTTAATGGAATGGTGGAGCTGAATATTACTGCTAACAGGATCATAAGCTATGATGCTGGAGATCCTGTCTCAAATATAACTGAAACTGAATCTAAAGAAGACCAAACAGAAACGGAGTCTCCAGACGTAAACCAGGCATATTCATATGTAAGACCGACAATAGTGCAGATCCATTCCAATGGCTTCTATGGAAGTGGGACTATCTATTCTATAGAAAAAGACTATATAACCATTATTTCCAATAAGCATGTTCTGGAAGATTGGAATAAAGGTACAAATAACTATGTCATTTTTTATGATGGGGCAGTTACAAATGCAGAATTGATAGGGCTTTCCGATAATACTGATCTGGGAATGATTCGTGTTGATACCTCTGAGCTTATGTATGAAGAGCTGATCCATTACAGATCTATCAACTATGATGAGTCTGTTTACGACAGCCTTGTGACAGATGATACTGTGTTTACCATTGGCTCTGATATGTTAATAAAAAATACTGTAGAGGATGATAAAGTCTCTATATATGGCATAAATTCAGGAATAGGCAGTAGTCTGTATAGCGGAGTGCTGGTGAATTCTGACATATATGTGACCAACCTTGATCGAAACATGATCTATTGTTATTGTTACGCACAGCCTGGAATGTCCGGAGGGGGTATTTTTGACGGATATGGTCATTATCTTGGAATGCTCACTGGTGGTACATCTGATGATGAAGCTGTGGCTGTAAGGCTTCCGGATGTTTTGGCTGCTATAGAAGAAATAATGCAGTGAATCCATCATTGTAGTAAAATGTAAGAAAAAACAACGCTAAAACGCTGTAAAATACACGCTATTAAGTGCTAAAACTTCAAAATTTTCCAAAATTTATGAAAGCACTTACATCTGGTCAAGATTTGCAACTTTTTTTGCTATTTTTGAACAGACAAGGATTTTTTTTCATAATATACTTGTTTATAGAATCACAGATATAAACAGACAATTTTTATAACTGTTGTAACTGTTGATCAGCCATTTTTAAATCATATTTATAGGGTAGGAGGGAAAAAATGGAACTTAGAACAGCGTCTTCACCAAAGGACGAAAAATATTATGATACAACAAGGCTTAGAGAAGAGTATCTGATTGATGATCTTTTCCAGCCAGATGATATTAAGCTGGTATACAGCCACATCGACAGGATCATCACAGGTTCTGCAGTACCGGTTAATAAGGAACTCAAGCTTACAGCAGGAGATGAGCTCAGAGCTGAGTACTTCCTTCAGAGACGTGAGATGGGCGTTATCAATATAGGTGGTGCCGGAGTCATCACTATCGATGGTAAAAAATATGATGTTGATTACAAGCAGGGCATGTACATCGGAATGGGTTCAAAAGATGTTTCTTTTGCCAGCGTAGATGCTTCAAAGCCTGCTAAATTCTACATTAACAGTGCTCCAGCACACATGACATATCCTACAGTTCTTATCAAGAGAGAAGGAACACCTTCTGAAGATGTTGTCATCATCAAAGATGAGAATAAGAAGGAACTTGGAAGTCTTGAACAGGCTAACCACCGTGTTATCAACAAGTACATTCTTCCAGGACAGGTTGAGACTTGTCAGCTTGAAATGGGTATGACAGAGCTTAAGCCAGGAAGCGTATGGAATACAATGCCATGTCATACACATGACAGACGTATGGAAGTATATCTCTATTTCGATATTCCTGAAGATGCACTTGTAATGCACTTCATGGGTGAGCCTACAGAGACAAGACACATTGTCATGAGAAATGAACAGGCAGTTATCAGCCCAAGCTGGTCAATCCACTCAGGATGCGGCACACAGGCTTACACATTCATCTGGGGCATGGTTGGAGAAAACCAGGATTTCGATGATATGGATGACTGCGCTATGACAGATCTTAAATGATGCTGATATCATTTATCAGTTGAAAGATAACAATTAACAATTATTTAAACAGGAGGATGAAAGAATGGGTAACATTTTAGACAAGTTTTCATTAAAAGGAAAAGTAGCATGGATCACAGGTGCTTCTTATGGTCTTGGTCTTGCTTATGCACTTGCATATGCTGAAGCAGGAGCAAAGGTTGTATTCAACGATATCAACGAGGATCTTGTAAATAGAGGTCTTGAAGAATACAAAAAGGCTGGAGTAGAAGTTTACGGTGCAGTTTGTGACGTAACAAATGAAGAGCAGGTTACAAAGTTTGTAGCTGACGTAAAGGAAAAGGTTGGTTCAATCGATATCCTTGTTAACAATGCAGGTATCATCAAGAGAATCCCTATGACAGAGATGACAGTTGATCAGTGGAATCAGGTTATCAATGTTGACCTTACAGGTCCTTTCATCTGCTCTAAGGCAGTTCTTCCTGATATGATCGCTAAGGGATCAGGAAAGATCATCAACGCTTGCTCAATGATGTCAGAGCTTGGTCGTGAGACAGTTTCAGCTTATGCTGCAGCTAAGGGCGGTCTTAAGATGCTTACAAAGAATATCTGCTCAGAATATGGTCAGTACAACATTCAGTGTAATGCAATTGGACCTGGTTACATTGCAACTCCTCAGACAGCTCCTCTTCGTGAGAAACAGCCTGACGGTTCTATGCACCCATTTGACAGATTCATCAGATCTAAGACACCAGCTCAGAGATGGGGAAAGACAGAAGACCTTATGGGACTTGCAGTATTCCTTGCTTCTGAAGCTTCAGACTTCATCAATGGTCAGGTAGTTTACATCGATGGTGGTATCCTTGCTTACATCGGTCAGGATCCTAACAATCTGGATGAGTCTAAGTTTGCTGATGTTGATTGATCTGTAGGATAAAAACTATAAGATAATTGATATTGAGATTGTTATGACACTGGCAAAATGCAATGATGCATCTTGTCAGTTCATGACAATCTATAGTTATGTTAGCCGTAAAACATTTTGCGGTCGCTATTATAGCGTTTAGGTATTAAATATTTCTTAAACGTTATTTATAGTTATTTTTTTTGAAAGATTTATATATTATCATAGGTTTTGCAGATAGTTATATGCAAACGCATTTAACAAGTTTTATATATAGGAGATTTAAAATGGATAAGGTAGTAGAAGAGTTATACAAAATTGGTATTGTACCTGTAATAGCTATTGACGATGCAAAGGATGCTGAGCCTCTTGCAAAAGCACTTATTGATGGTGGACTTCCATGTGCTGAGGTTACTTTCAGAACAGATGCTGCTGAAGAAGCAATCAGGATCATTTCTGAGAAATTCCCTGAGATGATCGTTGGTGCTGGTACTGTTCTTACAACAGAGCAGGCTGACAGAGCAAAGGCTGCTGGCGCTAAGTTTATCGTTAGCCCTGGATTTAACAGAAAGACTGTTGAATACTGCCAGAAGATCGGTATCCCAATGGTTCCTGGTATTGCTACTCCAGGTGAAGTTGAACAGGCTATTGAGTGTGGACTCGATGTTGTTAAGTTCTTCCCAGCTGAGCAGAACGGTGGTATCGCTAAGATCAAGGCTATGGCTGCACCTTATACAAAGATGCACTTCATGCCAACAGGTGGTGTAAATAAGAACAACTTAAATGATTACCTTAGCTTCAACAAGGTTGTATGCGCTGGCGGAAGCTGGATGGTTAAGAAGGACCTTATTGCTGCAGGTAAGTTTGATGAGATTGAAGCTCTTGTTGCAGATGCAGTTAATTCAATGCTCGGCTTCAAGATTAAGCATGTTGGTATCAACTCAGCAGATGCAAATGAAGCTGAGAATACAGCAGATACATTTGATAAGCTTTTCGGCTTCACAAAGAAGATTGGTAATTCTTCAATCTTTGCTGGAACAGCAGTAGAAGTTATGAAGAGCAAGGGACGTGGAACACATGGACATATTGCTATCGGAACAAACAACGTTGACAGAGCAGTATATCACCTTGAGAGAAAAGGCTTCAAGTTCGATGAGTCTACATTCTCATATGATGCACAGGGACACCTTAAGGTTGCTTACCTTGCAGATGAGATCGGTGGCTTTGGTGTTCACCTTGGTCTTAATGACTAATTAAATTTATTCATATATTTAACAACTAGAGGACGCAGGGGTATTAGAAATAGATATTTCCGGTACCTTCTGCGGACTTTGTAAGAACATATTTTTAAGGAGTATATAACATGAGTAAGAGAGTTGTAACATTCGGTGAGCTGATGCTTAGACTTCAGCCAGATAACTATTTAAGATTTGTACAGGTTGATCACCTTGAGGCTACATTTGGTGGTGGTGAAGCTAACGTAGCAGTTTCACTTGCTAACTATGGTCTTGATGCAGCATACGTTACAAAGCTTCCAAAGCACGAAATTGGACAGGCTGCTGTAAACTCACTTCGTAAGTTCGGCGTTGATACAAAGTTCATCACACGTGGTGGTGACAGAGTAGGTATCTACTTCAACGAAAAGGGTGCTTCACAGAGAGGTTCAAAGTGCATCTATGATAGAGCACACTCAGCTATCGCTGAAGCAGTTCCTTCAGACTTCAACTGGGATGAGATCTTCGATGGTGCTGAATGGTTCCACGTAACAGGTATCACTCCAGCTGTATCAGACAGCCTTGCAGAGATCACTCTTGAAGCTGTTAAGAAAGCTAAGGAAAAAGGACTTACAGTATCTTGCGACCTTAACTACAGAGGAAAGCTCTGGAGCAAGGAAAAGGCTGGTAAGGTAATGGCTGAAGTTTGTAAGTACGTTGATGTATGTATCGCAAACGAAGAGGATGCTGATGACGTATTTGGTATCAAGGCTTCTTCTACAGACGTTACAACAGGTAAGCTTAACAGAGAAGGCTACATTGAAGTTGCTCAGAAGCTTACAGAGAGATTTGGCTTCAAGAAGGTTGCTATCACACTTCGTGAGTCTATCTCAGCTAACGACAACAACTGGAGCGCTATGCTCTACACAGACGGACAGGCTTACTTCTCAAAGAAGTATGCACTTCGTATCGTTGACCGTGTAGGTGGCGGTGATTCATTCGGTGGCGGACTTATCTACGCTTGCGTAAATAACTATGATCCACAGCAGACAATCGAATTCGCTGTAGCTGCTTCAGCTCTTAAGCACACAATCGAAGGCGATTACAACATGGTTAGTGTTGATGAAGTTAATAAGCTCGCTGGTGGCGACGGTTCAGGACGTATCCAGAGATAATCATTTCTTTGATATCTTTGAATATTGATGAAAAATAACATAGTGCTCAGACATGCATTAAATTGTGTGTCTGAGCACTTTTTTGTGTAGCATCTTTTAATAAACCCCCTGCTCTGCAGGGGGACAACAGCTGCTTCAGCTTACAGTAAAAAACCTCCC
>SVGC01000021.1 GCA_015056495.1 Butyrivibrio sp.
CACACAAAAGTGTATTATGACCTGGCAGAGACACTTCCGGATTCACTTCCAAGTGTACAGGCCAATCATGAACTGGAAGCTAACTTCGATATGAATAATGCATACATGATCCTTGTGGATGCAGACCTTGATAGCAGCACAATGAATCAGATGATCACTGACCTCAAGGCTGTTGATGGAATTGACAGTGTGATAGGACTTGAATCACTGGTTGGACCTTATTTTCCTGAAGAGATGATTCCTTCTGATGTTAAAGAGATGCTTGAAAGTGATGAATACGAGATGATCATGATCGCATCAGAATACAAGACAGCATCTGATGAAATCAATGCTCAGATCGATGACGTAAATACAATAGTAAAGAGCTATGACAGTTCAGCCATGGTAGTTGGTGAAGCTCCTTGTACCAAGGACCTTATCACTATCACAGATAAAGACTTTAACGTAGTCAACTGGGTATCAATACTTGCAGTATTCTTCATCATTGCATTTGTTCTTAAATCAGCATCACTGCCATTTATCCTTGTTGCAGTAATTGAATTTGCTATTTTCATCAACATGGGTATTCCGGCATATACAGGAACTACGATTCCATTTATCTCATCAGTAGTTATTGGAACAATCCAGCTGGGATCTACAGTAGATTACGCTATCCTGATGACTACAAGATATTGCAAGGAACGTAAGGATGGCCATAGCAAAAAAGAGGCTACAACAATTGCTCTGCAGACAAGTATGAAGTCAGTAATAGTAAGTGCTCTTAGCTTCTTCTCAGCAACATTTGGTGTAGGACTGATTTCCAGCATAGATATGATCGGTTCTCTCTGTAACCTGATGGCAAGAGGAGCTCTCATCAGTATGACAGTTGTACTGTTAGTACTTCCTGCAATGTATATGATATTTGACTGGCTCATCTGCAAGACAACAGTTGGTATGACAAGAATTAAGGCTCAGGCAAAAGACAATATCATTCAGATGCACCACGCAGCTTGATATTACAGGTATTTTAATAAACTTTTTCTATGGGGATAGAAAAGATAATCAATTCAAAATAAAAAATTAAAGCTCCTGTTGGAAGGAACTTTTGGAGGAAAGAATAATGGTAAGAAAAAATTTGGTCAAGATAACATCAATTGCTCTTATAGTTGCTCTTGCTGCAGGAACAGTAGCATGCGGTTCCAATACAGCTACAGATGAAACAGCTAATGTAGTAACTCAGGAAACAGTTAACGAAGATAAATTAGAAGAAACAATGAACGCCAGCTCTTTTGGTGCAAGCAATACAGACGTAGACAAGGTCGAGACTGTATATGTAATGGCTGATAATCAGGGTAGTGTTAATGAAGTAATAGTTAGTGACTGGCTCAAAAATGCAGATGCAAGCTCAACTATCAGCGATGCTTCAACTCTGTCAGATATTGTAAATGTTAAGGGTAGTGAGACCTATACTGAAAATGAAGATGGCACTATTACGTGGAACGCAAATGGTTCAGATATCTATTATCAGGGCAAGACAGATTCAGAAGTTCCTGTTTCTGTAAAGGTCTCTTACAAACTGGATGGCGAAGATATCACTCCTGAAGAACTTGCTGGCAAATGTGGTAATGTAACAATCCGTTTTGAATATACTAACAATTCTAAAAAGACAGTTGAGATCGATGGGGAAGAAACAGAGATATATACACCATTTGCTATGGTTTCAGGTGTAATGCTTGATTCATCCAAATTCACTAATGTTGAAGTAACCAATGGTAAAGTGATCTCAGATGCCAACAACTACGTGGTAATGGGTGTAGCTCTTCCGGGACTCAAGGACAGCCTTGCTCTTGATGAGGATAAGCTTAATGAACTTGAAATAGAAGATGACATCAATATCCCTGAGTATGTTGAAATCACAGCATACACAAACGGATTTGAAATGCCAATGACACTTACAATGGCTACAAGTGATGCACTTTCAGACCTTGGTTTTTCAGGGATCAGCAATTCAGATGGTGTTGAGAATGTAAAAGAAGATATGGATGAACTTCAGGACGGTTCAACACAGCTTGTTGATGGTTCTAGCGACCTCTACGATGGAACATCAGAACTTAAGGATGGTACTCAGAAGTTAACAGATGGCGCTGGTGATCTTAAGGATGGTTCCAAGAAATTAAAAGATGGTATCGACAGCTACACAGAAGGTGTTGGCAAGGTAAGTAGCGGCGCAGGCACTCTTGATGAAGGTATTGGAACTCTGCAGTCAGGTGTTGGAACTCTTGCAACAGGTGCAGGAGAATTAAATACTGGTATCTCATCAGCAAAAAGCGGTGCTGACCAGCTTCAGAGCGGTGCTTCAACTGCACAGTCAGGAGCTTCCCAGGTTGCAGCAGGCGCAGCAGCAGTAGATGCAGGTGCAGGACAGCTGCAGGCAGGCGTTGATAAGAGTATCACAGAGTACAATACTTATGCACAGCTCATAGCAAGTAAGTATGGTTCATGGTTGACTGTTAATTCTGCTGAAATCCTTAATACATATGGTGCAGTAGCAAATAGCGTTGGAGAACAGGGTACTGCAGCCAAGACAGCAATTGCAAAGTTGGAGCAGCAGGTAGAGACCTCACTTAAAACAATCGATGAACTTAAGAAACAGAATGAAGCTTATAAAGAAAAGTATGGTGAATTGTCTTCAACAGGTGAAAGTACTGGAGCATCAACTGTAGAAGATGTAGATGATGAAAATAACGAAAATAATAGCGATAACAAATCTTCTGACGCATCAAATACAGCAAATACAGCAAATACAGCAAATACGTCAAATACATCAAATACATCAAATACAGCAAACACATCAAGTACAACTGGTGCAACAGATGAAAATAATACAGCAGGAAGCAATACAACTAATAATGCAAATGAATCTGTAACTGGCGCTACTGAGGATACTAAGACAGAAAGTGATGATTCAAATAACGATTCAACAGGAAAAACTGATGAAAATAATATTGCTGGTAATGGTGATACTGCTTCAGATAGTAGTAATACAGGATCTGGTGATACATCTGTTACAGAAGGTGGAGATTCCGCTAAGGCTTCTATCACACTTAACGATTACAGAAACTGTGATGCTAGTGAAACAGAAGGAGCAGCATCTGGTGCAACTACAGTTCCTGGTGCTGATGCAATAATCATGAACATGTCAGGACTTGATGCTACAACATGGCAGACAATGGTTGCAGCAACAAATGCATATTTCGAGACAGTGAAAGCAGGTCCTACAGCAGCTAATTATGCTACAGATATCATGACATATGCTCCTACAGCAGCTACAACAGTAACACTTGTAAAGACAATCTACGGATCAATCACATCATCTGTATCATCTTTGCAGACATTAAGTGATGGCGCAGCAGAGCTTAAGGCCGGTACATCACAGCTCTCAGCTGGTGCAGCAAGCCTTTCAACAGGTCTTCAGACATTATATAGCGGCATGGTCACATTAGATACTGGACTTGGCAAGCTTGCAACAGGCGGCAATTCACTTGTAACAGGAGTTGGTACTCTGAGCGACGGTGTATCTAAACTTAAGGAAGGTTCTTCACAGCTTGCATCTGGTGCCAGCACACTTGATAGCAACAGCCAGGCACTTAAGGATGGCGCATCAGATCTCTATGATGGAACAGTAACATTAAGTGATGGAACAGTAACACTTAATGATGGTGCACAGGCTCTCATGGAAGGTGCTAAGGAACTTAGCGATGGAATGGTCAAGTTCGATGAAGAAGGTATCCAGAAGCTTTCAAGCGCATTTGATGGAGATATCCAGTCATTCACAGACAGACTTCAGGCTATTGAAGATGCATCAACTGAATACACAACATTCTCAGGTGTATCAGATGGTTCAACAAGTAGCGTTAAGTTCATCATAAAGACTGAAGGCGTTGAGGACGTACAGTAAAATATAGATTCCTGTTTATCCTCAGAAAAATGGGAATTGAAAAAATACCTGTTGGAAAAACTAAAACAGTAAATTCCAACAGGTATTTTTTATATCATAGGAAATTGCTTTCCTATGATATAAAAAACGCTCCGCTAAGGATGCGCACTCGCGCGATAGGTAAATGTTGCATAAATGCAACCGCGCTCGGCGCGAGAATGTCGCAAGCGACATTCTTTGTTCTATTTTAAAGAGCAGAACATAAGAAAGCATCAAATAAATACAAGAATAATTCTCATTAACTGTTTTGAGTGTCATTTTATAAATAATTTAGTTTCTTTATTTTAGTATAATTTTTATTAATAGTTCCTTGCAAAACACTATATATAGTATAAACAATTTTCGAAATAAAATTTCGGACATTTTTGCGTTTCCACAGTCATGCAATATTCAATAATGTTTAACGGAATTAGACTTGAAAAAGTTTCCTAAATATATTAGAATAGAATCACTTCGAAAGAAAAAAGGTATGTGTTTAGTTTTATAGAAAGGAGCGGCCTATGAAAACTGTGAAAATTGCAGATAATACAATTGAACGGCATGCAGATTCCGGCGCGCTTCTATTCACGCTTATCAAAGGACAGACCAGTTGGCAATTGTGGTCAAGGATCTGCCAGTGTGGCGGTTTAGATCTTGAGACTAATGACGAGTACGTTGCTATTGCAAAAGCTGACAATCTGACCATAGAGAAAGCGAGACAGGAAGCAACATTTTATAACAACATATTTCAGGAGATGACTGGTTCAGCCAGTTGATCCTACGGTATAGTTTTTATGAGGGAACGCAAAGCCCCGAGAGTTGACAAGGTTGACTCTCGGGGCTTTGCAGTTTGGTTGATATTGCAAAATGACCCTAGGGGACGGGGTCAAGGGGTCATTGTGTGAAAATCATACAAAATAGCCGAGAAAAATTATATATTGTCTGATAATGACCCCTTGTCCCCGTCCCCTAGGGTCATTTCGGAAACGTTTCCATTGCCATAACTACAAAGTTTTGCTAGAATCAAAGAGGTTGATATCTGTACTATCAGAAATCACCATACCACAATTATAGTTAATAAAAAATTGGAGGACAGATTATGCCAAAGTGGTTAAAAGATGCAGTTTTTTACGAAATATACCCTCAGTCATATAAGGATTCAAATAATGATGGTATCGGAGATATTAACGGTATCATTGAAAAACTTGATTATATAAAGAGTCTTGGATGTAATGCTCTGTGGATCAACCCATGCTATGATTCACCATTCAAGGATGCAGGATATGATGTCCGTGATTATAAAAAGGTTGCACCTAGATATGGTACTAATGAAGATCTGTACAGATTATTTGGCGAAGCACACAATCGAGGTATCAAAGTGTTGCTGGATTTAGTACCAGGTCATACTTCTGAAGAGCATGAGTGGTTTAAGAAGAGCTGCGAAGTGGACAGAAATGAATACTCTGACAGATATGTGTGGACTAATTCAGTCTGGCAGGGAATCGGTGGTCACCTCTATGTCAGCGGTGAGGCTCCAAGAGATGGTGTGTATATGCTCAATTTCTTCAAGTGCCAGCCTGCTCTTAACTATGGTTTCTTAAACAAGACAGAGGATTGGCAGAAGAGCCCTGATGATCCGGCCTGCATTGCAACAAGAGAGGCTATGAAGGACATCATGCGTTTCTGGCTTGATCATGGATGTGATGGATTCCGTGTGGATATGGCTGATTCTCTTGTAAAAGAAGATGATGATAAAAAGAGCGCTACCTGCAAGATATGGCGCAATATCAGAGAGATGCTGGACAAGGATTATCCGGAAGCAGCAATGGTTTCTGAGTGGAGCAATCCACAGCAGGCTCTGACAGGTGCAGGTTTCCATATGGATTTTTATCTGGATCATCATGGAAACGGCTACAATACTCTTATCCGTGACAACGAGACACCAGGAGGGGACCACAGCTTTTTCAAAAAGGATGGAAAAGGCGATATTGAGCGCTTTTTAAAGGATTACCTTCCAAAATATACAGAGTCCAAGGATGATGGATATATCAGCTTCCTGACCTGCAACCATGACACACCAAGAAGCAGCTTCACCCTTAGCCCACTTGAGCAGAAGATTGCCTTTGCATTTTTCTTTACTATGCCAGGCGTGCCTTTCCTGTATTATGGTGATGAGATTGGTATGAGATACCAGCAGCTTCCTAGTAAGGAAGGCGGCTATGCACGTACAGGTACTCGTACTCCTATGCAGTGGAATCATGATAAGAACATGGGCTTTTCAACAGGTGCCGAAGATACACTCTATCTTCCTGTTGATAAGAGCAGCGACGCTCCTTGTGTAGAGGATCAGCTTGCTGACGCAGACTCTCTTTTGAATACTGTCAAAAAAGTCATCGCTCTTCGACATGAATATGAAGATCTTCAGGCTGATGGCAGCTTTGAGGTAGTATATGCCAAGGCAGGGGAGATGCCTTTTGTATACAAAAGAGGTAATCTCATAATTGCTGTTAATCCTTCTGATCAGGCCGCAAGTGCTCCTGTAGAGTGCACTCCTTCTGAAATATGGAAAATAGGTTCTGTAGCAATAAAAGAAAATGCTATAGAGATGGAACCACAGTCTTTCTTTATAGGTAAAATAGGTTAAGTATAATAAATCAAGACTGTAGCTTTGAGGTCAATTGATCATAGCTACAGTCTTTTTTCATATCATAGTAAATTGCTTGCCTATGCTAAAAAAGCTCCGTTAAGGGTGCGACCGGACAATAATGACAATTGTTCAAAGTTGCAGTTTCAATAAAAATATGTTTTAATATGCAGGCAAGCCCTAAGAATATCTATTCAAAGGGCTTATTTGTATCTTTTTAATGATAGTTTCAGGTAGTAGAAAGTAACAATAATGGCAAGAGATATATCCGCAGTGATGCGGTCAGAAACAGAAATAAATTTAAGAAAAAAACTGCAGTTAGTATGGATGCTGAGTGTACCGACGATACTGGCACAGATATCAATGATCGCCATGCAGTATATTGATGCAGCAATGGTGGGAAGCATGGGAGCAACTGCTTCGGCTTCTATTGGACTTGTATCTTCAACAACGTGGTTATTCGGTGGAGTTTGTTCAGCGGCATCCTATGGCTTTTCTGTTCAGATAGCCCATGCAGTAGGAGCTGGCGATACAGACACATCCAAAAGAGTATTCAGGCAGGGATTGATTTCAATTATTGTGTTTGCACTTGTAATGATGTCCATAGGCCTTGCTATCAGCGGATCACTACCGGTATGGCTCAGAGCTGATGAAAGTATCAGAACAGGTGCAACAGCATATTTTAGGATATATGCACTGTTTGTGCCTGTCAGACAGATACTTTTGTATTGTGGGGCATCACTTCAGGCAAGCGGCAATACCAAGGTGCCGGGAGCTCTGGATGTACTTATGTGCGTATTGGACGTAGTGTTTAACGCATTTTTCATATTCAGCACAGGTACATTTACTATTGGTGGTATTAAGATTCCGGGTCTTGGACTTGGCGTTAAGGGAGCAGCCCTTGGTACTGGTTGCGCTGAGCTGGTTTCAGGCGGACTGATGGCTTATTTTGCATGTATCAGACAGCAGCATACTGCCATCATGAAGGATGGCCTCTTCAGATTCTCTGAGATTACTCAGGAAAAAGCTCTGAAGATATCAATTCCAATGGCTGTTGAGCAGATTGCATTATGCGGAGCTCAGGTCATAACGACTGGAATCGTTGCACCTCTTGGAACCGTTGCGGTGGCAGCGCACTCTTTTGCAATAACTGTAGAGGCGCTATGTTATGAGCCTGGATACGGCCTTCAGGCAGCTGCTACGACCCTTGTAGGTCAGGCAATAGGAGCAGGCAAAAAAGGTCTTGCCAAGAGCTTTGGCTGGATCACAACATTTTTTGGCATTGCCATCATGACAGGTACAGGCATCATCATGTACTTTATCTGCCCTTATATATTTAGCTTTTTGACTCCGGATATTGCTGTCCAGGAGCTTGGCATCAGAGTTCTTCGTATTGAACTTTTTGCTGAGCCATTGTTTGCAGCTTCGATCGTAGCAACCGGAGCACTAAGAGGTGTAGGCGATACATTGGTACCAAGTATCATGAATCTTGTCAGCATGTGGGGAGTCAGGATCGTATTGTCCATAATCCTCACCCCAACCCTTGGCCTTGCAGGTGTATGGATTGCCATGTGCACAGAACTGATCATAAGGGGAATAATATTCCTTATCAGATTAAAGGTTAGAATAAAATGATCTGGTTATCCTCATTTTTTACTGTCAATTGTTTAGATTTTTTTTATTGACTAAATTTTCAAAAGAGAGTAACTTAGTTGTTAGGAAAAAGGGAGTAGCTAGCGCAATATTGCGTTTGCATATATCGTCAGTACGATAACGATGGTTATCCGGTTATGTGAGTAAGTAGCGAGACTTTTACCGTATTTTTAGGGTACGGTAAAAGTCTCGCTTTTTCTTATGTTTATCGAATTACATATTATGCTGACTCTTAATTACGAGTAAATGTTTTATTCCCTATCTGAAGGAGGACTTTTATGTCACTGGTTTTACAATTTTTATTATTGGTTCTTGGTTTTGCTCTTTTGGTAAAAGGTGCTGACTTCTTTGTTGATGGTGCGGCAGGCATAGCAAAGAAATTTGGTATTCCGGATCTTGTTATTGGTCTGACTATCGTTGCGATGGGTACAAGTGCCCCAGAGGCGGCAGTTAGTATTGCAGGTGCTTTTAAAGGCAGTGCAGACATCTCAATTGGTAATGTTGTAGGTAGTAACCTGTTAAATGTGCTTGTAATTCTTGGTCTGGCTGCAGTTATCATTCCTATTGCCGTTAGTGTATCTACAGTTAAATATGAGATCCCATTTTTGATCGCAATATCAGTTCTGTTCCCAATCCTTGGAATGGATGGAACAATGAGCAGAATAGACGGAATCATCCTGTGGATCTGCTTTATAGCATATCTTATATATCTGTTTAAGATGGCAAAAAATGGTAAGGAAGAGGAAGAGTCCTCAGCAAAAGATATTTCAATCCCTATGGCTCTGCTTTTAACAGTTGGCGGTGCTGTAATGATCGTCTTTGGTAGTGATTTTGCTGTTGATTCAGCAAGTACAATTGCCAGAACCTTTGGTATGAGTGAGAGATTCATTGGTCTTACTATCGTAGCCCTTGGAACATCACTTCCTGAGCTCTTTACATCAGTGACAGCTGCCAGAAAAGGCAATGCAGATATAGCTATTGGTAACATTGTAGGAAGTAATATTTTTAACTACCTCTTTGTAATTGGAACATCAGCACTTATCATACCTATCAATTTTGCATCCAACTTCATTGTTGATGCTATAATCGCTCTTGCTGCTGCAGTATTCCTGTGGTTCTGTGTATTCAAGGACAGAGAGCTTGCAAGAATTGGTGGTAGCGCGATGCTTATTGGATATGCAGCATATTTTGTATATATTGCATTTATTGCAGTTTAAAAAATGAAAATCCACTTGCATTATTTTTAATAATAATGTATTTTAAAAGTGAGCTGTACGACTGGCGGATAAGTGGAGTAAACCACGTGGAGTACAGTTAATATTTCTTTGATTAGCCGACCGCCTGGGCACCGTTTGCGAATGGTTCCCAGGCGGTTTTTTGTATTCTGCATCTTAGTAAAAAAAGTTTGATCTGAGAGTTTTTTTCAGATGATCTAAGGAGCGGCAGTACGTTGAAAGGAGTCAGAAATGACAGATTTGATCAAGGAAATAGCAGGAAATGAATACCCAGGACGTGGTATCGTTATTGGTACTACACCAGATGGTAAGTATGCAGCATGTGCATATTTTATCATGGGAAGAAGTGAAAACAGCAGAAACAGAGTATTTGTAGAGGATGGAACTGGTATTCGCACACAGGCTTTTGACCCAGCTAAGCTTGAAGATCCAAGCCTCATCATCTATGCTCCTGTTCGTACACTTGGTAATGACACTATCGTTACTAACGGCGACCAGACAGATACAATCTATGATCTTATGAAGGAAGGTCAGACTTTTGAACAGTCTCTTAGAACAAGAGAGTTTGAGCCTGACGCACCTAACTATACACCTAGAATTTCAGGAATCATGCACGTTGAAGATGGTAAGTATGATTTCCAGATGTCTATCTTAAAGAGCAATCATGGCGATCCATCATCATGCCAGAGATTTACATACTCATACGAAAATCCAAAGGCCGGAGAAGGCTATTTTATCCACACATATATGGGCAACGGCAATCCACTTCCAAGCTATGAAGGTGAGCCAACTCTTGTAAATATCGAAGGTGACATTGATACATTTACAGAAAACGTATGGAATGCACTTAACGCTGACAACAAGGTTTCTCTTTTCACAAGATATATTGAAATTGCTACAGGCAAGTATGAGAGCAGAATTGTAAATAAAAATGATTAATATATAGATTCAGAAATCAATAAAATGATTGACTTATGAGAATGCCGGTAAATGGCATGAAAAGGAGAAAAAACGGTATGAAAACTTTAGAACTTAAATATGGTTGTAACCCAAATCAGAAGCCTTCAAGCGTATATATGGAGGATGGATCAGACCTTCCTATCGAGGTACTTAACGGAAGACCAGGATATATCAACCTGCTTGATGCATTAAACGGATGGCAGCTTGTATCAGAACTTAAAAAGGCTACAGGACTTCCAGCTGCAACTTCTTTTAAACACGTATCACCAGCTGGTGCTGCAGTAGGTCTTCCTCTTACAGAAGTTGAGAAAAAGATTTACTGGGTTGAGGATATGCCAGACATGACACCACTTGCTAACGCATATGCAAGAGCAAGAGGCGCAGACAGAATGTCTTCATTTGGTGATTTTATCTCTCTTTCAGATAAGTGTGATCTTGCTACAGCCAAGCTCGTAAAGAGAGAAGTGTCAGACGGTATCATTGCTCCTGACTATGATGAGGATGCACTTGAACTTCTTAAAGCCAAGAAAAAAGGCAACTATGCAGTTATCAAGATCGATCCTTCTTATGTTCCAGCTGCTATTGAGAAAAAGCAGGTATTTGGCGTAACCTTTGAACAGGGTCACAACAACTTTGAGATAAATGAAGGACTTCTCGAGAACATTGTTACAGAGAATAAGGAGCTTCCAGATTCAGCCAAGATCGACCTTATCATCTCTCTTATCACTCTTAAGTATACTCAGTCCAATTCTGTATGCTATGTAAAGGGTGGACAGGCAATAGGTATTGGCGCTGGACAGCAGTCACGTATCCACTGTACAAGACTTGCAGGAAGCAAAGCTGACAACTGGTTCCTTCGTCAGGCTCCACAGGTTCTTGAACTTCCATTCCTTGATACAATCGGTCGTCCAGACAGAGATAACTCAATCGACCTCTATATCGGTGAAGATTACATGGATGTTCTTGAAGATGGTAAATGGCAGAAGATCTTTAAGACCAAGCCTGAAGTATTTACAGCAGCAGACAAGAAAGCATGGCTTGCTAAAAATACAGATGTTGCCCTTGGTTCAGATGCATTTTTCCCATTTGGAGATAATATCGAAAGAGCATTCAGAAGTGGCGTAAAATATGTTGCTCAGCCAGGCGGTTCTGTTCGTGACGACAACGTTATCGAAGCAGCAAACAGCCACAACATGGTAATGGCATTTACAGGGATGAGATTATTCCATCATTGATCATTTTCACAGATGATCGCAGTGAGTCACTGGGGACGTATCAGAATGACTCATTGCATACAATGAGTCATTCTGATACGTCCCCGGTGACTCACAAAAAAGCACCCTACGGGAAATTGTTATTCCTGGCAGGGTGCTTGATCTTTTATTTGACTGGTTTAGAAAACTCAGTAGCAACATAGGATATAAAATCATCTATAGGCAGAGCTTTTGAATAATAGTGCCCTTGCAGGAAGTCACAGCCTATATCTTTCATAACATCAGCCATATGTCCGGTTTCGATCCCTTCTGCTGTAACGCTGAATCCCATTTCTTTGAACGCATGGACCATTGTAGGTATTATCTCATCCGGATCGTTACAGTATGACCATACAAGTTCCATATCTAATTTGATATTTATAAATGGGCAGGTCTTTATTCGTGTAAGATTTGAATAACCTTTGCCATAATCATCAAGTACAAAATTAAAGCCTTTTTCATTTAAACTGCGTATCTGTTTCTTCATACTGGTAACATCTGTCATGGATTCTTCTGTAATTTCTAAATGAATGAGATTAGGATTTATGCCATATTTTTTGACTATTGAGCTATAGTCATCTGCCAGATCAGTTATAAGGAACTGAGTAGGAGACAAGTTGACATTGATCCAATTGATTCCCATGCTTGTAATATTGCTATATTTAATGAACTCGCAGGTCTTTGCAAATATTTGTCTACCGATGTTACTGATATTACCATTTTTTTCTGCTATAGGGATGAAGTCATTTGGCGTTATGATATAGCCGTCTTCATCATATATTCTTGCCAACGCTTCAGCACCGACAATCCTGGAAGTGGAAGCCTGGATTATTGGCTGGAAATAGACTTCAACTAAGTTGTTTTCCAAAGCATTTTCAAGAGCCTTCTTTACAAATACGTCTTTTTCAACTGATTTTAAGTCATCATCTGACGCAACAAGGCATTCATGAGTGTTTTGCTTGTCAGATTTTTCAAGGACATTTAGAAGAGTGTTAAAAAATATATCAGCTGAATAGTCTTCATTTTCTACTTGCAGAGATGCAAAATTAACATCCAGATACAGTTCTGTATCAGTGGATTTCCATGGTTCCTTGAATCTTTCTCTTAGTTTTTCAATTATAGTATCCATATTGGTAAGTCTATTTCCAATAATGATAAATCGTCCATTTCTATTGTAAAAGAAGAATGCTCTTTTAAATTTTTTATTAAGATATCTTCCTATAAGTCGAAGACCATTATCCATTTGCTTCGCACCATATATTTTTCGGGTATCTTCATAATTGTGTATGATAAATCCAGAGTATTTATGGTCTTTGATCCTGTTGATCTCATTTATGTACAGGCGAAGACTCAGGGTATTAAATACATAAGCTCGTTGATCTATATAAATGTCAGGATTTTCGAAAGACAGATATATTATGATCATTGCAAGTATACAAAAAGTATCCATTATAAGATAGGTCGGGAAGACTTTTCGAATAATAGCCCCTACTAATAATGTAAAGTTAAAACCCATAGAAGCGAAAAAGGAAGAGGTTCGCAAGAAATAAGACCTTCTGTATATTACGATAGCAAAGGATACTATTATATAGAAAAATACCATTGCATAAAGGTAGTCAATCAGGAAACCATGATGAAATCCGTCATCTTCTATGGAAAAAATAGCCTTGCTCCAAGGACTTGAAATTGTTAAAGCTAGTGACAGAAAGAATGGTATTCGTAATAATATGCCGATGCTGGGATAATCTTTTAGCCTGAGTTGTGTAATTGTTGCTGTGTAATAATAGAATGCAAAAGATCTTAGAAAGAAGAAAATATAAAAAGAGCCATTGGCAAAATAAAGAAATGGGACTGAGAAATTGTTATATTCCATATCCACATAGCTGGATAGGATGTCTGTTGAAATAACAAGACCCTCGATCAATAAAAGGTCAAAAAAAGCAATGCTTCTTCTTAAGGGAAGCCTGGGCAGAAAAATATAGTAACTTAAAAATATAATAAGCACTAAAAGACTAGGAAGGACAGATCTAAAATCATACATAGGGACTGCTCCTATAATCAATATTCCGATAACTTTAATTTTATTGTATGTTAAGATAAGCGTAAATTCAATAGCTATATTTTGACCCCATAACCCCGTCCCCTGGGGTCAAAAAATGACCCTAGGGGACGGGGTTATGGGGTCATTTTACATTGATATAGTTTATACCTATAACTAATGATAGTATAAACATATATATTATAATAATTGTCATAGAACCTAAAAAAATATAAAATTACCATATAATAAAGAAAAGCACTATGAAGCAACGGAGACAGTATGGCAATAATTAATAAGCATGGAAAACAAATTGAATTTTCTTGTGAGGTTTTTCCTCCAAAAAAAGATTTGAATATAAGTGGAATTTATGACACATTAAATTCAATCAAAGAATTAGAACCTGATTTCATCAGTGTTACTTATGGTGCAGGTGGAAGTAATAGCAAAAAAACTTCAGAGATTGCTTCTTATATTCAGAACAGTTGCAATATCAATGCTCTTGCACATCTTACAGCAGTGGGTGTTACCCCGGAAAAATTGCAGAGTCTTTTAAATGAATATAAGGAAAATGGTATTAAAAGAATACTAGCCCTTAGAGGTGATAAGCCAAGGGATATGACAGACGCTGACTTTGCAAACAGGCATTATAAGTACGCCAGTGATATTGTAAAAGAGATATTTGAATTTGGCGGATTTCATATCTATGGTGCCTGTTATCCTGAAAAACATCCGGAAGCATCTTCTCTTGATGAGGATATAAAGCATATCAAGGAAAAAGTGGATCTTGGTGTAAGTGGGCTTATTACTCAGATGTTTTTTGATAATGAAAAATTGTACAGTTATCTAGATAAGCTTGATAAAGCAGGAATACATGTGGCAATTCATGCAGGTATAATGCCTATTACCGCGGCTAATCAGCTTGGAACCAGTGTGTCCTTGTCAGGTTCTTCTATACCTACAGCCCTCAGTAACCTGATTTCAGAGCATGCAGATGATCCGGCTGGAATGAAAGAAGCCGGTGTAGAATATGCTATTCGTCAGATTGAGGATCTTATAGCACATGGAATAGATGGCATTCATTTATATAGCATGAATAAGGCTGATATTACTAAGCAGATTGTAGAAGCTGTAAAATAATTGTTTAACTAAAAAGAGTCCCTTGTGACGCATCACATGATCCGTTAAAAAAAGAATCATGTGACGCCCCAAGGGACTTTCTTTTTTTGCTTTTACCTTTTTACTTTTTCTGCAAGTTCACCCTTGGCAAGTATTGCCAGATGCTGTGTGGCACGGGACATTGCAGTGTACAGACAGTGATTACCAAGTTCATCATTTGGATATGTGTCTGCATCAACATCTGCAAGGATTACATGGTCAAATTCCAATCCCTTAGCCAGTGTGAGCTCTATGAGAAATGCTCCGTTTTTTGGAAGCGCATCCTGAACAGAGATTTCTGTTGGAGCACTGTCACCAAGGCCTGCAATTATTTTTTCCATATTAAGCGGATTTCTACAGATGACTGCAGTAAGTCCGTCTCTCTTTCCATATTCATCGATCAGTGACTTTAGCTCGTTGAAATAGTCTTTATCATTATCACATACTTTTACGATAGTCTTTTCGCCCGGGCGTTTTACTGATGATACCTGCATCTTCTTTTCTTCAGGAAGGATAGAAGCAAACATATCAGTGATTTCCGGAGAACTTCGGTAGCTGGTCATAAGTGGGAGCTCAACAAATTTCTTCTTGGCAGCAGTTGCCATTTCTTCTATTTCAGCAAAAGAAATAGTGCCTTTTCTGATGGCCTGAAATTCATCTCCAAGTAGCATGAAACGAGCATTTGGGAAGTATTTGCTAAATACTTTCATCTGAGCCATTGTGTAATCCTGGACCTCGTCGATCATTACATAGCGTATGTTTCGATCGCAGGCACCTGTAAGTTCCATCTTGGTGTATAGCCACTCTGCAGCAGTGATATTTGGTCTGCCAAGGAGTCTCTGAGCAACTTTTTTAACATTTACAAAGCCGCAATTCTTTATTGCTTTGAGGGCTCCGCCAAAATCGTTCTCGATACGCTTTTCTTCAGCGGTATCTGACTTAGGCTTTGAGGATGGCTCCTCTTCATCATTGTCATTCTGACTATTCTTAAGTATGTTCTTGGCTCTGTGCTCAAGTTCATCAGATACAGTCTGGATAAGCCTCATGCCCATTGGAAATTGGCTAAACTCTCTTACTACTGAGAGAACTTCAGCCTTAGACATAACAAGTCTTTCCTTTTGGTAGATGTCTGTGAAATCATCAATTTCAGGAGTCAGTGTCTGAAGACCTTCACGGATTTTATCAATGCTGTCTGTATCTGTGTAGTCAAAAGCCTTATCGTTGAATGGCACATGTACCATTTCAAGGAATTCCTGCCATGTTACGGTGATAGGATTGGACTCTCCCAGGTCAGGAAGTACATTGTCAATGTAATCACGGAACACCGGATTCAATGTCATCAGGCATACCTGATCAGGGCGCAGAGTATCTCTTTTCTGGTAAAAAAGGTAAGCGATACGCTGCAACAGTACAGAAGTCTTACCACTTCCTGCAATACCATTTACAAGCAGTACAGGTACATCCGGGTATCGGATCACAGTATTCTGTTCTTTCTGAATTGTAGCTGTTATTGCCTGCATCTTGTCAGAACGTGTCTGAGATAAAGACTGCAGGAGCATTGGATCTTCAATAGCTATCTGTGTGTCAAAATATGAGATCAGCTTACTTTTCTCAAGTTCAAATTGACGTCTGAGCTGCAGATCAACAGGAATCTCTCTGTCTTCGACAGTATAGTGTGTCTGACCGTTTTCCTGATTGTAATAAACCTCTGCAATAGGAGATCTCCAGTCAATTATCATCTGGTCATAGCCATTTTCAGAGATGGCAGCTCTTCCTATATAGTAGCTCTCAGGCTCTTCAGTAGGGTCGAACTGCAATGTGATCTTGGCAAAATAAGGTGACTCAAGGAGTTTATTGACTATACGAAGTCTTTTTCCAAGTGAATTGCTTTCGATATTATATGTATCGATGTAGCGGTTCCACACTTCAATTTCGCCAAGTGTCTCCATGGTGGTCTCATCATCTGCATAGTCAAGACGGATATTATCGCGGATATCATTTTTTTCATCAGATGCTTTCTCATCAAGAGCAGCGATCTGTTCTTCGATATCCTTTTTCATTTCAAGCAGTTTGTTATATGTAGTTGTTAAGTTTTCTTGTTCCAGATCAAATACTTCTTTTTCCATAATTCATTCTCACTATATCGGGTATGGGTTATTTGTGTATTTAATAAGTATAACATATTTGTAAAGGTGTATATTCTTGTAAGATCGATTAGAAATCTGCACTGGTTCACTAAATGGTTTTTGTCATTTTAATCTACCCGAGCTGAACAAAACTCTTATAGCTGAAACGTAGGCAGCAGGCGTATTGGCTTTTCTTATATCTTTCATCGCCTTATCTGGAGCCTCAAACAGATTGCCCATATATTTCCATAGCTCTTTCATGCGGTTTACAGCCACCATATCGCCTGGCATGGTCTCCAGATATTCGTTGTAGAGCTCATCATGGAAAGCCTTGAGTACCTTGAGATTCACACTGCCATCTGCATTTAAACTTCTATTTATGTGACTTGTAAATTCATTGCAGCTGTTAGTAGTGGATCTCTCTCCTGAATATCTAATTTTAGACATGGCTGCCAGAGCCGGATTGGAGAGAAGTCCTCTTCCCA
The DNA here is from genome assembly GCA_015056495.1 of Butyrivibrio sp. GTDB lineage: Bacteria > Bacillota > Clostridia > Lachnospirales > Lachnospiraceae > Butyrivibrio. The sequence continues at coordinate 17,508 of SVGC01000021.1, forward strand.
TCATTATGCAGTCAATCTCAGGGAATCTATCAGCAAAGTTTTGGATATCATCCGGTGTACACAGATTGCCATTGAAGCATAGCTTGTGTTTTGAAGTAGCTGCAATCTGGCTGAAAGCCGCCATGTCAGGTTTGCCACTATACATCTGTTTACGTGTTCTTGGGTGTACAATCAGCTCTGAAATCGGATACTTATCATATATTTCAAATATTCTTGCGGCCTCATCAGCTGAGTTTAGGCCAATCCTTGTTTTTACGGAGATATCAATATCCACATCTTTAAGTCCGTTGAATACCTTGTCAAAAAAGGCATCCAGCTCATCAGGATATGCTAAAAAGCCGGAGCCACGCTTCTTTGAGACAATTGTTCCGGCAGGACAACCAAGATTGAAATTGACTTCCTTGTAACCAAGATCAGCAATCTCTTTTGCCACCCAGATAAAATTGTCAGGGTTATTGGTAAGAACCTGTGGAACTGCATTCATGCCCTCATTGTTTTTGGGAGCAATATCTTCTTTTTCTCTGGTTTTAAGATTCCTTGATGAATGGGCTGCTACAAATGGAATGTAATATTTGTCAATTCCGCCAAAGTACTTGTTGTGCGCCCGTCTATAGGTGTAACCTGTAATGCCCTCAAGGGGTGCAAAATAATAATTCATATAATTCTCCGAAAACTTTTTTTTCAAATTGATAGTATAACATGTAATCTTTGGTCTTTAAATTGCTAAGGATAAAGAACTGCTTGTGAAAGCAATTTTCTATTCAATAAAAAAGAATGTCGCTTGCGACATTCTCGCGCCGAGCGCGGTTGCATTTATGCAACATATTCCTATCGCGCGAGTGCGCATCCATAGCGGAGCGTTTTTTATGATATAGGAATTTCGGAGAAATTTCCTATACCATAAAAAAACCGGTCCTATGACCGGTTCAAATGTAGTTGGCTGCTTCTTTGGCAACCCCGTTGACTGTATTATATTAAAATTGTCGTTATTTGCATAGAAAACTTTCTATAAAATAATTATGTATTGGAAGTTTATACATATTATCGTGAATGATTATATAGTATTACAGTAAATACATATGTCAGAATTAGTGCAATGGAAAGAAGCGTATCTAGACCTAAAAACAGAAACTTTCATTTACATATAAAAATGCAGATTCTTAAATATTGGTATGTATTTTTCTCAAGCTGAAGCCGTTGATTTGCTTAGATTTACATATAAAAATGCAGATTCTTAAATATTGATATGTAATATCCTTAAGCTGCAGCTGTTGATTTGCTTGGATTTACATATAAAAATGCAGATTTTCAAATATTGATATGTAATATCCGTAAGTTGCAGCCGTTGATATGCTTAGATTTACATATAAAAATGCAGATTCTCTAGAATTTATATGTATTTCCTCATACTCCAGTCTTTGCTCGCTTTTATTTGCATATACTTATCCGAAATACTTTTTCTCCAGATCTGCAAGTGCTACATCAGCACCAACATACTCACCTACCTCTGCAAATTCTTTTTCAGCTTCATAAATAGCCTGATCGATACGATTTTCACGTGTAAAGCTATCATATAATTCGCTTGTCTATGCCTGAAGCAAATCATCGAAATCCGCTGAAATAGCGGACTTTGTATCGCTTTTTACGCAGAATCGCGCATTTATCTGACGTGCAGTCTTGTTCTATAATTTATTTTGAAAAAATATTATGAACTTACCACGACACTAAACTATTACCGACAATCAGGAGGCGCTATGGGAACCACATTTTGCAATATTCATATATATAATCCGGAAAAGCTTGAATACACGTTGAAAAAAGGATATTCAAAATATTCTTTTACAGATAAATGGGAAACAATCCTTGAAGATGAGTCAAAGTTTGATCTTAAAGCTATGACTAAGATGGCCAAATCCATTTCAAAGGAGACGTCACAGCCGGTACTGAGCATTTCTTATTTTGATGATGATTCTTTTGAATTGCAGTTAATTATAGAAGGCAGCAGGAAAGCATATTACCTCTTCAATGAAAGCGGGATCTTTAAAAAGAATATTCCTGTTTTGATAAAGACGATGGAACTGGAGGATAAGACTGCCAAGGCATTGAGATATGTGATATCCAAGGATATAAGCGCATCCGAAGCTATAGACAGGTTTTCAGCTCTTTTGCAGTTACCTCTTTATCTGGAAAAGAATATGCTGGACTACAACAATGGTGAAGTCACTATTACTGATCGTGAACAGGCAATAAAAGAGCTGGCGGAGGAGAAAAAAGCTGAGAAAGCGGCTTTTGGTAAGAAAAAGGATGCAATGCTTATTCAGGAACTGGAAGGCGTGCCATATTTTTACGTGGATATGCTCAATGGAATGATATCTTTGATACAGCCTGAAGATGATGGCACGGTGGTGCTTGGCAAGTACTTTTGCTACCAGCTGGAAAATGAAGGCAGCGAGCCTCAGTTTAAATATAAACATGAACTGAAGTTTGATCTAGAGGCCATGTCTGACATGGACGATAAAATAGGTATCTCTTATTGCCAGAAGGACCAGTTTTGGGATGAAAGGATAGTTATTAGTGATAAATCTGATGTAATAGATATTATTGCTGAAGGTAGCGCCAATTGTGAGAGATTTAGAGAAAAGATATTACTGCCTGATGATAAAAAGATACTACCAAAGCACATCATATATAGTGTTGGAGATGCTCTCAGAGTGGCCACAGATAGCGGATTTACAACATTTGATGTTAGAAGTACCAATCATGTTACAGTCAAGTCCAATTACTACACAAAGATATTTGATAGTAACATAATCCATCCTAATCATCATGATCTTACCAGTGCAGGTAAATTGTATTTTGATCACATAAGCCAGCTTTACGCAGAGGATGGCATGATCGTAAAGATTGGCGAGTACACTGAATATCACAATGGTGAGAAGGAAAGAAATGTACGGGTAGATTTTCTGGATTACGACTATAATCTTTTGAGCACTGAATACGTTCCGGTTGATTTTGATTTTTATCGTGTATTTGGAAGCTATTGTTATATCAAGGAAAAAAGGCAGATCGTTGTTGGCGGTTACTGCGTAGATCTGGAAAAAAAGACCGTGACGGCCATAGAGACTTTGAATCAGAAATTGAAGGCCAAAGCCAGTTCTTCAATAAGAGTTAAGGGTGAAGATGGAAAAGATTACATTGCAGTAATTACTTCAAAGCATATATACATTCTGGATTTGAACCTTAAAACGGTGAGCTATACCAATTTGTCAGGCTCCGTTATGGGATTCTGGCTGGACGAAAAAGGACATATCTACCTTGTTACGACCCAAAACACATGGAAATATCCTTTTAAATATTCAAATGATTCAAAAGTGAGATTATATAAATTGGGATTATGATGGTTGACCCATTTCCATAAAAAGTGTTACCTCAAAAGGACTTTACTGTTTACTTGTAACAAATAAAGGAATAAGCTAAGAATAGTGGTTTTAGGTAATTATAGAAAAATATATATGGGGTCTTTTTTCAAAAATAATGCAAAAAAGAGAGGTTGCTAAGAATGAAAAAAGATTATGAAAATGGGGATAATAAAAAAATATTATATGCCAGCGCGGCAGGCGGACTGGTTATAGTTGCCTTGATCGTAGCACTACTAGCAGGTCTTGTACATAAGGGAAATTCGGACAAGGAAGAGGAAGTGCTGCAAAAAATAGTTGTAGAAGAGCTGACCTCAGCTACAACGGAAGACGAAGAGCTTGAAGAAACAGAAGTAGTTGAGAGTGTTCAGGCTGACACAGCTGCAAGTGCCGAGGATACCAGCGAGGGTACAAGCGATGATACTTCAGGAGATATAGAATCAGAGGCTAAATCTGAGACAGGCGAAGCTGTAGATCTGACAGAGCTTGTCAGTGCCAGCAATGTGGGCGAGAATTCGCAGATCACTTATGGAATAGATGTTTCCAGATTTCAGGGAACTATCGATTGGAGTCAGGTGGCAGCTACAGGTATTGATTTTGCCATGATCAGAGTGGGTTACAGAGATTCATCTACAGGTGAAATCAAGGCAGATACTAACGCCAAATACAATATGCAGGAAGCAGAGAAAAATGGAATCAAGATAGGGGCATATTTTTTCTCAACTGCAATAACAGAAGATGAAGCCATAGCTGAGGCGGATTGGGTAGCAGAGTATATATCCCAATATCCTATTACATATCCGGTAGGTTATAACTGCGAAGGTTTTGAAAATGCCAGCAGCAGACAATATGGACTTACCAAGGATGACAGATCAGCAATTGCTATGGCATTTCTCGGGGAAATCTACAAATCAGGATATACACCAATTTTTTATGCATCCATGAATGAACTTTCAGGCGATGCCAAATGGAATACTTCAGTCATAGAAAAGAGTTATAAGATATGGATGGCCTGGTATAACCAGAGCACAGAGTCTATTGCCAATGGACCTGCTTATGATGGCCAGTGTGCTATGTGGCAGTATACCAATCAGGGAACTGTTGCTGGTATAGGTGGCGGAGTAGACGTTGATGTTGCATATTTTGGATATAACGGAACAGAAACTGCTAAAAATACTGAGGAGAGAGAAACTGCATCGGCTGATGTTGAAGCTCTGATGAATTTTACAGAAGTAAATGAAACTGTAACTGCCAAGAGCTCAACTAATCTGAGAGATAAACCTAGTCAGGGCGAGGACAGCACTGTAATGGTGACTCTTCAAAACGGACAGACTGCCACAAGGACAGGTATCAGTGATAGCGGCTGGTCTAGAGTGGTCTATGAAGGTGGTACGTATTATGCAGTATCAAGCTATCTCACAACAGATCTGAGTGCTCCTGCACAGGTCACACAGCAGGAAACAACAGATACATCAGGGTTTAAGACCAAATTTACGGACTGTAACGAAGTAGTAACAGCCAAAGATATAGTAAATCTAAGAAATAAGCCTAGCGTTACTGATGAGGATTCAGTTGTTGTTGCTACACTTTCAAACGGTGAGACTGCAGTCAGGACAGGCTACAATGCTGAGTATGGCTGGTCCAGAGTTGAATACAATGGCCAGGTTCTATATTGCGTCAGCAGTTATCTGAAGGTTGTTGAGTAATCTTGGCCTAGGGGATTATTAATTGTTATACGATAAGGGGTAGGCGTTTTGGAAACTTTAAAGTTTGGGTATAAGTATTTTAAGAAAGACCTTTTCATATCAATAATTGCAGAGATACTTAGTTTTATAGGTATCTTTGCAGAACTTTTATTACCATTATTATCAGGAATATTGATCGATTATGTTATTAAGGATACTGCCATTGATAAAAACAGTGGCGGTATCTTTCACTTTCTCCTGACAGGACGTTTTGGCGCAGTCCATTCATTACAGCTATTTTATTCTGTTGCAGCTCTTTTCCTTTTTATGGTATTGCTGCGAATCGTCCTTATCTATATTCGTGATCTTATTCAGGAGCATGTAGGTCTGAATCTGGAGACCTCTCTTAGGTATGCGTCCTATGATAAGCTGATGCAGCTTGATTCAGATACTATCAGTGAGTACAATTCCGGTGAACTTTTACAGATACTAAATAGCGATACCATCATGTTTAAAGAACTTTTTTGCCATAGGATACCATATTTTGGGGATTCCATTTTTATGCTGGTAACTACCATTGTGCTTATCGCTACTATAGATATTTCTTTTATTGTGATCCCTCTTTTACTCACACCGCTTTTGATAAGGGCGTTGCTGTTATTTAAGACTCAGGCCAGAAAGAATTTTACGCAGATAAGGGCTAACAGCTCGGCTCTTAATCTGACAACCCAGGAGAATATAAGTGGAGTACGAATTGTCAGATCATTTGTAAATGAAGACCTTGAGAAAAAGAAGTTCCATAAGGTAAATATGGATTTTTGTAATACCAATATCAAGCAGATAAGGCTTACAGCCAATTTTGAGATGACTGTAAATATTATCAAGCAGATCGCATATGTTGGAACTATAGTAATAGGCGCTGTTCTTGTAATGAAAGGCAGACTTACGATTGGTTATATCCTGTCATCTTCCTCATATGTAGTCAGACTTATGGCAGATATCAATAGTGTCAATAACAATATCTTAAATATGCAGCAGCAGACTGTTTCGGGATTGTCCCTCAAATTGTTCATGGATAAGGAAAGTAAGACTCCCGACAAGGGCAGTGCAGATCTTCATACCGATACTCCGTGCATCGAGATGAAAAATGTTGGCTTGAAGATTGATGGACAAAGGATACTTGAAAATATAAATCTTAACATTCCTTATGGCAAAAAGATAGGAATAGTAGGTGAAACAGGTTCAGGCAAGAGCGTACTCCTTAAGACTCTTTTGCGAATGAAGGAGATATCAGAAGGAACCATAACTATCGATGGTCATGATATCAAAGAGTATAAACTGGAAAACCTGCGCGATATGTTTTCATGTGTATTTCAGGATGTGTTTCTTTTTTCCAATACAATTGAATCTAATATTGCTTTTGCCAAACAATATGCAGATCAGAAGCTTATAAAAGAGGCTGCTGTACATGCCCAGGCTGAAAGCTTTATCAATCAACTGGAGGAGCGCTATCAGACTATTATTGGTGAAAGAGGTATAGGAATCTCCGGTGGACAGAAGCAGAGAATCTCTATTGCAAGGTGCTTTTTGAAAAATGCTCCGGTATTTATCCTGGACGATTCTACAAGCGCTCTGGATGTGAATACGGAGAAGATACTTCTTCAGGAAATATATGATAAGTTTGCAGAAAAAACTCTGATCATTACAGCTCATAGGTTTTCGTCCGTCAGGGACTGTGATGAAATATTGTACATGAAAGAGGGACGCGTCGAGGAACGTGGAACTTTCGATGAGCTTATGGCTTTAAATGGCAGTTTTGCCAGAGTATATAAGATCCAGATGGAGCAAAAGAAGAACTTGGAAGAAGTGATAGAATAACCTGATCACTAACAGTTGGCTTGATATTTGGGGCAAAAGTAAATGAGACTATGCCTCGGGGAGAGATAATTGTCATGGCAAAGAGGAATACCTTTTTTCAGGATGAAAAAATAGAAAAAAAGATAGATTTTAAGCAGCTTATGAGGACGCTCAGATACGTGCTGCCTTATAAAAAGATAGTGATAGGTGTTGGAGTATTGTTATTTATTTCATCTGTCACATCGCTTATTCCACCCAGATTGCTAAAGATCATAGTGGATAGAGTTGTGGTGGATAATGATTACAAGCAGCTGGCTCTTATGTGTGGAAGCATGTTCTTGCTTGCGATAGTAGAGATAGCTGTGACTTATATTCAGACGATCAATATGGGAGAGGTTGGTTTTTCAATCATTTCCAAGATAAGAACAGATATTTTTGATCGACTTCAGGAGCTTTCATTTGATTATTATGATAGCAGGCCCGATGGAAAAATAGTTGTCAGGGTCACAGAATATATAAATGGTCTTGCAACCTTTTTTTCAAATTATGTACTTATGTTTGCGGTTTATATTGTAAAAGTCGTGGTAGTAAGTATCTTCATGATATCGCTTAGTCCGCTGCTGACAGTGGTAGTATTTTGCACAGTCATACCGATGATGGTTGCTATTTCCATATTGAAAAAAATCCTTGGAAAGAGATTTACAAGGTTGAGAGCCAAAAACTCCAACAGATCAGCCTTTCTCGTTGAGTCGATCATGGGAGAGCAGATAATCAAAAACTATAGCAGGATTGAGAAAAACAAAAGTGTTTATGCAGACATACATACCAAGAGTATGCTGGAATGGTGGCATATTGTCATCCTCTCAAGGCTTAATTCTCCTATAGTCATGGGCTTTTGGAATGTGGGCACTCTGGCTATTTTTGGAGTATCCCTGATGCTTATCCTGAAAGGCTCAAGCACTGTCACAGCTGGAACTGTCATTACTTTTACCAGTTATATGGCGGCTTTTAGAGATCCTATTTCTCAGATTGCCAATATTTTCCAGGATCTTGCGCAGGTCAGTTCTAATCTGGAGCAGGTATTTGATACTATCGATTATCCTGTTGATATCTGCGATAAGGAAGGTGCCATAGAGCTTAAGAATGTTAGAGGCAAGGTTGATTTTGATAATGTAACTTTTGAGTATGATGAAGGTCAGACTGTACTTGAGAATTTTGATCTCCATGTTGAGCCTGGAAAGACTATAGCACTGGTTGGACATACGGGTGCCGGTAAGACAACAGTTATAAATATGCTTACCAGATTTTATGATGTCAAAAAAGGTGCTGTCAGGATAGACGGCATAGATGTCAGAGATGTTACCTTGAGCTCCCTTCGAAGAGAAGTTGGTGTACTCATGCAGGATCCTTTTATATTTAAGGGAACGATCATCGACAACATCAGATATGGCAAATGGGATGCAACTGATGAAGAATGTATAGAAAGTGCTAAGATAATCCATGCAGACAAGTTTATTGAGCGTTTTTCCGGTGGATATTATCATGTACTTGAAGAACGCGGCATGGATCTCTCTGCTGGTGAGAGGCAGCTGATCAGTTTTGCCAGGATAGTTCTCAAGAATCCGTCAGTAGTGATCATGGATGAGGCTACAAGTGCTATAGATACAGATACTGAGATGGTCATCAAAGAAGCACTGGATGAACTGACCAAAGATAAGACTACCTTTATTGTTGCACATAGGCTCTCAACTATTAAAAATGCTGATGAAATATTATATATTGGTAATAAGGGAATAATGGAATCAGGCAGGCATGAGGAACTGCTTAATAAAAAAGGATATTATTACGAGCTTGCAAATATTTGATTGTTTTGTTGATTTTAAATGGAGGATAGGACTATGATGACAAATGTTGTGCTTATTTCAGGAGCTTCAAGTGGATTTGGAGTTGAGTTTGCCAAGATATTTGCTGCTAAAGGCCACAATCTGCTGGTTGTTGCCAGAAGTGAAGATAAGCTTATTGAACTTAAGAAGTCCCTTGAAAAAAAGTATGGGATCCAGGTATATGTTTTTTCACAGGATCTTGCAAAAGAAGGCTCTGCGGAGAAGGTTAAAGCTTATGTAAAAGAGAATGGTCTTATGGTTGAGATGCTGATCAATAATGCCGGTTTTGGAGATTATGGCAGGTTCGCAGATTCTGAACTGGCTAAACAGACTCAGATGATCAATCTTAATGATAGAAGTCTTGTGGAAATGACTCATACTTTTTTACCGGCTATGATCAAGAGAGGTAAAGGGAAGATATTGAATGTGGCATCTGTCGCTTCATTTGAGGCAGGACCTATGATGTCGGTTTATTATGCTTCAAAGGCTTTTGTGCTCTCATTTACAGAGAGTCTGTCAGAAGAACTGCGTGGCACAGGGGTTACAGTGACTGCATTGTGCCCTGGACCAACTAATACAGACTTTTCCAAGGCAGCAGATATGCCGGCAGGAAGACTAGCCAATATGTTTAGATTTACACAGCCAATCGATGTAGCGAAATGCGGATACAGCGCCCTTATGCGAGGACAGGTCATCGTGATCCCAGGTGTACTCAACAATCTGGGCATCATAGCTGTAAAGCTTCTGCCAAGGGCATTTGTGAGGAAGGTCGTCGGATTGTTGCAGAAATGACCCCCAGGGACGGGGTCAAGGGGTCATTTTTGCGTGTCATAGTTATTAGCCATAGGAGAAACAAAAATTGTTATTTTATAGCCGGAAGTTGTGCGGGGAATGAATTATTTTAAGTCAAACGCACCGGCAAAAGGAGGAAAGTTATGGAACAGAAGAAAAATTCATGGGTAAGCGCACTGATAATAGGCTTAAGTATTGTTATCAGCTGCGTAGCATTGGCGTTTGGTTTGTCACACTTTAGATCTGAGAGTTCACATGTGATATCAGCAACAGGAAGCGCCAGCGTAGATTTCGAAGCAGATATTGTTATCTGGAGAGGATCATTTTCAGCAACAGCATACACATCTCAGGATGCTTACACTAAGATCAAGAATGATGCCAGCGTAGTTAAGAACTACCTTACAAGTAATGGAATAGATGAGAGTGAGATAGTATTTGATTCTGTTGATATTGGCAGGACATATCAGGATAATTATGACATTAACGGCAATTACATTGGTTCAGAGCCGGATGGCTATTATCTTACCCAGAGTGTTACTGTTACATCATCCAATCTTGATACTGTAGAAATGATCTCACGAGACATTTCCAGTCTTTTGGATAAGGGCGTAGAGCTGTTTTCTGAGTCACCAGAGTATTACTATACAGCTCTTGATGAGTTAAAGCTTGACCTTATAGATAAGGCTTCTGTTAATGCAAAGGATAGAATTGATATCATTGCTAAAAACTCAGGCGCAAGCCTTGGCAAACTTAAAAATTCCAGCCTTGGTGTATTCCAGATCACCGCTCAGAACACAGGTACTAGCAGCTATTCTTATGATGGAGCTTTTGATACAAGCTCAAGGTATAAGACTGCTACAATTACAGTTCGATTAGAGTATGACTTGAAGTAATCGGATTTTCGGATTAAATTATAAAGCCAAAAGACTCCATACCACTTTGTGATATGGAGTCTTTTTATCAAGATGTTAACAGAAAATACAAGTAAAAAGCATAATAGAGTATACCGTTTTATTTTGTTTAAAGATAAAGTAAAACAAAAACGGAGATATTCGAATATGATCATAAAATTAAGCACTCTTGGTGCTATTGGCGATGGAAGAACGGTTAATACTAAGACTATTCAAAAAGCTATTGACGATTGTGCCGGCACAGGTGGAAGGGTGATAATTGATGATGGACATTATGTTTCTGGAACGTTGTTTTTGAAAAGTAATGTTACCATAGAAATCTGTGAAGGATCGTCACTTATTGCAAGTCCAGATATTGCAGATTACTCATGTAATGTTCATCACAATCGATACAGAAATGAAACAGAGCTTGACAGATGCTTTATTTATGCAGAGGATGTTGAAAATATTAAAATATGTGGAGAAGGCATAATTAAAGGTAATTCCGAATTATTTCCAAATAGTGGAAGTACATACAGACCGATGCTTATTCGCTTCCTCAGATGCAGATCGGTAAAAATTGAATCTTTAAAACTTTTTGATGCAGCAGCCTGGACATGTGCATTTTTAGATTCAGAGTATATATGGGTTACCAATGTTTGGATAAAAAATGAGAAAAAATATAATGGCGATGGTCTGGATTTTGATGGATGTAATCATGTTTATGTAAATGGTTGCAGTATTGAAGGAACAGATGATAATCTGTGTCTTCAGGCATCGGATAAAAAGTATCCTGTCGAGGAAATTCATATTACAAATTGCAGCTTTACTTCTATATGTGCTGGAATCAGAATAGGACTTAAATCTATTGGTGATATAAGAAATGTAGTTATCAGTAACTGTTCTATGAATAGGATCCTTCGGGAGGGAATTAAGATAGAATGTACTGAGGGAGGTACTTTTTCTAGTATTTTGGTCAATAATATTTCTATGAAAAATGTTAGAAGACCTATATTTGTAATTTTAAATAACAGATATGAACCGGAGGGGCTGGGAAGTTCCATAGAACTAAAAGAAATGCCCAATGTTGGCATACTGGAAAAAATATCTTTCACCAATATTGTAGCTGTTGATGATGAATCCATGTGTCATGAGGACAGGCGTTTTGGTAATGATATCATGGGAGCGCCTTATTTCAATGGAATCAAGATCGATGCATGTAAAGATAATCCCATAAAAGATGTAAATATCAGTAATCTTACCTATAAAACCTATGGTGGGGTACTACTTAAGGATATTCCAGACTTTTATCCTGAAGTAATCGATAAAAAGAAGGATCTGATAACAGAATCTGCTGAAAATTACTATCCTACCTGGAGTAGGGCATCACATATAGATATACGAAATGTAGATGGGCTTACGATCAAATCAATAGTGTTGGAAACAATTAAAGCTGATGAACGAAAAAAAATATATATAGAGGGGTGCAAAAACAATGAATGATTATCTGATCAATGGTGATGTCTGGAAGGATACAGAAGGTAATACAATCCATGCACATGGTGGACAAATACTCTTTTGGAATGAAACCTATTATTGGTATGGAGAAAACAGAACAGGTAACAGATATGTCAGCGTATATGCGTCAAAAGACCTGATGAATTGGGAATTTAGACGTGATGTACTGACAACAGACACAAAATCTATGGAGCACAGGATAAGGACAGACCTTTCACTCATTACAAAGGATGGTAAAAAGATAAATATTGAAAGACCAAAGGTTATCTATAATAAAAAAATAGGTAAATTTGTAATGTGGATGCATGTTGAAAATGGTGTAGATTATAGCCTGGCTGCATGTGGAATAGCTATCTCAGATACTCCTGATGGGGAGTTTACATATCTTGGTGCGTTTAATCCATTCGGCTATATGTCAAGGGATTGCACACTTTTTGTAGATGATGATGATACGGCGTACTTTATTTCTGCATCCCGTGATAATGCAGATTTGCACATGTACACTCTTACGGATGACTATTTAAATGTAGACAAGCTTGTAAACAGGTTGTGGCAGGGAGAGTACAGAGAAGCTCCCGCTGTAGTCAAAAGGAATGGTATTTATTACATGTTCAGCTCATATTGCACAGGATGGGCACCTAATCAGTGTAAGTACGCAGTTGCAGATAAAATGGATGGTTCATGGTCTATCTTGACCAAAATTGGAGATGAGACTACATATAGAACGCAGCCAGCCTTTTTCCTGACTGTGGAAGATACTGGAAATATCTATTATTTTTCAGATAGATGGAATGGTAAAGACTATGATGATTCGAGATATGTCGTTCTTCCATTAAAATTTGATTCAACCGAAAAACCGCTTCTTGATTATCAGGAAAAGGTAGTTATTCACTGATACATTTTTAGTAAGTTATAAGTCTAATAGCATAAAAAGTAAGTAAACTGGCAGATGATTGTATATTAAATCTCTGCCAGTTTATTTAAATTAATTGTAGGTTAAAAGAGCCGAAATAAATAGATTTCAAGGGACAGAAAGAATATGAATATGATTCATAATCCGATTTTAAAAGGTTTTCATCCGGATCCGTCAATTATACGAGTAGGCGAAGACTATTATGTGGCTACTTCTACTTTTGAATGGTGGCCAGGGGTAAGATTACATCATTCTAAGGACTTAATAAATTGGGAGTTGATTGAATATCCACTTAATAGGATAAGTCAGTTAGATTTAAGAGGGGTTGGACCTTCTCAAGGAATATGGGCACCATGCCTTACTTATGATGAAGGAACATATTATCTGGTATATACGATTGTAAGATCTTTTTACTGTAATATGTACGATACAGAGAATTATCTTGTGACAACTGACAATATACATGGACCATGGAGTGAGCCGGTTCCACTTAACAATTTTGGATTCGATCCATCATTTTTTCATGATGACGATGGAAGAAAGTACATGGTGTCTATGGTAACAGATCATAGGGTTCCTAAGAAATACGCGGGACGAATAGTTTTACAGGAATATGATGCCATAAATAAATGTATGAAAGGGCAGGCAAAAGATATTTTTACTGCTTCAGATATTTTTTTGGAAGGACCACATATTTTCAAAAGAAACGGTTGGTATTATCTGTTCTGTGCGGATACCGGAACAGGTGAACTTCATGGACAGTCGGTGCTTCGTTCCAAAAACATTTGGGGACCATATGAGATGAAAAAGGATAAGCCTGAAAAATGGGAACCGGGTGATGCATATTCCATTATGACTTCAAGGCATTTTCCTCGTATACAGCTTCAAAAATCCGGACATTGCGATATGGTAGATACTCCTACAGGAGAATATTACATGGTGCATCTGTGTAGTAGAGCTACAGACAGATATAATCTGGATAATGCTGAGAGATTTCCGGGAAGCAGAAGGTACATGATAGGTCGAGAAACTGCTATTGAGAAGGTTATATGGAAAGATGACTGGCCATACTTATATTCTGATGAAAGAGAAGAGATAACTTCAATACCGCAGGATTTGGTAAGAGAACCCAAGGAATATCACATAAATGAAGCTGAAAAAAGTACTTTTCAAAAGTTCGTCAAAGATGACTTTGACATGGATGTTTTAAATTTGGATTATCAGTCTCTCAGAATCCCAATGGATAAAAGATATATCTCACTTTCTAAAAGACCGGGATTTCTTAGAATGTATGGCAGAAGCGGCCTTGCATCATTATTTTCTCAGAGTCTGATAGCCAGACGCATGACTTCATATAACATGGAAGCTTCTACTAAAGTGGAGTTTGAACCAACAGTTTTTAAACAGATGGCAGGTCTGATATTTATGTATGATACAGAAAATTATCTGTATCTGCATATCACTAATGATGAGGATATTGGAAAGTGTATAGCCCTTTTAAAATATGAAAACAAAAAGGCGGAATATGTAAGTGAATATATCAAGATAAAAGATAATGTCGCTGTAAGTTTAAAGTTGCGTATAAATGGAACTACAGCAACCTTTTATTATACCGATGACACTGATGCTTCTGAACATAAATATATGCAGATAGGTCCGGATATTGATGCAAGTTTTCTGTCAGATGAGGCATGTATCCAAGGATGGTTTACCGGTGCAATGATAGGAATATGTGTTCAGGATCTGACAGGTGACGGCAGGTACGCAGATTTTGATTATTTTGAGGTGAAGGAACTATGAGTTTAGCAGGAGAATATAGTGAATGGGCAGCTACAGAGCTTGATAAAGTTAAAAATAAGATTAAATGGGTTGCTGAAAATAATAAAAATAAAATTCCTTATACTACGGATGAAAAAGGAATATATGACAATAAAGCTGATAACAATAAGGAATATAGGATAGATGATGGAATAAACTGGTGGACCAATGGATTTTGGGCAGGAATATTATGGCTTTTATACAATGACACCAAGGAGAGCAGGTACAAGGAATATGCAATGATCCAGGAAGATTTAATGAGACCTGCCTTTGATATGTTTTATGGTCTGCATCATGATGTGGGATTTATGTTTGTTCCAAGTGCTGTGGCTGATTACAGACTTACAGGTAATAATGAGTCAAGGAGAATAGCTCTACATGCTGCTAATCTGCTTGCCGGAAGATTTAATGCAAAAGGAGCCTATATACGTGCATGGAATGATCTTGAAGATGCTGATACAAGAGGTTGGGCAATCATCGACTGCATGTTTAATATTTCTCTTCTTTTTTGGGCAAGCGAAGAGACAAAAGATCCAAGGTATAGGCATATTGCGACTGCTCATGCAGATACAGTATCTAAGGCTTTTATAAGAGAGAATGGTTCTGTATGTCATATAGTTGAGTTCGATCCTGTAACAGGCACAAGGCTAAAAAGCTACGCAGGACAAGGCTTTGCCCATGGTTCATCCTGGACAAGAGGACAAGGGTGGGCTTTGTATGGCTTTACTTCTGCATATAGGCATACCAAAGACGATAATTACCTGCAGGTTGCTGAGAAAGTAGCAGATTATTGCATATCGAGGATTGGCAGAGATTATATCATTCCGATAGATTTTGACCAACCTGCAGAGTGTAAACTTGAGGATTCCTGTGGTGCATGTGTTATAGCCGGAGGACTCATAGACCTTGCAGATGAGGTCAGTGACATCTCTAAAAGTAAGAACTACCTTAAGACGGCTGTAGGAATATTAAAACAGATTGCAGATAATAGAGCAGATTATACAGAGAAGTGCGAAGCAATTGTTCAAAATTGCTCAGCTGCGTTCCATGCCCCTAAACACCATTTTACGATGGTTTATGCTGATTATTATTATATTGAAGCCCTGTACAAGCTTGCAGGCAGCGATTTTAAGATATGGTAAAGGAGTATTTCACCCTATGGAAAATATTGCAAAAGGAATATGGAAAGAGGTCTATGGAGAACCTGAAGTACACGTTCCTACTAAATATAAAAAGGTAGCTGCTAAGTTAGATGTAGTTAATGAACTTAGTGATTCAAAAGAAGGCATAGTAGAAAAGACAGTAAAAAAGATAACATTCAATAAGACAGTGCGTGGCATTACCCTCACGTTGCCAATGATGCCTACAGAAGATATTTATGGTTTTGGTCTTCAGTTTTTTGGTATAAATCATGCTGGCAAGCGAAGATTCTTAAAGGTAAATTCTGATCCGGTGGCCGATACAGGAGAAAGCCATGCTCCTGTTCCATTTTATGTATCTTCAGCAGGATATGGAATATTTGTGGATACATATAGATATACAACTTTTCTCATGGGGACATCAACGGCTAAAGGGGCTTCAAGGAACATGACTCAAGAAAATATGCCTCATGAAGAATTTTCCGAGTCAGCTCTTTATGCTCTAAAAAGGGCTAAAGAAGAGAGAAAAATAATAATAGATATACCAAATACTGAAGGGGTTACCGTATTCTTTTTTGAGGGAAATATAATGGAATGCGTCCAGCGTTATAACCTGTTATCTGGCGGTGGCATAGTTCCTCCACGTTGGGGACTGGAACCTTGGTACAGGATATATGGCGGTAGCAATCAAATGAGTGCAATGTTAATTGCAAAGCAGTTTATCCATGAAAATATGCCAATTAAAGTAATAGGAATTGAGCCGGGATGGCATTCTCACAGTTACTCCTGTACATATAAATGGTCATATCTTTTCCCAAGCGCTGAGAAGTTTATTAAAAGTATGGATGATATGGGATTTAAATTAAACCTTTGGGAGCATCTGTTTGTATATCCGCAGGCGCCTTTTTACAAGGAAATAGAAGAATGCGCAGGGGATTATGAAGTATGGAATGGTCTTGTTCCAGATTTTGCAACTGATAAAGCAGCAGATGTTTTTAAACAGTATCATCAAAAGACTTTTATAGATGAAGGAATATCAGGGTTTAAGCTGGATGAATGTGATAATTCTGATTACAATCCATCCAACTGGTCATTCCCTGATTGCAGTCAATTTCCATCAGGTATGGATGGAGAGCAGATGCATCAGGCAATTGGAGTATTATATCAAAATCTGATCAAGGAAGCTTTCGAAGAAAGAGGTAAGGCAACATATTCGGAAGTTAGATCATCCGGAGCTTTTGCTGCACCACTTCCATTTGTTTTGTACTCTGATCTGTATAATCATAAACAGTTTATAACTGCTCTTGTCAATTCTGGTTTTTCAGGATTACTGTGGTGCCCTGAGGTTAGAGACTGTCAAAATGGTGATGATCTCTTAAGACGTCTCCAGACAGTTATTTTTTCTCATCAGGCACTGATAAATGCATGGAGAATACCTAATGCGCCATGGAAACAGACCGATATAGTCAAAAATCTTGACGACGTTCAAATGGATGATGCGGATTATTATACAAATGAGTGTAGAAAGCTTCTTGAACTGCGAGTCAGTATGATCCCATATTTGGAAGATAGTTTTAAAGAATATGAGAAAAACGGTAAGCCACCAATACGAGCTCTGGTAATGGATTATCCTGATGATATGAATGTTGTATCTATTGATGATGAGTACATGTTTGGTGATGATATTCTGGTATGCCCACTTACATATGAAGAGGGTACCAGTAAGGAAGTATACCTTCCGGAAGGTCAGTGGACAAATATTTTTACCAAAGAGAAATATCAAGGGGCAAAGAAAATTCATATGAAAGTGCCATACAATTCAATGCTTGTGTTCAGCAAAAAAGATTCTTTTGACTTCATACAGAAATAAGCGCTAGTCAAACATTTCGTAAGAAATTATCAAATGTTAGTAGAAGAGGTACTACATGGAGAATAAAGTCAGGATTGGTCTTATTCAGGTAAAGCAAAACAAAATATATGATTTTGAAAAAATTGACAGGACTGATATTCCTAAAAAAAGAAAGTTGGTTTCAGATTATATAAAAAGAAATATTGAGCTCGTGAAAGAAGCTGCCCAAAGGGGCTGTAACGTAATAGTAACAACTGAAGCAATAAATTTTTGCCGTCCGGAATGTAGCGATAAAGCGCAGTATGAGGATATGATACCAAGACTTCCATATGATGAAAAAAAACTGGAAGATATATCAGATGAAAAAGAATACCTTTTTGCAGAATTGGAAACTATATCCTGTCTATATGGTTGCTATATATTTGCAGGAATCATAAATAAGAGGCAGGAATGGTATAACTCAGTAATTGCTTATAGGCCGAATGGAAGACCAGCTTTTCTATATGATAAGATCCAACTGGCAGGTGATGAGAAACTATTATACAAGCCTGGAAAAGAGATTAAATATATTGACACAGAATATGGAAGAATCGGAACACTTATATGTTATGATATGCAGTTCCCGGAGCTTTCAAGGGCATTAGCCAAACAGCAGGTTGATCTCATTGTAACTCCAACCTGGGGCTGGGAGTGGATATATGGACCTGCCAGGGCTTATGAGAACGGTATATATGTTGCATCGGCTATGTCGGTTCCATATAGCGGGAACATTAAAGGCTTAAGATCTCCAAGTCAGGTGATAGCACCTGATGGAAGTATTGTTGCTGAAGGCAGCAGGCTTCAAGAGGAGATAGTCATAGCTGATGTTGATATTACATCATGTAGAAGTTATAGAGAAAGCAGGATGGAAGAAATACAAAAAGATTCGAATGACATATTAGGAGAATGATATGAAGGAAGCAAGAATTAATGTATTAAATGATTGGGTTATAGAAAAAGAAGAGAGGAAGACACTTTTTAAAGTTCCTGCTAATACTGAAAAAGGATTCTATAATGTTGGCTTTCTTAGGGCTAATGATAATACAGTAGATCTTACTGATTATGAGAATATTTCTATAGAAATTCGGTGTGATAGTAGTAATAATGTTATTCCTGTTTCAATTATCATTTACACTGCGGATAAAATGCCAAGAAAAGTAACTGTCTATGGATTAAATAATTGTGGAAGAGTCAGGTTTGAAGTAAAGTTATCACAGTTTGATGTGGAGACAGCTAAAGCCAATTATTTTAGTTTCACGAGAGCTATTGCTGTGGAAAACACAGACATGGATATCGAAGTTCTTTCTTTTAAGATAAGAAGACGAGTTGGGATATACACTTTTCTGGATGTAAAAGGACTATCGGGAAATCCGGGAGATACTCTGACATATAAAGGTGAAATCTATAACTGTACAGATGAAGAACTGTTAGTATCCTGTCGTCAGTTATTTCAAGGATGGGAAGCATATAAAGCCATAGTTTCAATTATACATGACAGCGCTGATAATGAAGATTACGTTAAGACAGGGCCTGATGAAAAGATAAGATTTGAAATAAAAGTATGTGTTAATGAACAAGTGCCCCCTGGTGGTCATGAGATATCCACTTTTGTTGTAACTGCGCAGGGAACATCACATATTTATGAAAACAGATTTGAGTTAAAGACTTTTAGAAGTATTCCTCACCCATATCTTTATCATGATGTAGTTGGATGGAAAAAAGTAAGAAAAAATATAGAAGAGTCTGCTGCATTCAAAAAGGTATTCAACCAATATATGGAAAAAGCTGATGCCTGGGAAGTTATTGATGTAATTGAAAATAGGGATTATTGTTATGAGACCAGGGAAGAATATAGTTTTATGTCTTGTGCGTATATGTTGGCAATTACTGGAGATAACAGATACGGAGAGAAGTTACATAAATTTTTTGGATTTTTTAGTGATCCTCAAAAGGGGTATCCTAAGCGATTACGTGGTTGTAGTCAATCCTATGTTCAGGAGGGACATTTTTTCACACATATTGCAAGTGCTTATGACATTTTATGTGGTGCAAAAGACCTATGCGGTGTGGATTTTCTGACAGATGAAGATAAAAAACGAATGGAAAAGTGTCTTCGGTTATATCTCGATCAATTGGATGACCATGTAAGAGATGGTCATATTTCAAACTGGTATCTGTCAGAACTGCAGGGCGCTTTATTTTCTGCACTAGTTATGCAGGATATTGATCAGACAGAGAGATTTTTGTTTGGGCAGGGAGGTATTATAGAACAGTTCAAAAAAGGAACCTTTGGAGATGGCTGGTGGCATGAATGTTCAGTTGGGTATAACACCTGGGTTTCATCCATCATGCTCCATTGTGCTCATGCATTACTGCCCTTTGGATATAATCTTGTGAACACCAGGTTTACCTTATCCTATAGCAAAGAGGTAGATTCAACATATAACTTACAAGAATTGCCGGTCAAATTTGGAATGTATAACCAGAAATGGGGAGGCAATTCCAAAATCAATATTGGAATAAAAGATTTATTTGATGCTCCATTAAAGTTTCTTGATGAGAGAGGAGTAATGTTTGGTATTGCCGATTCTGATGAAAAGAGGCTTGGAGGGCAGCATTTTGGTCCATCCTATGAATTGGCATATAAGTATTATCATGATTCTGCCTATCTTTCGGTAATTGCGCAAAATGAACCTGACTGTATATTTGGAGATCCTGATATACCTTCCTGCAAAGAGACTTTTTCATTGGATAATGCCAAATCTGACAATATAGGAATTGCAATGGTTAGAAGCAAAAAAGCCGGAAGATCATCTTTGGAGCAGATTCAGGCAGTTCTTCGATATGGATCTCACGGAAATGCTCATGGACATTTTGATCAGACAAGTCTTGTTTCACTTATGAGATATGGAAGGAGTATGTACAATCCTGAAAACTGCTGGTGGGGCTATGCTCATTTTATGTATAAGTTTTATGTACAATGCTCTTTGACCAAGAATATGGTAGTAGTAGATGACAAGATGCAAAATCCTGCAGATTCAAAGTGTATATTGTTTGAGCAGACACAGGATATACAGGCAGCAGGAGTAGAAGTATGTACAAGGTGGTCTTATCCTCCATATGGTGGCATGGTCTATGAACAGGATGGGCAGGAGGCTACTAAAGAGGCTCTTAGAGATAGAAGTAATATGAATGGGTGCTATCTGCCAATTGCTGACTATGAAGGCAGCCCGGTTTATGGTGAACTTACTGGTCATACTGAAGAAATCATGCAGCGACGAGTTCTTGCTCTTAGAGATGATTACATTGTGATATTTGATTATGTTCAAGGTGATAAGGAACATGATTATGACAGTTTGCTCCAGATCAAGGGATTTATGGGATTTGAGGGCAGTGGTATTACTAAAATCAGACATACTGAGCAGATGAGGGATGATATTTTATCTGATGCCCAATTTATAACAGATTGCCAATGGTATGAAGCTACAAATGGAAGTATTGCTCATTTTAAGACAATTTTTACACAGGATGATACAGGTGAGAGGCTTATCTGTGACAGATCCAACTATAATGAGCCTGGTGATCTGAATGTTGATGTATATACTGCCTGGCCTGTCAGAAGTGAACAGATGATAGGAAGAGTTGCAATCTATGATGGTTGGGCTGCTGATTATGATGGCTATAATATTCCATTAGAGTATCAGATGCTTGTTGATGGAACGGAGGTTGCTAAAGATTCTTTTAATGGCTGGATACTTGGCCGTGGTGAGATCAATCAGTCTGTTGAAGATGCCAGAGAGATAAGTCTTATTGTATCTCAGGGAAAAATGCATAATGAAATAGGTGATCCTATTGATACGCCGCAGGGGTTATTCTGGGGAAATATATGTTTGAATCTTAAGGACGGACAGTGTATTAATGTAGGACGTGCGTTAAGTGAGCCTGAAGATATATGGCATAATTGGGCAAGTTCTCATATTGATATGATCAATATTGATAATGGGTATGGAATAGGTCATGATTACAAAAATGGAAGGGTTACTGTAGTTGGAGAGGAATATCCTTATGCAGTCCCATGTAGTCCAATTGATCATGATCAGGACGCAGTAATAAAAATATGCCTTAATGAAATTGAACTGAGTGGTATTAAAGCCTGCATTGGTGTAGATGCTTTTGAAGGAGATGAATTTCAAAGAAGAAAAACTTATGCAGTTAGACAGCGTGGCCAAAAAGGACGGTTTGTAACAGTAATTGAGCCATATGAAAATAAGAGGATGGTAAAGAGTGCGACAGCATTATCGCCTGATGAAGTTGAGGTGACTCTTCAGGATGGAACAAGAGAGCGGATAACTCTTACCGGTGTTGAGGAGGGTAATCCCAAAATAGAATATTGTCGTTTATAGTAGTAACTGACTTCCCAGGTAACTTTATCTGGGAAGTTTTCTTTTTAATTCATAGCAAAAATGTAAGTATCAAAGTGGTAATGGAGCTATAAAAATTACATATTTTAAAGTCAGGTAACTATTTGATTACTTTTGCATTATTAAAGTGCCATCATATACACGAAAAGAGCTGTGGAATATGATATCAGCAATAAAATGATGTGGAGGTAAAAATGTCATCAGAAAAAAAAGACAAAAAGAAAAAAGGTTATGGATTTATCGGGGGATTAAAATATGATATTAAACATAACCCATACTTATGTATTTTGTGCCTTCCGGCTATAGTATGGTTTTGCGTTTTTTCATATAGTCCTCTGGTATATCTTTTGGCAGCCTTTAAAAAGTATTCAGCCAGTAAAGGTTTATGGGAAAGTGAATGGGTAGGATTAAAGAATTTTCAAGCATTCTTTGGATCTGATGCATTCTATAGAGTAACATTCAATACAATCTTTTTAAATGCTCTTTTTATTGTAGCTTCAATGTTTTTCTCTATTCTAATAGCAATTGCGTTATCAGAAGTAAATGGTCGCTTATTTAAGAAGGTATCACAGTCAATTGTAATATTACCACACTTTATTTCCTGGACCATTATAGCCCTTTTGTGTGAAGCCTTATTAAAAACACAGAATGGATTTATAAATAACTTTTTGACTATGATCGGACTTGAAAAAATAAATTTTTACCAGGATGCAAGTGTTTGGCCGGTATTACTTGTATTTTTGAGAGTCTGGCAGGGTGCGGGTTATGGCTCAATTGTGTATCTTGCTACGATAGCAGGTCTTGATCAGGAAATGTATGAAGCAGCGCGTGTAGATGGTGCTACAAGAGGACAATGTATAAGATATCTTACGTTACCCCTTTTAAAGTCAACAGCAATAATGTTGCTGATCATGAGTATCGGTAAAATCTTTAATGGTGATTTTGGAATGATCTACAACCTCGTAGGTACTAACTCTATGCTTTACAGGACTACAGATGTTATTGATACCTATGTGTATAGGATGCTTGTAGAATCAACCAATATCGGACAATCGGCAGCAGTCAGCCTGTATCAATCTATTATGGGCTTTATTATAGTTATGATCACCAATGCTTTTATAAATAAGATTGATCCTGATTCGGCACTATTTTAATTGAATATAGAAAGAGGAAATTATGGCAAAAAAAGTTAAGGAACAGGCTTATACATATAATGCCAAGTCACATATCAAGATGACTTCTGGCGATAGGATAATCAATATATTTTTCTATGTTTTTATAGTTGTTTTTGCATTACTTTGTTTATTCCCGTTTGTATTGGTGCTATCCTCATCGTTTACAGATGAGCAGACATTGACCATGTACGGATATAATCTTTGGCCCAAAAAAATTTCGCTTGATGCCTATAAACTGGTAATGGTCAGCGCTGATATTCCACAGGCATACAAAGTTACTATAGGAACTACTATTGGAGGAACTCTATTATCAATGTTAGTTACAACAGCAGTAGCATATGCTATGAGTGTAAAGAATTTTAAGAGCAGATCTGCAGTTGCACTTTTTATTTACTTTACAATGCTGTTTAATGGAGGATTGGTAGCCAGCTATTTGTTGATCACAAAAACACTGCATCTGGAAAATACTCTGGCAGTTCTTTTATTACCTTCTGTATGTAATGCATGGAATATTCTGCTTATGAGAAACTTTTTCTCAGGACTTCCGGAGTCTTTGGCAGAATCAGCCAAGATAGATGGAGCAAATGATATAGTAATATTATTTAAAATCATACTACCTATATCATTACCAGGTCTTGCGACAATTGGACTATTTTATGCACTCAGCTACTGGAATGAATGGTATAGATGTCTTTTGTATGTAGATTCAAGTCATAGTGATCTATATACACTTCAATATCTCATTCAGCGTATCCTTAGACAGGTTAATTATGCTGCAAACCAGCCTGCAGAGGCCGTTGGACTTAGTGCATTATCATTGCCTACATACGCATATAGGATGGCTACGATAGTGGTATCAACAGGGCCGATCATCTTATTGTATCCATTCCTTCAAAAGTATTTTGTACAAGGATTGACAGTAGGATCAGTAAAAGGTTGATATGATAAAATCCCACATTACTTCCATGAACACACGGAAGTGGTGTGGGATTTTTTTATATCATAGAACTTTATATTGAAACATTTTTGACCTGTATCCTATATTCGCCTGGAGTCATGTTCTTGTGCTTTTTAAAAAATGTGAAGAAATAATTTTTGGTAGTAAATCCCAACCTATCGCTGATATCATTTAAGGATAAGTCTGTGTTTTCCAACAAATCACATATTCTTGCCAGTTTCTTTTCTGTAATGTATGAAGAAAGTGATTCTCCAGTTGCTTCTTTAAAAAGATTTCTCAGGTAGTTTACTGATAAATGTACCTGATCTGCCAGATATGCTACCGATAAATTTGGATTTTCTATTTGTTCTTCAACCATTTCAAGTACCTGTTTCATAAGCGCATTATTTCTTGAATTAGCGCTTTTCACAGCATAGATTTGCTTTGAATCGTTAAGACATCTTTCTATCAGATTATTTTTAATTATAGGAAGGGTCAGGGTATTTAGAAATGTGTAGTCCCATCCTGTAGGTGTATCTATGTAGTTTAGCTTTTCAAGTTCTTCTAATTTTGATGTCAGTAGCAAAATATTGCATATGATCTGACCTATTGACTCAGAGGATATGTCAGTTATAAATTCTTGAACTCCAGAGCATATTTCAGCGCTGTTAAATGAGCGTATGGAAGAGATGATTCTCTCGGTTAGCTCATAGTTAAAGGCATGATTTGCAGATTGATGTGTTACATCATCTGCATAGTGAATTGTTCCGTTTCCTGTAAAGAAACGTTGAAGGGCAGCCTGCTGAGCTTGCTGATAACATATATGCAGGTCTGATAACTCTGTGGTGTTTTCACTTATGCCAACTGTAAAGGAGTAATTATAGTGAAGTTCAATAAAATCTTGAGACTTCTTTATGGCATCTGTTATTGTTTTTGTATCTGCACTCTCAAGATTACACAGAAATGTTGCACTTTCAGATGATACATTTAAAGTATGTACATGAGAACATGATTCGGATAATAGTTCTCCTGTCACATTTTCTATTGCATATCGAAGAAGACTGTCATTTGTAATTTTTGAATCATTTTGGACTTTAGGATCAGGTATACATAAAATTATCCTGTAATTTTGTGATTCAAAGCTTGCATCTATATGATCTAACTCCTGGGTATAGTGTCTTAGTGTATCGTCTGGTTGAAGAAGGAGCTGCGACAATAGGTTGTCAGATCTTTTGTTTTTTAGTAGTCGACTTTCTTGCTCTAACTTTTTATTTATTGAGTCAATGTCTTCAAATGCTTCAGTAATGTAGCTGAAATCATTTATTGAAGTTATATCTGAACTGTTTGAAGAATGGCTTTTTGACAGAATAAATTTACGAAGTTTACGCATGGGAGAGTATATTATCCAACTCAAAATAAAGCTTACAGTCAGTGTTATCAATAGAAAAGCAATGATAGGTATAATCCACTGTGTCAGCTGTTCATTTCCGATATAGATAAAAGATTTCTTTAGCGCGCAAACGTAGGTAATTCCAAAACCTTCATTTTTGATATACTTTATGGAATAATTGGAACCATTATCTTTGTAAGTCAAGGTACCACGGTTTTTATCAGAATTATCAATGAGTTTGTACCATCCTTCTTCAGAGATGTCATTAGCAAATAGGTTATCATTAGTGGCGTATATCATATGTCCGGTACTGTCCGTAAGGTAAAGGGATACATATTCATTTCCTTCTACTGACATGAAATTGGCATAGGTTTCGTAATCTATGTTTACTACAAGGGCACCATATTTATTCTGATAAAATATGGTAGATAAAATAGGCTTATTTTCGAGATTGGTTACTGCGTAATGAAGATTGATATATCTTGGGTAACAAAAAACAGGTGAGTTGCTTGGCGTCAGATTTTTAATAAAAGATATAATTTCCTGATCCTGATGCATTGAGATAGATGAACGGCTGCTTTGATCTATTATGGTATCAGTGCGGAAGTTGATAAAATATACTGAAGTAACAAGCGAACTTGATTGCAGGATAGAATTGAAGTATTTTTGTGCATTAAGTGCTGTCTGTGTATCATAATCTTTGCCATACAAGATAACAGATAGTTCAGGACTATCTAGTAGGCTATAACAGTTGCTTACTATGTCTTTTAGCACTATCTGGTTAGTTTCATAAGAGCGTGATAAGAGCTGATCCTGCATTTTAGTCAGTGTTTCTTTGTAGCTTCTTTGAGTCATATTGACTATTTCTGCAGTGAATAGAACAAATGCGATTATTGCTATTATTAATAATGAATATAAGAGCTTTTTATATGTAGAGCTGACCCAATATTCATTTTTGAATTTTTTTGTGACATTGAGTTTTTTCATTAAAAACTCCTCCCGCATATATTGAGGATATAATAAGAGAAATTATATTAAAAAGCAACAAAAACGGCGTACCGCTAAGGTACGCCGTTCTTGATCATAGTTAGTTATTACTTACTTGCCAGAAAAGCTGTTAACTGTTCTTCTAATGCATCAACTATATCCTGTCCGCCGTTTTCTAACGCCTGAGCCGTATTTGCATTTATCATTTCTGTAATTGTATCGTATGTTACTCCATTTCCATCTGTCTTGATTCCATGAAGTTTAACTGTAGAAACTAGATCTGTCACAGCTTTACACTGAGCAACAGATGTAGAGAGGTCAACGTCTGTGGTATCGAAGTGGAATCCCAGGATAGGAAGAGCAGAAAATGTACTATCTTCATATTCATATTGTCTATAAGCAAGAGCGTCACCATCATATGCTGTGGAAATCAGAGCATAGTTAGGATTCCATGTCCAACCATAGCCACCAAAGTCACTACTGTAATTTGTAAGAGTCTCATAGGTTCCTTCCTCTTCACCATATACGAAGTCTTTTCCTTCGATTCCAAGCTGGAAGAGGTCATGAGCTTCCTGAGAACCAAAGAGCCAGTCAAGGAACTTCATTGTATATTCAATCTTGTCTGAACTTGCTGGTACGCAGAGACCATTATTTCCTTCATAGTTAACTGCAATGGCGCCTTCTTCCATATTTCTGATTGAATCATAATATACGAAATAACCAATTGAATCTTCTCCAAGAGTATCTTCATAACTCATGATACGCACATAATCGTCAAGAGTTCCAACAATAGATGCTGATAATCCATTAGAGAATGGAGTTTCGTAATCTGTGCAGCTAAGTGAGTCTGGATCAATGTATCCTGCTTCCTGCCATTCAGAGAATTTTTCATATCTTGTCAAACCAAAGTCATACTGCCATCCTTCTGGAAAATCCTTAAATGCTTCATCGCCAGAACCTTCAACTGCAGTTGCTATAAGCTGATTATCCTTGGTATATGTCCAGATTGTCAGTCCGCCAGCTGAGAAACACTGAATTCCGGCTTCAGCGGAACCAGGGAATACTTCACCTCTTAAAGAGAGCTGCTGATAAAAACCACGAGCCTGTGATGCACCATAGGCAATTACACCAGCATCTTTTGCAGCTGCCCAGTATTCTTCAAGCTGATCATAGTTTGTAATTTTTCCGTCGTCTCCGATGCCCCATTCTTTTGCCCAATCTTCACGATACCAGATTACTGGGATACCATTTCCATATACTTCAAATAGTGGAATATAGCACATTGAACCAAACCAGGTGTTGGCTTCCATAGTATCTGCGCTAAATGCAGAAGCAAGTCCAGGGTATTCATCAGGATTATTGAAGTATTCTGATAAATCAGCATAATATCCTTCTGGAGCAAGATTCTTAAGCTGAATCCATGATGCGTCAAATACAAGATCCCAATCTGAACCTGAGGTGATTTCGAGATTCAGCTTATCTTTGTAATCAGAATGTTCAACCCAGTTAATGTCAAGTTCTATATTCAAAGTATCTTTTGTTAATTCAAGATATTTGGCATAAACTTCATCCCATCCGTCTGGCTTAGGTCCTTTGTGTAGAAATTTAATTGTGACTGGTTCATCAGGAACAACATAGCCTGTTGAATCAGATGTGTCAGAGGTTGTAGTTTCTTCACTACTCTGAGCTGTTTCTGTTACTGTATTATTAGCTGTATCTGTAGAAGTTGTATCTTCAGTAGTAGAAGAACTTCCACATGCACTGACTGAACATACAGTTGTTGCTGTGGCAAGCATTAGTGCAAGAGATCTTGCAAGTTTCTTTTTTTTCATTTTATTCCTCCTTGATCA
The DNA here is from genome assembly GCA_015056495.1 of Butyrivibrio sp. GTDB lineage: Bacteria > Bacillota > Clostridia > Lachnospirales > Lachnospiraceae > Butyrivibrio. Next base: position 46,067 of record SVGC01000021.1, read on the forward strand.
TTATATCCACGCCCCATAAAAGCGGAACTTTATTTGACGCTTGCCATTGTGCGTCTATAAACATGATGTTATATAGGGAAGAATTATTCTACTTTGTTACTTAACAAATGAACTATTTGTCATCATTTATACTATCATTCATACGGATTACAATCGACTATAATTCTTAAATAGTTGGTTTGATTTTTAACAAAATGCAAAAATGGAAGAAAAGAGCATTGTATCGCAGGTTAGGTCGGTTATTATGGATATGAGCGGATTGATCAGTAGCAATATGTATTTTTGCGACTTCAAACAGAAATCCTGCAAGTTTTTAATTATATTTTTTGAAAAGGATTGAGCCTATGATAAGAGTAACTGCCTGCGGACATGATTCACATCATGCAAGACCTTGTAATATTGAACATAATAATTCATTATCAGATTACTTGGCTTTATTAGTAAAAAGACCAGCATGGTTCTATGTTGATGGAGAAAAAATACATACAAGTCCTAATATGATTATTATTTTTCCTCCTGATAGTTATATCCATTATGGATGTGATGAACCCGGTTATAATGATGACTGGATTCATTTTAATTTGCTGGGTGAAGATGATGGATTAATAGAAAATCTTGGAATAATAATGTGTAAACCACTGTATCCGAATGGATTTTTCAGATTATCGCAATATACGCAGCTTTTGTCTGATGTATTCCATGGGAATGGAAATCATAGTAATACTATTTTAGATAATTTAATTCGAAGCTTTATATACGATTTAGGCGATGAACTCAGTATCAGAAATACCGAACCATCACCTAAATATTATGCTGAGTTTGCAAAACTAAGGTCAACAATCTATAACGACCCTGCCAAAGAAAGAAATATTCCTGAGATGGCAGAGGAACTAATACTAAGTGTTTCATATTTTCAACATTTGTATAAAGAATACTTTGGTTGTTCCTGCAAGCAGGATACGATAGAAGCTAGGCTTAAGCTTGCAAGGTTCTATCTTTCAACAACTGATATGACAATAAGTGAAATATCAGACTTTTGTGGCTATGACAATGAACTGCACTTTATGAGACAGTTTAAAAAATATGTTGGCTGCACCCCAACATGTTTTAGAAAAAATCAAAGGTCTATGTAAAAGGAGCAAAATGACCCTAGGGGACGGGGTCAAGGGGTCATTTTGCATTTACTTAACCTACAGGGTGTACTTCAACATCTTTTGGCAGTGCTTTAGTCTGGCTACCTGCCATGTCCATCATGTGCACAAGGCCTGCGTAGCAGTCTGCGCGGCAGATGATATCCTCTCTTTTATAGCTGTCAGATATGATTCCAAGCTGGATAGCTTTTTTCAGGCATTCCTCCATAGAAATCTCTCTTTTATCCTTATCTGATTCCATTCCCCTTATTACAAAACTTGCAAATTCTCCAGCTGTCAGGGCATCATCCGGTCTGAAGCGGTCTTTTGGCGTTGTTGCAGGATCGATAAGGTTTTCTTCTATACATGCTTCCACATAAGATGAATCCCACTCATAGCGTGACAGATCGCAGTACTTGCCATTATAAGGCCTCTTGCCGCTGATCCTGAGGGCTTTGAACAGCACCATAAGTACCTGAGCTCTAGGCATTTCTTCTGTTGGGTGCAAGTGCATGACACATGAATCAAGGAGACCGTATCTGAGGGCTTTGACCATGTCAGAGTATTGCGGTATTCCGTCAATATCAATGTAAGGAATGTCGATTTCAAACATTCCTCCGGCTGGTTCCTTTGGCAGATCCTTGGTATCAGAGTCTGGAAGAAGAGGCGATGCTTCAACGCCACTGATTTCAGCACTTAGAGGCATGATGTTTCTATTCCTTATTTGGAGCGCAATCTGAGATGCTATATATGTTGCACCGTACTCGTTAGTGTGTGTGATATCGCCTGGCATAAAGTAGTCATGAGCTTTTTCGCCAAGAGAAACCCAATAGTCCATTGTTATCTGGTGTAGATCAATAAAAGGAACATCAAGCTCGTCTGCGACAGTCTTTGTTGCATCGGCATGAGCCTGTAAAAGAGATCGCATCTTGCCATTATCTTCAAATGGTATACGGCTTATTGGAGACAGGAGGATTGGGAATGCACCTTTTTCTCTGATTTTTCTAACATACCAGCGGAGATTGTCAGCGTATCCGCCAAATGCTGCAAGATTGCGCCTCTTTTGGTCGTTATGACCGAACTGCAGCATGAATATATCGCCTTCTTTGATCCTGCTGTAGACAATATCCCAATGTCCGTCATCCCTAAAACAGTTGCTGGTCATACCGGAATGAGCCTGGTTGTTTACAGCGATATCTTCAAAATAAGCAGCCATTTCCTGTGCCCATCCTGCGCAGCTTCCAAATGAATAGTACGGAAAGCCTGCATTCTGGTCAGTGAGAGTTGAATCACCTGCGATCCACAAGGTCCTAACGTTGCTTGCAGCATTATTTTCAAGATTGCTGCTTGAATTATCATTGTTGACTTCTGCTATATCTTTTTTATCAGCAAGGTCATAATTATATATTTGTTCTACAGCTAAACTTGAAATTCCTGCATTTTGACCTGCCACGCTGACATATATTGCTTTCTGAGTATTGGGAATACTTGTCATTGCCGGGATATATGGATATACCGTAGTTAAAAAGCTCTTTTCATAGCTTTCGTTTTCAGCAATGTCAATGCCATGTGCTATCATGTTTCTACGACCAGCGAATATTCGCATGTCGCTGATAACGCCGTTTGCGGCCTTGGTTTTTATTGTAACCCTGTATATTCCTTCATTTGGAACATCTACCCTGAAAATCAGTACATACCTGTCTTTTGCTATATATACGCCATCAGAAGTAGTGATATAGGCATCAGAGCTGTTACCTGCTGCAGATTTCCTTAGATTCCAGCCACCCATAAATAGTGACTTTTCGGAATCTGTTTTGCCTTCAACATTAAGTGCATCAACGATGCCATATCCTTTTTCTGCATTATATATATCCAGATTTGTTATTTCTTTTCCAAACTGGTAAATTTTAGTTTCCATTTTGCCCTCCATATGGTCCTTTCGCTTTATATGATGCGATCTATGCAAGCATGATCGTTTTATGACCCATAATCCTTTACATCATTATATTTAATCTGATTCAAAAACTCTTTTACAAAATTGCTGATATCTAGGCATTTTCAACCGATTATTTGTTATAATTAAGAAGTTTGGAAGAAATCTTTTTACTATCTCAAAGGTAGGAGGAATAGTTTTGCTGAGGTTTTATTTTGGAGCATCAGGATCAGGGAAAAGTACAGAAGTTTACAATGAGATAATTGACAGAAGTATCAAGGAACCTGAAACAGACTTTCTTATCATCGTGCCTGACCAGTTTACCATGCAGACACAGATGGATATCGTAAAAAAACACCCACGACATGGAATCATGAATATAGATGTCCTTAGTTTTGGACGCTTGTCACATCGCATTTTTGATGAGACAGGTGCTCAGAAGCTGGGAGTACTGGATGATATAGGCAAGAGCCTTGTCCTTAGGAGAGTAGCAGATACTCTTGGGGATAAGCTACCTGTTATCGGCGGTAATATGCACAAAGCCGGTTACATAGATGAGGTTAAGTCTACAATATCAGAGTTTATGCAGTACGGCATAGATTATGACAAGATATGCAAGCTGGAGAGCGTATCTCAGGGTCATGGCGCGCTTAAAGCCAAGCTGGGAGACTTGGGGCTTTTGTACAAATCCTTCAAGGAATACATTCAGGATAGATATATTACCACTGAGGAGACACTGGATATCTTATGTTCAAGGCTGGATTCATCAGAACTTGTAAAAAACAGTGTGATCGTATTTGACGGATTTACAGGTTTTACCCCTATTCAGTACAGAGTTATCAAAAAGCTCCTTGAGTTATCCAAGGAGATCATTGTAACGATCATCATTGATACACAAGAGGATTATTACGGAATTCCTGAGGATGAGCAGGAATTATTTTTGCTGTCAAAAAAGACTGTATATGACCTTGAACGATTAGAATATGAAATTCAGTCAGAAAGGGCGTCTCAGCCAATGCCCGCCTTTGAAGCATGGCGAGATATAAGACATCAGGAGCATATTGATACTGTCATCGATCAGTATCCGGTAGTCAGATTAAAAGACAATCCTGAAATGTCTTTACTGGAACGAAGTCTTTTCAGATATAAACATATGGCTAATACTTATGAGGAGCCAAATAAGGCCATAAGCATGTTTCAGGCATCTAACCCAAGTGAAGAGGTAAGGCAGACTCTGATCAAGATCCGTGAGCTTGTAAGAACTGAGGATTGTCAGTATAGAGATATTGCCGTAGTCTGCGGTAATCTTGATACCTATGGATCACTTTTTGACAGAGCATCCAGTGTTTTTAATGTTCCAATGTACATTGATAAGACTAACAGCATAGGCTTAAATCCATTCATTGAATATATCAGAAGTGCTATCAATGTTGTTATCACCAATTACAGTTATGAAGCTGTTTTTCACTATATGCGCAGTGGTATGACTGATTTTGATGATGAATCGATAGATGAGTTTGAAAACTATATAAGGGCTCTTGGAATTCGTGGCCGTAAGCGCTGGGAAGACATATTTACAAGACATTTAAAGACAAAAGGGAAAGTGGATGAAGCTAAAGAAATAGCTTATATGGAACTGATGAACAGCATGCGAGAGCAGATTGTAGCCAGTCTTAAACCACTTTTTGAAAGTAAAAAAGGAACTGTAAGAGAAATATCTACGGCTCTGTATACCTTTATTTCAGAGGCATCATCCCAGCAAAAGCTTGATGAAATGGCGTCAAGGTTCAAGGAAGATGGCGATCTTATAAGAAGTAGAGAATATAGCCAGATATATTCTAAAGTCATTGACCTTCTTGATCAGATGGTAAGTTTGATGGGAGATGACAGTATCAGCCTGGATGAATACCTTGAAATACTCGAGGCAGGATTTGGTGAGATTGAGGTTGGAACCATACCTCAGAATGTAGATAGGATTGTTGTTGGTGATATTGAGAGAACAAGACTTAAAGAGATCAAGTATCTGTTTTTTGTCGGTGTTAACGAGGGCTCTATTCCGAAGGGAACCGGAAGTGGCGGAATACTTTCAGATATAGACAGGCAATTTTTGATGGATACAGACACTGATGGCATAGAGCTGGCACCTACACCGAGACAGCAGATGTACATCCAGCGTTTGTACCTGTATATGAACCTTACCAAGCCGTCCAAGGGATTATGTCTATCTTATTCCAATGTATCCTCTGATGGAAAAAGCATAAGACCGGCATATCTTATAGGTAAACTGCAAAAGATATTCCCAAAGCTTGAGGTGACAGAGCCTGAGCTTGGAGATATGAGCCTTCAGCTGGAAAACTATTTTGACAGTATGAATTATATGGCTTCTGAAATGCGCGAATATGCGGAAGGAAGACTTGATGAAGATAAAACAAAAGAATTCCTTACTCTGTATTATAAGCTGTCAGAGATGGAAGGGCTTGAAGGTCTAAAGCACCTGGAAGCAGCTTCCTTTAAACGATATAAGAACACACCTCTTTCAAGAGCTATTGCCAGTGCACTATATGGAGCATATCTTGAAAACAGTGTCAGCAGGCTTGAGCAATATGCAGCCTGCGCTTATGCCCATTTCCTGAAATATGGACTGCAACTGGATGAGAGAGATGAATTTGAATTTAACGTAGCAGATCTGGGAAATGTATTTCATGGCGTGCTCGAAGAGTTCTCTACAAAGCTGGCAAAAAATGGCCTTGATTGGAGAACCTTTACCCAGGAGCAGGGAGAAGAATTGTTAAATGAAGCTTTAACTTCTTACGCAGAGTCTTATGGTGAGACAATCCTGCTCAGTAGTAAGAGAAATGAATATCTGATACAGCGTATTCACAGGATTTTGAGCAGAACAGTCAGCTCTTTACAATATCAGCTGTTAAAAGGTGCCTTTAATCCAAGCAAATTTGAGGTGGATTTCAGAGATGCAGGAGATATTGATGAAATAAACGTAACGCTTGATATTGATGAAGAAAAACGTATCAAAGAACGTATGCGTCTCCATGGTCGTATCGATAGAATGGATCTGTATGAAGATCCTGACAATGTATATGTCAAAGTTATAGACTTTAAATCCGGTAAAAAAGATTTTGATATTTGCTCTTTATACTATGGATTGCAACTGCAGCTTGTAATGTACATGAATGTGGGAATGGCTATGGAAGCCAAAGAGCATCCGGGTAAAAATATAGTGCCTGCAGCAATCCTTTATTACAGAGTTCAGGATCCGGTGATCAAGTCTGGAGGCGAAGAGATAACACCTGAACAGGTAAATGAAAAAATAAAGCAGGAACTGAGGATGACTGGACTGGTCAACTCTTCTGATGAAGTTATAAAACTACTTGATGAATCAATGGTAAAAAAATCAGACGTTATCCCTATAGACCGCAATAAAGATGGATCTCTGGCAGCTTCTAGCAAGGTGGTGTCCAGTGAAGATTACAAAGTTATAGCTGATTACGTAAATCGAAAGATACGTTCTTTTGGAAAAGAAATCTTGCAGGGAAATATTGCTGTAGATCCGTATGAGATGCAGAACAGGAATGCATGTACTTACTGTAATTACAAAGGAATCTGTGGTTTTGATCCGTCTATTTCAGGTTATTCCAGGCGTGAGCTTGAAAAACTGAAGGAAGATGAGGTAATGAACCTTATACGAAGTGAAGAGTCTTGAATCACTTATGTTTCAGAGGATTAAACGGATTTTTGAATACAATGATTTTGGAGATTAGGAAATGAATTTTACTGACGAACAACAGGCGGTAATTGATGCAAGACATAGTAATATATTGGTTTCAGCAGCTGCAGGCTCTGGTAAAACAGCAGTGCTGGTTGAGCGAATAATCCAGCTCATAACAGGGGATGAGCCAATTGATATAGATAAACTATTGGTAGTTACTTTTACCAAGGCTGCTGCTACGCAGATGAAAGAGAGGATAACTGAGGCCATAAGTGTTAGGCTTGCCGAAAATCCTGATAATAAGCATCTTCAGAGACAGGAAACTCTTATTCATAACGCCCAGATAACGACAATAGACTCTTTTTGCCAATATGTTATCCGCAATAACTTCAATGATATCGGTCTTGATCCGGGTTACAGAGTTGCTGACGAAGGCGAGATTAAGCTGATGCAGCAGGATGTTATGGCAGAGCTTTTAGAAGAAGAGTATGAAAAAGGTGATGCTGATTTTCTCTATCTCATGGATTATTATGCGACAGGTAGCAGTGATAAGGATATAGAAGAATATATCCTGCAGTTGTATAAGTTTGCCATGAGTATGCCATGGCCTGAGGACTGGCTAAATGACCGCGGATATGACTACGACATAGAGGGTAAAGAGTTTGATGAACTGGATTTTGTAAAGCTCTGTACTCAGCAGATAAAAGACATAATAAATGATTGTGCAGACAGATATAAAACTGCGATAAGTATCTGCAATGCTCCTGATGGTCCTTATTTTTATGGTGACCTGTTCGAGAGAGAAATGCATACATTGGTCAATTGTGCAAATGCCGGAGATTTTTGCGACTTGCAGGATGCTGTGAATGGCATTTCATATGACAGGCTTCCATCTAAAAAGGATGACTCTGTTAACAAAGACAAGCGTGAAAGAGCAAAAGGAATACGTGACGAAATAAAAAAGCAGATTGAAGCTATCAAAAAGGCGTATTTTGGCCTTTCTCAGGAACGAATACTAGAGCAGATGCAGTTATGCTCAAGAGCTGTGCATGAGTTATCAAGGCTGGCTATTCAGTTTAAAGAAAAGTTTGACGCGGCAAAAAGAAAAGCTGGCGTTATTGATTTTGGAGATATGGAGCATTTTGCACTGGAGATACTTGTGCATCACGAAAGCAGGACTGACACTACTCCGGAGATCAATGAGCCAACGGCAGCGGCTCTTGAATACAGAAGCTTTTTCAAAGAGATACTTATAGACGAGTATCAGGATAGTAATAACGTTCAGGAGCTTATTCTCAGCGTAATTGGCGGCGATGATCCTGATACATATGACAGGTTCATGGTAGGTGATGTAAAGCAGAGTATCTATAAGTTCCGATTGGCAAGACCTGAGATTTTTATGGAAAAGCTGGATACTTATTCCAAGGATTCAGATGCAAGTCTCAGAAGAATAGATCTTCATAGGAATTTTAGAAGTAGATGCCAGGTCCTTGACAGCACCAATTATATTTTCAGACAGATAATGGACCGAGACTTGGGCGGAGTTGCTTATGATACAGATGCCATGCTTGTAACAGGCTCTACTGCATATCCTGCGCCGTATTCAGATACTGCTTTTGATACAGAAATGTATATCATCAAGACTGATAAAGAAGATGATGATGATGAAACGTCTTTTGAGGAATCAGCTGATGATATAGCAAACCCTAAAAAGATGTCTGGAAAGCAGCAGGAAGCAATGGTAATAGCTGGGCGCATACAAGACCTTATGGCTAATGGCAAGGTTACTTCTAAGGATGGCACATACAGAGATGTCAAATATAGTGATATCGTTATATTGCTGAGAACAGCTTCAGGCTGGGATGATGAGATCAAAAAGGTGCTTGAAGCGGAAGGCATACCTGCGTATATAGAATCAAGAACCGGATATTTTGCTGCTTCTGAGGTATTAACACTGTTACAATTGTTTGCTGTGCTTGATAATGCCCTTCAGGACATTCCACTTGTAAGTGTCATGCATTCATACATTGGCGGCTTTACAGATGAGGAAATGGCGACTATCAAAGCCGCAGACAAGATAAGAGGAGAAAAGTTCTATTACAGCTTAAAGCGATATGCAGAGACTGATAGTGAAGATACTGAACAAAACCTTGTATCTGATGAGCTTCAGCAGAAGGTCAGGGCTTTTCTTGAACTGATAGCTGATTTTAGGCAAAAAACTGTGTATATGCCTGTTCATGAGCTTTTGGTATATATTTTGAATAAAACAGGATATAAGGAATATGTTACGGCTCTACCAGGCGGTTCGCAGAGGAGGGCTAATATCGACATGCTCCTTCAGAGAGCCAGTGATTTTGAGCAGACTAATTTTAAAGGTGTATTTCATTTTGTAAGATATATTGAGCAGCTCAGGCAGTATGAGGTGGATTATGGAGAGGCCAATATATTGGATGAGCACGCTGATGTAGTCAGGATCATGAGTATACATAAGAGTAAGGGATTGGAATTCCCGATAGTCTTTGTAGCAGGACTTTCCAAAAAGTTCAATACCAGAGACCTTAGCGGTGACCTAATTGTGGATGTGGATATTGGAATAGGCACCAGCTGCATTGATGCAGAAAATCGTGTTAAATTCACTACTTTGCGTCAGCAGGTACTTAAGAACAAAATGAAACAGGATAGTCTTGGAGAAGAGCTCAGGATCCTATATGTAGCCATGACCAGAGCAAAGGAAAAGCTGATCATGACTTGCTCTGTCAAGAATCCTGAAAAAGGAATCCTGAAGGCTCTTGGAGGTATCAGAGCTATAGATTTTGAAAGCGATGCTCTGCAACCGGAAGCACTGCCGTACACTTATAGAAGTAATTTTGAAAACTATTACAAAGTTGTGATGCCGGCTCTCTTGAGACATCCTAGTGCAGTATCACTCTTACAAGCACTTGATATGGATCCGGAACTTGTGAAAAATATCACTGATAAAAGAAATAATTTGCCAAATTTCATATATCATGTGTTATCTGCAGATGATATCCATGCCAGCATAATGAAGGATGAGACGGCTTTTGCCATTAGAAAAGAAAGACTTGAAAGAGATATCACCACAGCGGATATAGATGAAGATCTCTACAAAGTACTGACGGATAAATTTAATTATAAATATGGATATGACAATCTTGCAGATCTATATACCAAGACTACTGTCACAGAGCTGAAAAAAGAACTTCTTGAAGAGCAGGCTGAGGCTACAGCCCATATGTTTGAAGGCAGTGCTGAGAAAGAGCCTTATGTTCCGGCCTTCATTCAGGAAAAAGCTCCTATGCGCGGAGCTCAGCGAGGTACAGCATATCATAGGATCATGGAACTACTGGACAAGGATATGTATAGTCTTGTAGATAAAAATGGTTCTGGTAAAGCAACGGCTGATACTCTAAATTGCATTAAAGACTGGATGAAAAAGCAAGCTGATAGAGGCTTTATACCAGATGATTATGTGGATACAGTTAATCCATCAGATGTGTATAAATTCATGTCCAGTGCCCTTGGCAGAAGGATGTCAGCAGCGCTTAGCAGCAACAAGCTATTTTGCGAAAAGCCATTTATGATGGGTATACCTGCAAGTACGATAAATAGTGATTTCCCTGAATCTGAAATGCTCCTGATCCAAGGTATTATTGATGCCTGGTTTATAGAAGATGATCACATAATCCTGATGGATTACAAGACTGATCGTGTAAAACAGGGACAGGAGCTTATTGATAGATACCATATTCAGCTGGATTACTATCAGGAGGCCCTTGAGAGCATCACTGGCAAAAAAGTAAAAGAAAAGTGGATTTATTCATTTGCACTTGCAAGTGACATACAATTATAAGTAAAGTGAAATGGACTGTTGACTCACGTCCTCACTCGGCGCGAATGCGCATCCTTAGCGGAGCGTTTTTTATATCATGTACTTCTCATACCTTCCTGCATTGGCTTTGCTGCATGATACATGTATCTTGGTGCCTTCAGGAAGGTATTCTGTATTGCTGATGATTGCAGTATTGTTAAGTGCTGCCAGTACGCCGCCTTCTGAGTAAGGAATCAGCATATCACATTCAACAGTTCCTGATTTAAGAGTAGTCTCGATCAGATCAAGTAGCTCTTCTATACCGATACCTTGCTTTGCAGACATGTAGATGCTGTCATCCCTTACAAATGGGAGCTCTACCATGACACCATCTGCGATATCCACTTTATTATAGACGTATATGATAGGTATATCTCCGGCACCAATCTCTGCAAGGGTTTTAGTGGTAACATCTAAATGTGCCTTGTAATCTGGATCTGAGTAATCAATTACCTCCAAAAGCACGTCAGAGTATTTTACTTCGTCAAGGGTAGAGCGAAATGCTTTAACCAGAGTGTGTGGAAGCTCATCAATAAAGCCAACAGTATCAGAAAGCAGGAATGGTCTGTGGTTTGGCGCATTGATCTTTCTTACTGTGGTATCAAGTGTGGCAAAGAGCATATCTTTTTCAAATACTTTCTTTTCCTCAGCATCTTCTCCGCCGTATATTTCCAGAAGCTTGTTCATGAGAGTTGATTTACCTGCATTGGTATATCCGACAAGAGAGATCTTTATCATTCCTGAATTTATTCTTTTACCACGCTGGGTAGTACGTTCTCTCTCAACATTCTCAAGTTCTTTTCTCAGCTCACTTATGCGCTTTTCGATATGTCTACGATCTAGTTCGATCTTTTTTTCACCGGAACCTTTATTACTAAGTCTTCCAGAGCCGCCCTGGCCGCCACCACCTTGCCTGCTAAGTTCTGCGCGCATACCTGCCAGGCGAGGAAGCATATACTGGAGCTGTGCTGATTCTACCTGCAGTTTGGATTCTCTTGTACGAGCTCTTGAACTGAATATCTGCAAGATAAGACCGGTTCTGTCTATTACCTCTGTATCAAAGGCTTTTTCGAGGTTTCTGATCTGAAGAGGAGATAAGGTTTCTGAGAAAACTATGATATCAGCATCTTTTACATAGATTTCATTTTTGATCTCTTCAATCTTACCGCTTCCGATCAGCGTTCCATGATCTGCGCTTTGTACCAACTGTGTAACAGTTCCTACTACTTCGAGATTGCAGGCCTCAGCCAGATCTTTAAGTTCTGTCATTGATCGCTGAAATCTCTCTTCACTCATAGACAGATTGGCGCCTACAAGTATAGCCCTTGCATTACCTGTATTTGGATTGGTTTCGTAAATAGTTCCCATAAATCTCCTAAATTATTCTGATATTATCCAAAATATATTGATCAATAATATTACAAAAATCCCCATATTCATATTGCACAGACCGGTTTTAGTGATCTTATAAAAAGATGATCACAATAATTGGAAGTACAATAGTCATACAGGGATTAAAATTCGCTGTTGCTAATCTTTATAACAGTTCAATTCCGGCTTTTGATGTTTCTTTTAACATTTCTTCCGGCCAGAGTGAGCACTGAACTTCACCTATATGTGCCTTACGAAGGAAGAACATACAGATTCTTGACTGACCGATACCACCACCGATTGTAAGTGGAAGTTCACCCTTAAGTACAGCTTTCTGGAATGGAAGATCAGCTCTTTCTGGACAACCAGCTTTATCAAGCTGTTCCTTCAGTGATTTCTCATCTACACGGATACCCATTGATGAGAGCTCAAGAGCAATATCAAGTACAGGATAGTATACCATGATATCTGCATTTAACTGCCAATCATCATAGTCAGGAGCACGTCCATCATGTCTTTCGCCTGATTCCATAGTATCACCGATCTTCATGATACATACAGCACCCTTAGCTTTGGCAATGAAATATTCACGTTCATGAGGAGTGTTATCCGGGAACATATCCTCAAGTTCCTGTGTTGTTATAAAGAAAATATCATGAGGAAGTATCTCCTCGATATAATCATATTGAATAGACATGAATTTTTCAGTTTTACGAAGTACCTTATAAACAGTTTTAACTGTCTCCATAAGGAACTCAATAGTACGATCCTCGCGGGAGATTACCTTTTCCCAATCCCACTGATCAACAAAAATAGAGTGGATGTTATCTGGAATCTCATCTCTACGGATGGCATTCATATCTGTATATAAACCTTCGCCTACTTTAAAACCGTATTTCTGAAGTGCGTATCTTTTCCATTTAGCAAGGGAGTGAACGATTTCTGCTTCACGCTCATTTTCATTTTTGATATCGAAAGAAACAGGTCTTTCAACTCCATTAAGGTTATCATTGAGTCCTGATGAAGGATCAACGAAAAGTGGAGCAGATACTCTCAGAAGATTAAGTCTTGCTGCAAGCATTCCCTGAAAAAAGTCTTTTACAGTTTTAATAGCTATCTGTGTGTCGTGCAGGTTGAGTGCAGACTGATAGTCCTTTGGGATTTTGAGGTTTTCCATATTATTTTTCTCCTGCAATGATTTAACGTATTAAAGCGATTTTTGAAAAACAAACAATCACTATGATATTTAAACTCTTTTTAGTCAACAATGCAAGAAAAATTGCAAAATATATATTCTTAATAATTTGAACACACTTTTTTCATTTTACTTTTAACGAAAAATAGAGTATAACAATTAAAAATGTTAATAAAGTTTTCAAAAGAAAGAAGAAGGTGATTCCAATGCACAGTAGCTATAGACGTTCAATAATGCTTAGCCCTTATCAGGTAAAAGACTTTGTTAATGCGGCTACAAAATGTGATTTTGATATTGACGTATACAATAACAGATATGTAGTAGACGCTAAGTCAATACTTGGTGTTTTAGGTCTTGATCTTTCAAAGCCTGTAACAGTTGAATATCATGGAATTAATTCAGAATTTGAGTCATTCCTTGATTCACTTGCAGTTGCTTGCTGATCATTGTTACTTAGTTCATGACAGGTAACAAGCATTTAGGCATATTTAAATATTGTTGAAGCACTCTCCGTAGTATAAAATATACTTCGGAGAGTTTTTTTATGAGCGACGAGATAAGGATATCCGTAAGAGGGCTGGTAGAGTTCATCTTAAGAGACGGAGATATTGATAATAGAATACATACAGGCTCCGACAATGCAATGCAGGAGGGAAGCCGTATCCACAGGATGATACAAAAGAGCATGGGATCTACATATCATGCAGAGTATCCTCTCAAACTTACCTGGCAGGCAGGGGATTATGATATTGTTGTTGAAGGAAGAGCTGATGGAGTCCTTGAAAGCGGTGATGGCCCTGCAAAAGGAGAGTTGTATACAGATAATACGTCACAGGATAATCCTGGGATTCCGATATTACAGGCTCTTAGCGGCGATGAAGCAGCTTTGGATTTTGACTGGACTCAGACAGTACTTATTGATGAGATAAAAGGCACATACAGAGATCTGAAAAAGATGTTATCTCCAGTCAAGGCGCATTTGGCTCAGGCCAAGTGCTATGCATACATATATGCCCTTCAGAATAATTTAGAGCATATACGTGTGAGAATGACCTACTGCAATATTGATTCTGAAGAGACAAGATATTTTTACTATAATTATTCATTTGAGGAATTATCTAATTGGTTTCTGGAACTGATCAATGAATACAAGAAGTGGGCTGATTTTGAACATGAGTGGAAAAAAGTCAGGACAGCTTCTATCAAAAAAACAGAATTTCCATTTCCATACAGAGAAGGTCAGAAGGACCTTGCTGCTGGTGTTTACAGGACAATTGTACATGGAAGAAAGTTATTTCTTGAGGCTCCAACAGGAACAGGAAAGACTATTACAACTGTTTTTCCTACCATTAAAGCTATAGGCGAGGGCAAAGCTGACAGAATGTTCTATCTTACGGCCAAGACAATTACCAGAACTGTCGCAGAAGACGCAGTGGAGCTGCTTAGAACAACAGGAGGTCTCAAGTTCAAGACTACTACGATCACCGCCAGGGATAAGATATGCTTTTTAGATGAGAGCAATTGCAATCCAGTGGCATGTCCTTATGCCAAAGGCCATTTTGATCGCATAAATGAAGCAATGTACGACCTTCTTACCCATGAAGATAATTTTAGCAGGGAAAAGATCGTTGAATATGCTAAAAAGCATATGGTCTGTCCGTTCGAGATGTCTCTGGATATGAGCCTTTTTTCTGACGGTATCATATGCGATTACAATTATGTTTTTGATCCTTTTGTTTATCTTAAGAGATTTTTTGCAGAAGGTAAAAAAGGAGACTATCTGTTCCTTATAGATGAAGCACATAATCTTCTCGATAGAGGAAGGGATATGTATAGTGCTCAGCTCTATAAAGAGAGCTTTTTGGAGCTTAAAAGGACCATTCAGGAGGCTCATCCTCGTATAGCGTCCCATCTTGATAAGTGCAACAAGGAATTTCTTGCATTAAAAAGAGATTGTGAAGACTGTAAGGTACTTGCTTCTATTGATCCTTTGCTGAATCCACTTCAGAGGCTGGCAGCTATAATTTCTGAATACCTTGAAAATCACAATGAGGGCCCATTCAGGAATGAAATTCTGGAGTTTTACTTTGATCTTTATAGATTTCTTGATATCTATGAGAGAGTCAATGATAAATATACTATGTATTGCGAGATAGAAGCTGATGGAAGGTTTATGGTCAAACTATTTTGCGTAAATCCGTCAGATAATCTTGCGGAGTGTCTTGCAAGAGGAAGGTCGACAATACTATTTTCTGCAACCTTACTGCCAATACAGTATTATAAAAAGCTTCTTGGCGGCAAGGATGAAGATTACGAGATGTATGCTCATTCAGTGTTTGATCCATCACAGTGCGGATTGTTTATTGGCAGTGATGTGACCAGTAAATATTCCAGGAGAAACAAGGATGAGTATGAGAAGATTGCTTCATACATAAATAACGTAGTATCAGCTAAAAAAGGTAATTACCTAGTGTTCTTTCCATCACATGCCTTTCTTGAGCAGGTTATGATGGAGTATGTGGATAACTTCCTGGATGAGGAAGAAACTGAACTGCTGGTCCAGAGTGATTACATGAGCGAAGGCGCGAGAGAAGAGTTTCTTGATCGGTTTTCAGCTGGCAATGATGTGGATCTGTCAAAAGTTATCCACATGGATCTGGAAATAGAGGAAGATAGAAACGTACTGGGCTTTTGCGTCATGGGTGGAATCTTCAGTGAAGGAATAGACTTGAAACGCGATAGCCTTATAGGTGTAATTGTTGTAGGTACAGGTATTCCACAGGTATGTAATGAGAGAGAGATACTCAGAGAGTACTTTGAAGAACATGATAAGGACGGATTCGACTATGCGTACCGTTTTCCAGGTATGAATAAGGTGCTGCAGGCAGCAGGACGTGTTATCAGGACAGAAGATGATTTAGGAGTAGTGGTATTACTGGACGAGCGATTTATGCAGTCTGGATATCAATCACTTTTTCCACGAGAATGGAATAAAATTAACCAAATATCGACTAATACAGTCAAAAATAGCGTAAACTCATTCTGGGAAAGCAAAAGGCGGGAATAATAGTAATTATTCTCGCCTTTTATGTCAACAAAAACCACAGAGAAATCCACATTGGTTAACATAATTCATAATTATCGGGCATTATGTTAACCATACAATAGCCTAAATTGTTTGAATTGTTCGAAAAATAACGTCTAAGCGAATACAAAATGACCGTCAAAACAACCTGTTATGACAAGGTTGTCGTTGTGGATAACTCTGTGGAAATTGGGGATTAGTTAGATATCGCCTGCTCGAAAAGCCTATGGATACTATCTATGATCAAAAAACGAAAAAACGAGCAGCATGTGGGTACAAAATTTGATTGGTACTAACATGGTCAATAAAATTATGTAAACCATTTTTACTCACTGACAGCCTTGTCATAATTATTGGTGTTCATGTGAAAAACTCTTCAAGATCGCGCAAAATAGGCTCTGCGACGAAGTCTCCTTCAAATGGTAGCTTTTGATCACACCAGAATTGCAACTACAATATACATAAAATAATCTTTCGGATAGCTGATTGACTTTTATTAAAATTATGAATATGATATCTACTATAAATATGACTTAAGTTTTTCTTAAAGGTCATTATTATTGAAGCGATGAAGAAGAGGAGTACATGTTGAAAGCTCTCAGAGAATGCGTCCGGACCGCTTTTTAGCGTACGCTGTGAGGATGCTGAGTGGAAGATGTGGAAGGTTGCTTTGGAGCTTGTTTTTAATGAGGCAGTATGTTGTTCGTACTGTGAAATAAGGTGGTACCGCGTTTATGACGCCCTTATCCGGAAGTCCCCGGATAGGGGCTTTTCTTGTGTAGCATCTTTTAATAAACCCCCTGCTCTGCAGGGGGACAACAGCTGCTTCAGCTTACAGTAAAAAACCTCC
>SVGC01000022.1 GCA_015056495.1 Butyrivibrio sp.
TCTTTAGACTCAGTGCCGGTAACAGGCCCTTATAGGGCCAGAACAAACCACCGGCTAAGCCGGTGGTTCTGATTATATCATAGGAATTATGAGTTCTGATCCGGTGTACAGACATACAGGCAGATGAATTGGACAATTTTAAATATAATTAAATTATTTTGTGTAATTATTTAACAAAAAGCCGCATAATAATTTAAACTAATTCACGAAAATCTAAAACTCATAATGACTTTATTACTTGACTGTGCTATGGTTAATATACGGACGTAATCTAGTGAATTGGCTTTGATCGGCACATCTTTTCCAAAACGTCCATAAGTCAATATGCTTGCGAAATCCGTATGTGGGGAGAGGTGTCAATGGACACTTCATAAAAAGCATGGGAGGATAAAGAAATGAAGAGAAGATTTCTAAGTAAGATCTTTTCTTCTGTTATTGCTGCTTCAATGGTTGCAAGTACATTGGGGACTAACGTTGCAACTATTACAGCAAGAGCGGAAGAATCAGGCACTTCTTCAGTGCAGCTTACCGAAAGCGATGTAGAGGCTCTCACAGGTGATGCCGACTACACAAGGACCAGTGTTCATGATCCATCTATTGTTTATGACAATGAAGGAACATACTACATTTTTGGTTCACACATGGCAGTATCCAAGACAACAGACCTGGAAAACTGGACAAGTCTGTACAATGAATCAGAGGATTCAAAATTGTTTGGAGTAGTAGTAAAAGATGATAGTGCAAGTGCATCATCATCAGAAGCATCCAGCAGTTCTTCTGATAGCTCATCTGAATCAAGTGCATCAGATAGTGCATCTGACAGTTCTTCAGAGAACAGCAAAGGCGCATCTTCTGAAGCTACTGCAGCAGTCACTTCTACACAAGCAGCTTCTGCCGCATCAACAGATAGTACAGAAAAGGAATCAGATTCAGCTGCGGCAGGCAGTGCATCCAGCAATGATATGAATGAAAAAACTACTACAACTGATTCTGAAGAGAGCGAAAGCGCAGATGCCGCTTCTTCAACCAGCGCAGTAGACAGCAATATTGTGACCTATTCTGCTTCAGAAGGATCACAGGAAGTAATTGAATATGCTTCATACAATGAAGCCTTTTTATCCAATGCTTACACAGGCACAGTCATGACTCAGTATGGCGAGCTTGATTTTGGCGATAGCTACGATATCGCTGCATGGATTTCAGACAATACAGTATCCGGCAATATGTGGGCACCTGATGTTATCTACAATGAGACAATGGGCAAATGGTGCATGTACCTTAGCCTTAATGGTGCAACATGGAATTCAGCGATCATTCTTTTGACAGCTGATGATATTGAAGGACCTTACGTATATCAGGGACCTGTTGTATTTTCAGGATTTAGCACATCAGATTCATCTAAATCCTTCAAGGACACTGATATTGAGCTTGTGATCGGAGAGCAGGATGAGCTCCCTGAAAAATATCAGAAGATCAGCGATAAGTCCTGGGGAACATATTGGCCACACGCCATCGATCCTTGCGTATATTATGACGAGGAAGGCGACCTATGGCTTGCATATGGTTCATGGTCAGGTGGAATCTACGAGCTTGAACTTGATGAAAATACAGGTCTTAGAGATTATACCGTAGTATATGAGAGTGACTACGATACACTTGGAGCATCTGTGACTTCCGATGAATATTTTGGAACCAAGATTGCAGGTGGTTACTATGTATCAGGTGAAGGCTCATATATCCAGCATATCGGAGATTATTACTATCTCTTTATCTCTTATGGATTCTATTCACCTGAAGGCGGCTACAATATGAGAGTCTTCAGAAGTACAGAGCCTGACGGAGAATATGTTGATGAAAACGGCAACAGCGCTATTTTTACAAAATATATCATGAACTATAGCGCATCTGATACCACTAACAATCGTGGTATGAAGCTCATGGGCGGATATCAGTGGGAAAACATGAGCAAAGCTGAGCTTTCTCAGGGACATAACTCTGTTATTACTGATTCTGAGGGCAAGAGCTACGTTGTATACCATACAAAATTCAACGATGGTACAGCAGGTCATGAGATCAGGGTACATCAGCTCTTTACCAATGAAAAAGGCTGGCTTGTTGCAGCTCCTTATGAATATTCCGGAGAAACTCTTGAAGAAGATGGATATTCAGTAGACGAAGTTGTTGGCACATACGGATTTATCAGTCATGATTTCCAGATGGCTTATTCAAAGCTTGCTTATAACAGCCCTGTAGATATTACACTTAACGAAGACGGTACAATTACAGGTGAGTACAGCGGTACATGGACAATGACAGATGGAACACCATACTGCCAGCTTACTATTGATGGAGACACCTATTACGGCGTATTCACAAAACAGATCCTTGATGGAAGTAATGTTCCTGTAATGTGCTTCACAGCAATGGATGACAATGGTCTTGCTGTTTGGGGTTCAGGAGAAATGACAGATGATGCAGCTGTAGCACTTGATGCAGTTGATTCTGCCAATGCAGCTCCAACTGTAACCTATGGCGACATCGCACTCCCAAGTGCGGGTTCAAATGGCACGACTATCACATGGAAGTCTTCAAACACAGATGTGCTTTCAGATGATGGAGTAGTGACAATGCCAGAGGCTGATACTACAGTAACCCTTACATCAACTATATCCAAGGGCGATTATTATTTTGAAAAAGAGTATGAAGTCCTTGTAAAAGCAATTGCTCAGAACAGTACAGATTCAATCGTTGTAGGTGAGTATTACACAGATGAAGAAGTGAACCTTGCTGATGTAACAAGTGCATCATTAAGTGTTCCAAGTCCTTTCTACAACGGAACTATTAACGGACTGGATCTGTCAGGTGGTGTAACAATTGAATTTGATGCTACATCTACAGGAACAACCAATGTCCTTGCAACTATTTTTGCATTCTGGGCTAACGGAGCCAGCGACGGAAGACTCTACTTCACTCCTGGATCATACCTGGGCTACAATGCAGGCGGATATTATTATGATGCCAACCTCACTGATTATGCTCTTGTAGAAGATTACATCGGTGATGGCGGACACGTAGTTGTTAACCTTACACAGACAGGATTTACAGTAAGTGTAGACGGTACAGTATGCTACACAGAAGAGATCATCGATACAGATGCAGGTGCAGCAACTCTTACTGACTATACTAAAGTTCTTAAATGGCTCAGCGAAAGTGCTGATACACTTATGTTTGGCTATGGCTCATGGTGGACAGACCAGATTGCCAATGTAACTATCAGCAATGTTGTATGCAGCGTAGGTCCTACATGTGAATGGAATACTACAGAAGATGAAGAAGTAACATACGAAGCAGTTTCTTATACAAAAGACAGCGTTGAAATTACTAGCACTGATTTCCAGGAAGTGGAAGATAACCCATTTTATGGAAAAAATATCTCTAACATAGAGATCAGCTATACTATCAATATGACAGAAGGCACAGCCCAAAATGGATGGGATGGAATATTTGCTTTCTATAACAGCTCATCAACAGGAAGAGTATCAGTTCAGACAGCTCCATATGTATGCTACAACGATGCAGATGGCAACTGGATCGACCTGAACCAGCCTGGAAGTACCAATGGTACTAACGTTGCACCTGATATGGTTCCTGGAACTGATTATACAGTAGATATCAAAATCACAACTGACAGTGCAGTGATCACTGTAGACGGTGAAGAGATAACAACAGGATATAACGGTTCAGGAGCAGACTACTCAGATCTGTTATCATTTATCACTAAGTGTGACCAGCTTACATGGGGTGTTGGACTTGCAGCATCTGCTTACTGGAATACAGAAATGTGTACTCTCAGCAATATCTCTTTTGTCTCAACGGCAGAAACAGTGGCAGACGGCGATGATGACGATGATGATACTGAGACTACAACAAATGAAGCAGTGGTAACAGGCGAAAGCGTTGTTACTGATGACGATGGTTATATTACTTACACAGTTGACTCTGTAGTTCTTGATAACAGTGGAGATATCACTGTTTCAGAAAACCCATTTAAGGGAGCTGATATTGATACATTTATCATGGAATACACCATCAATATGACAGAAGGTACAGCTCAGAACGGATGGGACGGAATATTCAGTTTCTACGATTCAACATCTACAGGACGTATCTCCATGCAGACTGCACCATACATCTGCTATAACGATTGGGCAGGCAATTGGATCGATATCAATCAGCCTGGTGTTGACGGCGGAACAGATGCTGCAGTATCTATGGTTCCTGGCCAGGAATATGCAGTAGTAGTTACTATTACAGAGGACGACCTGACAATTACAGTTGACGGCGAAGAAATTGCAATTGGAAGTAACGGCTCAGGCGCTTCTTATGCAGACCTTCTTACATTCCTTGGAACATGCGACCAGTTTACATGGGGCGTAGGACTTGCTAAGACAGCATTCTGGAATACAGAACTCTGCACACTTACAAATATCAGATTTACCAATGCTGTTGAGGCTGATGAAGCTCAGATCACAGAAGCCAACCTGTTTACAAAATGGGCTCAGCTCTACTGCTACGACACAGATATGGAGACTATCATCACCAATCGTTTTGTGACTATTGGCGAGAATACATATTATTTCGGATCTGATGGCAAAGCCAAAAAAGGTGTATTTGAAGTTGATGGAAAGTCTTATTATGGATACTCTGACAAAACTCTTGCCAAAGGTCTCATAAGCAGATGGGCAAGCAAGTATTACTATGATCCTGAGACCTGCGCTATGGTTACTAATGAATTTGTAACTGTAGATGGAGACAGATACTACTTTACAAGCAACGGCTCTGCTGCAAAAGGCGTATTTGAAGTAGATGGAGCTTCTTACTATGGATACAGTGACAGAACTCTTGCCAAAGGCCTTATAAGCAGATGGGCAAGCAAGTATTACTATGACCTTGAGACCTACCAGATGGTTACAGGCTTTGTAACTGTTGATGTAGATGGCGAGCAGGTTCTTTATCACTTTAATGAAAATGGCGCAGCAACAAAGGGCTGGTTTACAGAAGATGGTAAAAAATACTACGCAAAATATGGCGTTGTACAGAAGGGTGAGTTAACTCTTTGGTTTGTAAAATACTACTTTGATGAAGAGACCGGAGAATTGTTGAACTAAGCAATAATACATATCAGATGTAACTTGATCGGCTATTGCCTCTTGTGGGCAGTAGCCGATTTTCTTTACTAGCAAGCGGTAAAATGATAATATTAATATGAGATTTTGTATTGCAGAATCAGGAATGATTTTTTATGTGTTTTTCTACCTTCAAACGGAAAGGGCATTAGTATGAAAAAGCACAGGAATGCGATCTGTATTTTTGCCAGTGTTCTGATATTGATCCTGCTGGCCTTTTATATAAATAATTCAGCTTCCAGAAACATTGTCAAGTCTGAAAACAGCTATACTGTAAGTATTGATGGTACCTACTTGTCTGATCCTCTTCATGTTATCTGCACGATCACAGAGAGTATAGAAGACAATACCAGATTTGTAAAATACGATATGCAATTGTTCAATGATATGAACACCACCTTGTCCAATTGGAAGGCCCTTATCAATCTTGAAGATGATGAGGTCATCAAGAGCTATGAGGAAGTTCAGATAAGCAAGATCACACTTTCAGAAGATAATTCATATTTTGTGATACCTGGAACTGATATTATGGACATTCCGGGTAAAAAATCTGTTTCTTTTAGCTTTACCATTGCATATCCACTTGCCAAGGTCGTAAAATTTAATGATTTCACTGTTTATGGCAATCTCTATGATGACTATATCTATAATGTGGTCAATGTAATCTTATTGCTGGCCTTTCTCCTATGGATCTTTCATGTATTCATTTATATCTATAAGAATTTCAACTATCAGGAATACAGAAAGCACCGTGAGATGGATGAGCAGATAATCCTGCAGGCTATCGATACCTTCGTCCGTTTTATTGATGCAAAAGACACTTATACCCGCGGTCATTCCAAACGTGTTGCCATGTATTCGCGAGAAATAGCGTCCCGAATGAAATTATCGGAAGATACCATACAGAACCTCTATTACGTGGCACTTCTTCATGATGTGGGCAAAATAAGTATTCCTGACACAGTGCTGAATAAGCCTGGTAAACTCACTCAGGAGGAGAGGAAGATCATTCAAGGCCATACAATTGCAGGTGGTAATATGTTGAAGAAATTCACTTCAATTCAGGGCGTCAGAGAAGGTGCGCTGTATCACCATGAGAGATATGATGGAAAAGGCTATCCGGAAGGCCTTAAGGGGACAGATATCCCTCTTTATGCAAGGATCATATGTGTTGCAGATTCCTATGATGCAATGTCCAGTAGCAGAGTATATCGCAGACATATGAATAGAGACGAGGTCATAGAGGAACTAAAGAACTGTTCAGGCACACAGTTCGACCCTAAAATTGTTCGCTACATGATCGACATGGTCATGGACGGCTATGTCAATATCGTCAAAACCGAAGTGGCCAAAGACGATGAGGATTTTAAGAAGTATTAGGCCCTGATAAAACCATCCCTATGTTTATGTACTTAGCATAGAGATGGTTTTTTACGGTATCGCTATAGCAATAATAATTAATCAAAAACTAGTACTTGCATTAATTTTCGTTCTCACATATAATCATAAATCGTTGGCAATCTGCCGACAGATATCTGACTTTCAGCCGGATGAAAATACCCATAAATATGTTCAGAGCATGATATGGAAAGCGTGATTATTTTCTGGAAATAACAGACATTTCTTCGATACTCTGAACTGGATCATTTTACTAAGGAGAGTATTGAATTGAGTATATTAAAAAAATTAAATATCAAAAAAGGAACAACGAAAAATAAAAAAGTTAAGGACAAGATCATGGCTGTAGGAATTGTAGTTGCAGCGCTGATCATCATTGGAACATCGACAACTATAGTAAATGTCAGCAAGGCAAATGCCGTATCCAAGGACAAGATCCTGGTTGAAACTGTTGATACAACTCAGAGTCAGGAGTCAGCCATGGAGGAGCTTGACAGTATCAAGACCTATCTTAATAACCTTGAAAAGAATGTTAATGGCAATATTGAGCTGTTGAAGGAGTTAAAAGAGAACACAGTAACAACTACAAATAATGAAAAGAGCACAAACACTATAACTACTCAGGTCAAGACCATCAATAATGAGATGAACGGCCTTAGTACTGAGATTGCCGGCACCAAGACTCTTATTGAAGACCTTCAGAAAGAACTTTCTGGAGATATTTCAGACCAGAATACCAATTCATCAGTCGGTTTTTCACAGATCACAGACAAGATCGAAGTGATCAAGGAGAATTACACCACATCACATGAGAATATCACTAAGCTCATAAAAGAAGCTGAGAAAAGCAGCAGTGCTGAAAGTGAAAGCCTTGTAAAGCTATTAAATGAAGTGGAAAAGAACATGACTGATTCAGGCGAAGAGAATTTTTCAAAGGTAGAGTCTTCTCTGGCTCAGCTGACACAGAGCATGGAAGATGAGCTTACTCAGTCTACTAAGAGTATTTCAGATCATGTAACGACTGAGGTAAGTGAAACGGGCAAGAACCTTTCAAGCCAGATGGCTAACGGTTTTACAGAAACAGGAAATAGCCTGTCACTTCAGATCACCAATGGTTTCTCAGAAGTAAACAATAATGTAAATGCTCAGTATGGAGCCATGAGCGAAAACATAACAGGTCAGCTTGACAGGATAGATGAGGATCTTAAAAAGGTTTTTACATCTGTGAGTAATGGTAAAAAGATCTTGGCATCCACATTATTCACTGTTCATGGGATCACTATTTCCGAGGATGCCACTTTTGAAGAGTTCAAACAAGCAATAAGCAGTATTGAAAAAGAATATTATCTGGGAGTACAGGAAATCCCTGGTGAGATCAGCTACGACTACCATCACCATGTGGACGGACATGGCGAACTGTGCCCGGATGCAATGGTATCTGAAGACAAAAAAGGCGGCTGCTATACTATCCCTTATTATCATAAGCATGAAGGACATTCAGGAGAAAAAGGCGGTTGTTACACAGTGCCACATGTTCACAGACATGGCGGCAACTGCTATAACTATGGCGACAATTTTGATCTGGAATATATATGCGATGCAAGCTGGAATGATCAGGGCTCTCAGGCAAAAGTATGGAGATGCAGAGGCTGTGGTGCAAGACTTGAAGGAACTGAGAGATACGAGAAGGCCCGCCATCATGGATGTCCTGCCAAAAGATCTCTTAGATGCCATATTCCGGAAGGTTCCATTGAATATTATGACCTTGGATGCGGAAAAAATAAAAACACACTGGAAGGTTATGTCACATCCTGCGGTCTTGTGGAAAATCAGATCATCGGTGCTCACATTGTCTACAATCCTGAGGCTGTGAGCGAAGGCAAGACAACTAACATATTGCAGACTTCACATATGGCTACATCTTTTTCTTCTAATGGAAGGATCAACTTGTTAAGTTCTCTCATGGATGATCTTGCAGGTGATGAGATGGCTGGAAGTGAAGGTGTCGTTGATGACTTTGAGCATAGTGCTTTTGGCACAGGCACAGAAGCTTCTGATGCTATGGACATGGAAGAGAACTTCGGTACCAATGATGACAATAGTGACAATAACAAAGGTCTCAGAGTGATCTCAGAAGAAGAGTTCCAGCAGAAGTATGGGCAGAAAGAGAATACATCCCAAAAGAGTCAAAACGCCAATGCCCAGGTAGCTGACAGCTCTGACATAGCTAAAGAAAAAACTGAAAGTTTAGAGAAAAATAATAATTTAAACGAAGGCGCTGAAGAAGAAAATGAAGATGAAAATTCAGTGGTGATGCCTTCTACAGACGCTTCAAGTGAAGGCTCTGCTAACTGTTCTACTTCTCTTGACACAGATTGTACAAAAGGCATACAATAAGAAACTGTAAAAGTGAATATATAAATGGAGGCGATTAATAATGACCAAAATAGATATTATAAGTGGTTTCCTTGGAGCTGGTAAGACAACTCTTATCAAAAAGCTTCTTCAGGATGCACTTAATGGAACTAAAACAGTACTTATTGAAAATGAATTCGGTGAGATCGGTATCGATGGCGGATTCCTTAAGGAAGCTGGCATTGAGATCACAGAGATGAACTCAGGTTGTATCTGCTGTTCACTTGTTGGTGATTTTGGTACAGCACTTAAGGATGTTATGAAGACATATGCACCAGACAGAATCATCATCGAGCCTTCAGGTGTTGGTAAGTTGTCAGACGTTATGAGAGCGATCAAGGATGTGACAAAAGATACACCTGATATGGAGCTTAACAGTGCAGTCACAGTTGTTGATGTTACTAAGGCAAAGGTTTATCTCAAGAACTTTGGCGAGTTCTATACTAACCAGATTGAGAATGCCGGAACAGTTATTCTTACAAGAACAGACAAGGCTGATCAGAAAAAGATCGAAGAAGCAGTTGAGATCATCCGTCAGCACAATGCTAAGGCTACAATCATTACAACTCCTTTAGCAGAGCTTAATGGTAAGGACATCCTTGATACATTCGAAGGAAATAACGATCTTGAAGCAGAACTTCTTAAGAAGGTAATGGAAGAGGCTCATGAGCATCATCACCACCATCATCATGATCATGGTAGTGATACATATACAGATGAAGAAGGTGTAACAGTACATAGAGCACATCATCATGATGATGACGACGAATGCTGCTGTCACCATGATGATGAAGAGTGCTGCCACCATCATGACGAGGATGAACACGATCACGAGCATCACCACCATCATGATGAAGATGAGCACGATCACGAGCATCATCACCACCATGACGAGGATGAGCACGATCACGAGCATCACCACCACCATGACGAGGATGAGCACGACCACGAGCATCATCACCACCATGACGAAGATGAGCATGATCATCACCATCATGACGCTGACGATGTATTTACAAGCTGGGGCATGGAGACACCTCACAAGTACACTATGGACGAGATTAAGGAAATGCTCTCCAAGCTTGAAGATGAAGAAACATTTGGTATCGTTCTTCGTACAAAGGGAATGGTTCCTGCAGAAGATGGTACATGGATCGAATTTGACTATGTTCCAGGCGAAGCAGATGTTAGAACAGGTACAGCTGATGTTACAGGTAAGTTCTGTGTAATCGGTGCAGAACTTAACGAAGACAATCTTGAAAAGCTCTTCAGAAGAAGACTTTAATAGATATTGTTTGATCTCAGATTATGATCATTATTATTGATACACACAGTTAATAGCTGTGTGTATCATTTCATGAAAGGCAATAGGTTAATCATATGAAGCCAGTATATGTAATCAATGGTTTTCTGGATAGCGGAAAAACAGACTTTTTCAGATACACAATCAATCAGCCATATTTTAGAACTAAAGGTCTTACACTTCTTATCGTATGCGAAGAAGGTGAAGATGAATATGATGAAAAGCTCCTTAAGAGCACAAATACTGTCAAGGTAGTCATCGAGGATGAGGCAGATTTCACTCCTGCCAAGCTTATGAGCTTTGAAAACAAGTACAATCCGGAGAGAGTACTTATCGAATACAACGGAATGTGGGATTTCAGAAATTTCCATCTTCCAAAGCCATGGAAATTGGAACAGCAGATAACAGTAGTAGATGCTTCTACATTTACAATGTATTTTACCAATATGAAATCACAGCTTGCTGAACATCTCCGTAATTCAGACCTTATTCTGTTCAACAGATGTGATGGAATAGAAGATCTTGCTACATATAAGAGAAATGTTAAAGCAATCAATCAGAAGGCTGATATCATATTTGAGGATATGAATGGTGAAGTGGATGTTACTCTTGATGAGGACCTTCCATTTGATCTAAATGCAGATCCTATTGAGCTTAATAGCTATGGATATGGCATGTTCTACCTTGATGCTCTTGATCACGTAGACAGATATAAGGGTAAAAATGTCAGATTCAAAGGCATGGTATTAAAGCCAAAGGAATTCGACGATAACTATTTCGTTCCTGGAAGAATGGCTATGACATGCTGCGCACAAGATATGCAGTTTTTGGGACTTATGTGCGAATATGACAAGGCTACAGAATTAAAAGAAAAGCAGTGGGTAACAGTTACAGCTGCAGTTGAAAAGCGCTTTGTCAAAGAATACAATGGTGAAGGACCGGTTCTTAGAGCTATTTCTGTAGAACCTACCACTGAACCTGAGAACGCAGTTATTGATTTCTCAAATCCACAGTAAATATATATAAAAACAGACCCTGTTCCAACATATGTGTGAGCAGAGTCTGTTTTTCAATGCAGGAAAGAACCGCGATCACTTTTTTTGCAAAAAAATACCAAGTATCGGTGAGAAGATACTTGGTATTTTTAATATTTATATTTGTTAGAACAAATCTTAAGCCATCTTGTTTACAGCCTGAGCAAGACGAGAAACTTTTCTAGAAGCTGTGTTCTTCTTGATGATTCCCTTTGACTCAGCCTTATCGATAGCAGAAGTAGCGTTTAAAAGCTCCTTCTGTGCAAGAGCCTTATCGCCCTGCTCGATTGCTACTCTAACCTTCTTAACAGCTGTCTTAACACCTGACTTAACAGCCTGGTTTCTTGCAGCTCTCTTTTCACTTGTTAAAATTCTCTTCTTGGCAGATTTAATATTAGCCATGATTACCTCCAAATAATTAAACTTAAAATAATAAAATCAATTTTTATTTTTCGAATGATGTGCATTAATCCGGACACGGACAGTTAATGTCACATACGAAATAATAATATCGTTTAATAGAAAAACTGTCAATAGATTTTTTGATAAGCTCATGTTATACTTGCAGATGTATCATATTCTTGGATGTATAATTATTTTTGCATGATCATCCATGGATTCAGATCAAGATAAAACTATTATTAAAGGATTATATATGAACGAAGAGCAGAAGAAAATAAGGAATTTTTGCATAGTTGCACATATAGATCACGGCAAGTCTACTCTTGCAGACAGAATGATCGAGCAGACCGGAGTTCTTACCAGCAGAGAGATGCAGGCTCAGGTTCTTGACAATATGGACATTGAGAGAGAGCGAGGCATTACGATCAAGTCTCAGGCTGTTCGTCTTATTTATAAGGCACAGGATGGACAGGAATATGTCCTTAATATGATAGATACTCCAGGCCACGTGGACTTTGGATATGAGGTAAGCCGTTCTCTGGCTGCCTGTGACGGCGCTATACTTGTAGTAGATGCTACTCAGGGTGTAGAGGCACAGACACTTGCCAATGTATATATGGCTCTTGACCATGATCTGGATGTATTTCCGGTCATCAACAAGATAGACCTTCAGAGTGCACAGCCACAGGAAGTAAAAGACGAAATTGAAGATATCATCGGTATTGAAGCCCAGGATGCACCACTTATTTCAGCTAAAAACGGAATTGGAATAGATGATGTTCTTGAAGCAGTTGTAAAAAAAATCCCGGCTCCTGACGGAGACAGCACCAAGCCTTTAAAGGCTCTTATTTTTGATTCTATTTATGATTCTTACAAAGGAGTCATTGTATTTATCAGAGTCAGAGATGGTGTCATCAGAAAAGGCACCAAGGTGCGTTTCATGTCTACAATGGCTGAGCAGGAAGTTGTTGAAGTTGGTTATTTCGGACCGGGAAGATTTATTCCTTGCGATGAATTATCAGCAGGTATGGTTGGCTACTTTACAGCATCCATCAAGAATATTCAGGACAGCCGCGTAGGTGATACAGTTACAGATATTGATAATCCATGCGCAGAGCCGCTTCCGGGATATAAAAAGGTTATGCCAATGGTTTACTGCGGATTATATCCGGCAGACTCATCACATTATCCCGAACTTCGTGATGCCCTTGAAAAACTGCAGCTTAACGATGCTTCACTGTTTTTTGAACCTGAGACATCACAGGCTCTTGGATTTGGTTTTAGAGCAGGCTTCCTTGGACTGTTACATCTTGAAGTAATCCAGGAGAGACTTGAAAGAGAGTACGACCTTGACCTTGTAACTACTGCACCGGGTGTTATCTACAAGGTACATAAGACAGATGGTACTGTTATGGAACTTACCAATCCGTCCAATCTGCCAGATCCTTCCACTATCGAATATATGGAAGAGCCTATCGTTAATGGCGAGATCATGGTTACTACTGATTATATCGGTTCTATCATGCAGTTGTGCCAGGAGCGCCGTGGCAGATATCTCAGTACAGATTATATTGAGACAACAAGAGCTATCCTTAAATATGAACTTCCACTTAATGAGATCATTTATGATTTCTTTGATGCTCTTAAGTCACGTTCAAGAGGATATGCATCATTTGACTATGAGCTTAAAGGCTATGAGAGATCAGAGCTTGTTAAGCTTGATATCATGATAAATAGAGAATATGTTGATGCCCTCTCATTTATCGTTCACAAGGACGGAGCTTATGAGCGTGGCAGAAAGATGTGCGAAAAGCTTAAAGATGAGATTCCAAGACATCTCTTTGAGATACCTATCCAGGCAGCAGTTGGTGGCAAGGTAATTGCCAGAGAGACTGTTAAGGCTATGAGAAAAGACGTACTCGCCAAGTGCTATGGTGGTGATATTTCCCGTAAGAGAAAACTTCTTGAGAAGCAGAAGGAAGGTAAAAAGAAGATGCGCCAGATCGGTAATGTTGAAATACCACAGGCAGCATTCCTTAGTGTCTTAAAGCTTGATGAAGGTAACTAATATGAAAAATCTTGCTGTTTATGTACACATTCCATTTTGTGTAAAAAAATGTAACTATTGCGATTTTCTTTCATTTCCAGCAGGTAGTGACCTTCAGCAGCAATATATTTATGCATTATTAGAAGAAATAAAACAGGCAGCATCTGACTGTGAAGAGTATGTTGTCCGCTCAGTTTTTCTGGGCGGCGGCACACCTTCACTTCCGGATGCTGCTTTTATATGTCAGATCATGGATACACTTAGAGACAATCTCCATTTTGCAGAAAATGCTGAGATCAGCATGGAGATGAATCCCGGAACTGTAGATGCCGACAAGATAGCTCTGTATAAAAAGGCAGGGATCAACAGGATCAGCATCGGAATGCAGTCCTCCAAGGATAATGAGCTAAAGGCTCTTGGCCGTATACATGATAATAAGACATTTCTCCAGTGCTATTGTTTGGTAAGGCAGGCGGGATTTAGAAATGTCAATATTGATGTGATGAGTGCACTTCCTGATCAGGATTATGATTCCTATATGGAGACTCTGCAGCAGGTTGTAGACTTAAAGCCTGAGCATATATCGGCTTACAGCCTTATCATAGAGGAAGGGACGCCCTTTTATGACCTATATGAAGAGGGAAAAGAGAATACACTTCATCCCCTTCCATCTGAGGATGAGGAGAGGCGTATGTACCATGCTACCAAGGAGTTTCTCCATGCCCATGGTTATGAGCGCTATGAGATA
Source organism: Butyrivibrio sp. (assembly GCA_015056495.1). Classification (GTDB taxonomy): domain Bacteria; phylum Bacillota; class Clostridia; order Lachnospirales; family Lachnospiraceae; genus Butyrivibrio. Next base: position 14,534 of record SVGC01000022.1, read on the forward strand.
TCTAATTATGCCTTGATGGAACCTGTAGACTATAGTTGCAGGCATAATACAGCTTACTGGACTGGTGCCGATTACATCGGATTTGGTCTTGGAGCATCTTCCATGATGAAGCACACAAGATGGAGCAACATAACTGATATTAAGGAGTATATTGCAACCATATCCCCGGATGACGTCATGTCCTACAAAAAAGTGAGAACTGATATAGACAGGCTCTCAATAAGGGCTCAGATGGAAGAGTACATGTTCCTTGGACTTAGAATGACAAGAGGCATCAGCATCTCAGGATTTAATACTCTTTTTGGCAAGACTATTGAAGAAGTATACGGCTCAGTTATAGAGAAAAACATAAATAGCGGCCTCCTGGCGCAGGATGGGGATATTTTAAGATTAACAGAATATGGAACTGACGTGAGCAATCATGTCATGGTTGATTTTTTACTGGATTAAAATATAGAAAACCAAACAAGACTACTATCATTGCGACGATAAAAAAGTATTGATATAATGTATATATCTATTCTTGTGACTATGGCATAAAAGCCATTGATCAGAGGTAAAGCAGATTATTTGAAAATAGGAGAGTCCGCCTATGTCATTGATTGAAGATATCTTAAAAGAGGCAAAAGATCTTGGCGCTTCAGATGTACACATTACTGTTGGTATACCGCCTAAAATGCGTATTAACGGTCAGCTATTGACTATGGAGAAGTATGGGAAGATGCTGCCGCCTGATACCAAGGCCATTGCTGATGAGATCATGAATGATACGCAAAAAAAGCTCCTGGAAGAAAACGGACAGCATGATATGGCTTTTTCAATCAGGACAGTAGGACGTTTCAGACTTAACGTGTTTAAGCAGAGAGGCTCTATTGCGCTTGCTTTTCGTGTTGTAACATCTGAGATCCCCAGCGCAGAATCCCTTGGGATACCTGAATCTGTGATCAATCTCTATATGAGGCAGAGAGGTCTAGTAATAGTTACTGGGCCTACAGGCAGTGGTAAATCTACAACCCTTGCTGCTATCATTGACAAAATAAATAAGACTCGTGATGCCCATATCATCACCCTTGAAGATCCTATAGAATTTCTGTATTCCCATGATAAATCAATCGTAAACCAGAGAGAAATAGGCCTTGATAGCCATAGCTATGCAGGAGCCTTAAGGTCTGCGCTTAGAGAAGATCCGGATGTTATACTTGTTGGCGAGATGCGAGATCTGGAGACTATAAGTACTGCCATAACTGCAGCAGAGACAGGCCATTTAGTTTTGTCCACACTGCATACCATAGGTTCCGCCAATACCGTTGACAGGATCATAGATGTTTTCCCGCCTCATCAGCAACAGCAGATCAGAGTCCAGCTTGCAGGCGTTCTTGAGGCAGTCATATCCCAGCAGCTGATGCCTACTGTAGATGGCGAGGGCAGAATTGCGGCTTTTGAAGTAATGCATGTAAATTCCGCTGTACGAAACATGATCAGAGAAGGTAAGACACATCAGCTTATAACTATCATACAGACCAACCGTAAGATGGGTATGATAACTATGGATGATGCTATTTTGCAGTTATTCAGAGAAGGCAGGATCACTCATGATGTGGCCGTTAAATACGCCCAGGATCCTGATACACTTAATTTGAAGATGCTACATTAAAGGTCTTTGATCTAAAAAAAGGATCCGTAATATACTTAATTTACTATAAAAACCAAATAATGCTCCTTATTTTTCCATATATGTTCTTTTATCGCAATAATTGATGATATATTATTATTTTGCGAATTGAATTTTGCTAGCATTTATTGTATGATTATCTAGCATTTTGGGAAAAAGGAGAATGAAAAATGTTTTGTAGTAAATGTGGTCATCAAAACGCAGATGGTATCAAATTCTGCGCAAATTGTGGTGCACCTATGATGGAAGCACCGTCTAAGGTTGACGCAGGCAAAAATGTGCAAAATGCGTCAAATCCAGCTGCAACTCCTGTTAATACTAAGCAGGGTGGAGCAATGCCATTCATGGCAGGTTCTAATAATCAGCAGGCAAGTGGACAGCCTGTGAACAATCAGCAGCCAAACAATCAGCAGTTTAACAGACAGCCATTCACAACTCCAAACATGAACAATCAGCCTAATTTTGGTAACAATCAGTTCAATCGTAATGGAGCTCAGCAGTTTGGCCAGCCAGGACAGCCAGGACAGTTTGGTCAGCCTGCACCTCAGAAAGAAAAGAAAAATGTAATGCCATTCATCGTAGTTGGTATTATCGTTGTTCTTCTTATCGTAGCAGTAGTTATAGCTGGTAAGGCTTTTGGCTCTGCTTCAAAGAAAACTGAAAATACAGAACCTGCAGAAGTTGCAAGTGTTGAAGCTACAATTGAAGCTAAAGAGGAAGCTACAGTAGAAGCAACAGCAGAAGTTAGCGAAGATGCTGCAACAGAGAGCACAACAGAAGAAACAAAGAAAACTACATCAGCATTTGATGGTGAACTGTCAGATGATCTGTATTCTTTCCAGGCAGTTATTGATGGACAGTTCTATCAGTTCCCAATGACTATCACAGATCTTGAAAGCATTGGTTGGGAGCTTACAGATTCAGATGCAGAAGAGACATTAAAGGCTAATTCTTATACATATTATGAATTTACTAATTCAGATCAGGGAGTTAAGCTTACATTCTATGTATCTAACTACGCTGACAGTGCAGTACCTGTTGAAAACTGCGTTATAAGTGGATTTGACTATGAACCAGGATATGCAAGAAACAAGAAGGAACTTCCTACAATCATCCTTCCTGGTAATGTAGATGTTGATGATGCTACTCCTGATTCAATCAAGGAATTATATGGTACACCTTCTGATACATATGAATCAGATTCATCTACTTCATACACATACTCAACAGATTACAACCATGAACTTGAGATCAGATGGTATGATGGTTCACTTAGCAGTGTTGAGTACAAGTGCCTTGGCGATGTGCCAGAAGGCTATGATCCTGCTTCACTTGGAGTAAAGGGTGAGGTACCTTCATACATTACAGACTATAAGGCTCCAACAGCAATAAGCGATGATTTCTTTGATTATACATGTGAGATCCAGGGTGACCTTTATCAGATTTATTGCCCGGTACAGGTATTCTTTGATAACGGTTGGAAGCTTACAGATAACAAATCAACAGATGTACCTGCACATTCTATGGAATCTTATACACTTAGTAAGGATAACCAGTCACTTAGAATCTATGCATACAACGAAGATGACTTTATCCAGAGCATTGAGAACTGCCTTGTTGAACAGGTTTCTATTTCATCATATGATGAGACCCCAGCAATCACAATGACATTCTCACATGGTATTACATTTGGTATGACAAGAGATGAAGTTGAACAGATCCTTACAGATGCCGGAGTTAATTACGAGCTTAAGGAAGAAACTTCTTACAGCTACATTACAGTAGATGGACCAGAAGGATATTCTGATGGATACTATTTCTCATTCAGTGAAGGTAAGTTAAGAAGTATGGAAATCGAGCACGATTATTAATTTCTTGTTTGATTGAAGTATAAGAGTTTATAGATTACCAGCCAAGCACAGGCTTTACCTGACTTGGCTGGTTTTTCATATCATAGGAAATTGCTTTCCTATGATATGAAAAACGCTCCGCTAAGGATGCGCACTCGCGCGATAGGTAAATGTTGCATAAATGCAACCGCGCTCGGCGCGAGAATGTCACAAGCGACATTCTATTTTATTAGATATTCTTGATTTTTTTTCTTAAACTGTCATAATCATCTATGACTGTTATGTGAATTAGGGGAAAGGTATTAAGTTATGCGTTTAAATGAGTTGCTGGCTTTTGATGATATAACAATTCAATGCCATGACAATCCTGATGCGGATGCTCTTGCTTCCGGATATGCATTGTATCTGTATTTAGTAAAAAATAATAAGAAAGTCCGTCTGGTATATAGCGGTGAAAATACGATACACAAAAGCAATTTAAAGATCATGATCGATGAGCTCAAGATCCCTATAGAATATGTGGCTAATCAGGAAGATAAAGTACCTTTTCTGGTAACGATAGATTGTCAGGCAGGAGAGAGAAATATCACGACTCTTCCGTCTAAAAAAACTGCAGTTATCGATCATCATCAGGTTTCCAAGAAACTACCAAAAATGACTGAGATAAGAGCTAATGTTGGCAGTTGTTCTACCATCATATGGGACATGCTCAATGATGAGGGCTTTGATGTGGAATCACTTGAGCCTGTTGAAGGCAGGAAAATCCTTGGAACAGCTCTTTTTTACGGACTGTATACTGATACTAATGGTTTGTCGGAGATATCCCATCCTCTTGACATGGACCTTAGAGATTCCGTCAGCTATGAAAAGATGCTGATCAACAGATTACAGAATGCTAATATTTCCTTAAATGAGTTAAAGATAACCGGACTTGCTATTTTGGGTTATGAATACTATGACAGCCATAGATATGTAATTGTGTCAGTTGATCCTTGTGACCCTAATATCCTTGGTGTTATAAGCGATTTTGTCCTGACTGTTGATGCGGTGGATGTATGTCTTGTATATTCCTGCAAGCCTTCTGAAGTAAAGTTTTCGGTAAGAAGCTGTATCAGAGAGGTCAGAGCAGATGAACTGGCAGGAAGACTGGCAGATGGCCTTGGAGGCGGCGGAGGACATATATCAAAAGCCGGTGGCACTATCAAGCCGGATTTACTGGAGAAAAAGTATAAAACCTTCAAAAAAGCTCACTCTCAGGATCATAAGATCCGGGTTATTGAAGAAATAATGCGCGAGCGTATGAAAGAGTACTTTAACAGCTTTGACATCATATATGCCAATGAATACAAGGTCAATCTTGGCAAAATGGCTAAATACTCCAAGAAAACTCTACATGTAGGATATGTGCATTCTACAGATGTATTCCCGGAGGGAAATATAGCTCAGGTGCGTACTTTGGAAGGCGATGTGGAGATTGTAACCGCAGAGGACAATTACCTGATGATCGGAGTATCCGGAGAGGTATATCCAATCTCCAAGGAACGTTTCAAGCAGAGTTACAACAAAACTGATGATACGTATCAGCAGGAATTTGAATATTCGCCTAGTATCAGAAACAGTATTACAGGAGTCAGAAAGTCACTGCTTCCTTATGCAAGGTCATGTGTATCTTATGGCACATCAGAAATATATGCTCAAAAGCTGAAGCGTAACGTTAAGGTATTTACCAAATGGGACAGTGAAAAATATTTTTCTGGTGAAATAGGAGATTATCTGGTATGCAGATGTGATGATATTAACGATATCTACATAGTCAAAGGAGACATTTTTGATAAGACCTATGATCTGATAGGATAAACTTATAGGAATTTCGAAGATATATAAGATAAAAAGAGGTTGCCACAACATTTCAGTGTAGCAACCTCTTTTATGTATGTACGTGCCTTGAAGCACGTGCTTTAATGCTTGCTTAAACCATAAAAAGATCTTTCTTCTTCAGTAAGAGTAGTGTTCTTTGTAATGGTATTGGCTCTTTCTATCATATCCTGCAGAGTATAGTGTTTAAAGTATGCTACATAATAATCACCATAGGATTCAGGTTTATAAGTAGTAGTCACAAAAATATCATTTGCAGGGTTATAACCATAGGAGTTGGTTACATAGCTTGTCATTATCCAGCTGTCAGTATCTATAATACTGGTTATCTTTCCGTAAGTAGTATAGAGTAGGTGCGCGTCCTTGTCCATGTACCAGGAAGGTTTTGAGTATAATGTACTTGAGTTGATCATTATATCCGTTTGTGACAGAAATGTTCCATCCTGTAGATCATATCTGTTTAGTACACCACCTGAATAGATCACATATAACTCTCCGTTATCGATATAAACGTTATAGGCATTTAAACCATTATTGTTTATTTCCCATAGCAGATCACCCGTTGTACTATACAGATAAACATTAGTATTAGTGGCTATAGCTATATATTTTTCCTCTTCATCGATATAAACAGAAGAATATGGTTCTACGTCTGTGAAAAGTAGTTTATATGTTCTATTTTCTATATCCACATACTTAATAGTAGCGTAGTCAGTATCTATGTCTTCAAAACATAATACTGCATATTTTCCATTTGTGCTGATTATTGGTGACTGCGGAGCATATCCATAATACTCACCTATTTCAATGAAATCAGCCTGAGCGTTGGACATGTCTACTATCTCCAGATATTGTTTATTTTCTGTATAGTCGTTATATGACAAATAAAGCTTGCCATTATTGTATGTCAGTTCATCGATATCGTCGAGATTGGAATGTTCAATGGTATCTTCTGTATATGTCTGGTTTTTGACGTCTACTGTTAACATATAAAGAGTAGAATAAAATATATCCTCTTCGTCATAAGTTCCTATGACAGTTATTTTACCATCTTCTTCACAAGCAATTTTATATTCATAATAAGTTACATCCTGATTAAGTGTCATCTTATAGGCGGTTGTTTTATCTGCAAGTGAATAGATCAATAGGGTTGAGATACCATCGTCATCATGCGTGATCATTGTAAAATAATCTTCACCAAGCAGCTGATCAGTAATTGTTCCAAGTGGTTCATCACCTATTATCCCAAGGTTGTTATCGTATATATTAGATGAATATAATATTATTTCTGAGCTTCCCCTTACATGAATATATCCACCATTATTAAGCACTGCCTTATCAATGTCGGTGGTAAAATGCTTGATCAGAGAAGCAGATGATACTGTTGTCTTGCTGCTATATCCTGAATATCCATCGTTGGTTATGAATTGCAGAGTTCCATCACCATTGTCTAAAACGGATATTAGCGGTACATTCACATCAAAAGAGTTTAACTCACGACCATCCTTTATAGAATATATTTTGACTATGTTTCCAACGTAGGCAACTATTGTATCGTGGCTTACCTGATCAGGATCTATATATTGAAATGGTATAAGTTCGCAGTTCCATGCTACCTGCGTATAATCTACTGTATTTTTCCATATTATCTGCAAAGAGTTTAGATCCATGTATATGACATTGATTGAAGAAGCATTTAGGGTTTTCATTTCGTAATATGAGTAACTGGAGAGATTATCCGAGTCATCATTTTCAACAAAAGCTACTGTTGAACCGTCTATGATATGTACATCTTCTATATAGTTGTATATCTCATCAGATATATAATATTCATCTGTATCCAGGCTCATTACGCAGATCTGATAAAGGAATGATCCTTCAGGAGAAGATACTGACATGAAAACTTTATTTTCTTTACCATCATTAAAGGCACATAGTGTGGATATGTCTACATATGACCCGTCATCAAACTGTGGCAGTTTGTGCTGGGCTACTACAGATCCATCTGAAACAGATATCTCATAAAGAGTATCAAAGTAATCTATTGCAAGTATGCGGTCATTGATTAACCTGATCTTGGTAGCGCTGTATTCAATATCTTCATTTGACCAACATATCTCTCCGTTTTTTGGATTTATAGCCATCAAACGATCTGAAGCTGTTACCAAAAGAGTGTCATTATCATAATATTCAATATCATATGGTCTGGTAGAAAAATTTATTTTTGTAATTTCTTCACGAGTCTTGGTGTCCCATATAAATAGTGTCTGAGCTGAGTCGTAAGCGCTGATAGTTGATCCGTCAGGGCTGACTTTAAAATCCTGTACAGTATTGGTGCACCTATAGTTCCAAATAGAAGCGATATTACTGCTCAGTAGCGGAGTATATGCATATATTGAGCGAGATAGAGCATATTCTGCCTCTGGTGTATATGGCCTGTCAGGGTCATCTTCTGTAGGAAGTGCTGCCAGAGCTAGTTGTATGGCTTTTATCCTTTGCTCATTTTCTAATACATTTAAGGATTCCTTAGCAATGTATCTGGATTGGCTTTTCAAGGATTCATCATAGTTTTGCTGTATTTGTATAGTACTCCAGACCAGATAACCGATAGCAATACCTGCAAGTACGAGAGCGGTTGTCATGATAGAAGTAAAACGTTTGAGCTTGTATTGACGCTGCCTTCTGACCAGTTCGTCATATGTACAACCTATGATGGTTGCAGCAAGACGAGGAAGTTCTTCTTTTCTGGCTTTTTTGATGGGCATGCGGTAGTCGCAGGAGAGAGGCTCTATTGGTATATCCTCATAAAACATATTGCCGTTTTCATCAGTCTTTATTACCCTTTCTCCAAGTAGCATAGGAGGGATAACGTCCTTTGGTTCGCCATCAACTAATACTGTCAGAACTTCTTTTTTGGTATGGTTACGAAGGAAGTATTCTATTTCTCTTGGAACCCATAGTGATTCTTTTGTAGAAGTAGAGCAGATTACAATTAGAAAATCTGAGTTTTCCAGTGCGTTTGATATGTTATCGTTTAGATTGCTGGTAATAGGCAGTTCTTCTTTGTCTCTGAATATTCTTGCTATTTTTTTTATTCCAAAACGTTTTTTGATTGCTCTTGGAATATGACAACGTTCCAACTGACGTTGTATCTCGGCAGCTATTTTTGAATCTTTTTCAGCATGCCTATAAGAAATAAATGCGTTATAATGTTTGCCGTTCATAACTATTTTCCTCATAAAAAATTTCTCATGTTTCAATAGTTTAACATTTTTATCTATTAATTTGTAGTGTTTGCTTTTTTACACCTATATAAGTATAATTTTTTTGTGATAAATTGTAGTATTGTGCGATTTAGAGTGCGTTCTGCAGAGTTGATCACACAATTTTTTATAGTGGGGAGTTCTTATTCATGATAGTGGCTATTTATCTTATAGGCCTTTTTTTCCTATATTTGTACCTTAGAAGTGTTGAAAAAAGATATGAAAGCTTATATGTCATAGCATACAATTTTGTTATTGTTGCATTGATATTCCTTTTAAACAGCCTGAACGGCTCAGATGGTGGATCCTTTTGGGAAGCACTTGTAACAAGTATCTACAGAGCGCCGGAAGCCATGACCTTCCAGGGAGATACCGATGGTATAAGCCCGCAGGGCGTCTTCGTAATGTTTACGGCATCTGTGCTGACACTGGGTGCAGTAGTATACCTGTTTTTCTATCAGGCTATAATGCGCTGTGTCATCAGACTCAGAATATTTAAGAGTAAAGAAGTCTATGTCATCTGCGGATTTAAAGATGATGCCCAAGCGCTTATCAATGACATCATCAAGGATGCACCTCGTAATCCTATAGTCTTTATTGACGAGGAGATACAGGAATCTCCTGAAGAAATCGATGAGCAGCCTATTCGCGGAGCACTGCTTGTTGGCAAGGATTTTATATCCAAGCTCAATAAGAAAAAGCAATACACCTTTGTACTTTTGCCAACCTTCAATAACAATAATATAACGCTGTTAAAAAAGCTTGATGAAATCGGCTCACAGATTCCAAACATCAAGGTTACTGCTTTTCTTGATAACGTTCTTATGAGACATATGGATCTGCGATATGCCAACATTGATGCGTATCTGGTATCAAAAGAAGGACTGATCATAAGGACCTTTATGCAGAATCATCTTCCAATAAAAATGCTGATCAATAAGGATCTATGCGTTACTAAAAAACATGTAAAGGTTGCTAAAAGACCTCTATACATTGGAATCATAGGGTTTAATGCCTTATCGGAAGAGTTTTTGCTTGCCTCCTATGAAAATAGCGGAATTGAAGTAAAAAACAGTACTGAGTGGGGATTAAAGGCGATCATTTTTGATGAAGACCGCAAAGTAAAGCGAGCAGAGCTGTTGCAGGATATTCCTTACTTCCGCAAAGAAGAGGGCATCAATTTTTCAAAGAGTTGCCCGGGAACTGAGAAGTTTTATGACAAGCTTGAAGCAGATGCAGGTGACTTTGACCAGTTATTCATCTCTCTTGGAAGCACAGAGAAAAATATCAAGATGGCTCTCAGACTCATTCGCATGTACCACAGACTTGGCAATGAATATAAGAGACCACAGATCATCATTGTGCTTCACGATAGAGCTAATGGTAGTATCAGGCTTTTGGCTGATGAGAAAGATGTGTTCTTTCTTCAGGATAATGTTTCGCTTTATTCCTACGAGGATCTGGTATGCAGAAGGATCGATAATGCTGCCAAGATACTTCATAAGCAGTATAGTAAAGAGTCTCAGGTTGATGAAAAATGGAGCCAGATCGGTACTTTTCTGCAACAGTCTAACAGAGCTGTTATATGGGATATGCCAAATAAAAAGGCGATGCTGGATAGTTCAGAACTGTCGATTATGACTGATGAGGAAAAAGAAATTGCCTATTGGAAGATGGCAAAATATGAGCATAGAAGATGGAACGCTTTTCATTATACCCATGGATGGACACTGCTTCCTGTATCAGAGCTTAGTGACGAGGAAGTAGCACAGTTCAAGACCAAGCATCCAAAGGAAAAACGTCATATCTGTCTTGTGCCTTGGGATGAGCTTGATGACCTTCCACAGTCCAAACCTGGTATCATCAAAAAATTTGATTATGATAATGTAAAAAGATTGTTTGAGAGTAAGGAATAAACCTTACTCTCAATTTTTATTTCAATCTGAAAAAGGTACCGTCCTGAATGATCATGTTCCTTAGAGACATGTGAACCAGTGTGTCCATTACTTGTGGAACAGATAACTGCAGTCCTTTCTGGGAGAGTTCCTCATAGATAATGGTGATGGGCTTGGGATTCAGGTCAAGGACGCTGAGCATAGCCTGCTCTAAGGAATTTGCAGGCAGCAGGACTGTAGATTCCAAAAGGGCAGCAGTATTGGTGCTGGATACATTGTCTGATGTTGTTGCCCCGGGCCTTGCAAAAAAGTTGACGATGTCCTGAGGGTTAAGAGCCATACCGGCTCCCTGCCTGATCAGACTGTTGCATCCGTCGCTTAATCTGTCGGTTATCCTGCCGGGAACCGCATATACTTCACGTCCCTGCTCCAGAGCCATATCCACAGTTATGAGAGTACCGCTTTTTTGCTTGGCTTCAATGACCAGAACTACATCAGATAGACCGCTGATAATGCGATTTCTGAGAGGAAAAAGACCGGGCTTTGGCATAGTCCCGGGAGGATATTCTGATATTATGCCTCCGTTTGTTCTTAGCATGTCATAGACTGCCTGATTTTCTTCAGGATAGCATATATCACAGCCGCAGCCCATTATTCCATAGGACTTCCCGCCATGCTCCAGAGCTGATTTCTGGCTTATGCCGTCAATTCCCATGGCAAGACCGCTGATCACCTGAATATCCGCCATAGCCAGCGCTTTCCCAAATTCCCTTGCGAGATAGCGCCCGTATTCAGAGCACATTCTTGCACCGATCATTGATACTGAGGGAGTATCGCCGGAAGGGAGACTTCCGATGTAGAACAGTCCCACTGGAGAATCCGGAATGTCCAAAAGCTTTTTGGGGAAAAGAGGATTTTTGAAAGACACAAAAGAGACCTTTTGCTTTTGGTACTTTTCTAAAAGGCTTTCCGGAGATTTTTGCTCGGCAAATGTGATAAAGCTGTTTTGCTGCCTTGAGTTTATGATCTGGGGTGAAGAGCTGTCTTTTTTCTTTCTTTGAGACATTATCTGATTTCTGTTAACATAGATCTCTTCAAAGCTTCCATATTGCTCCAGCATTTTCTTGATGGTCCTTGGACCAAAGCCTGGGACAGAGCATAGCCAGGCTCCGTATAGTTCTTCTTTTTCGTATTGCATTATTCTCTATTCCTTCCCCAGTACTTTGAATCTGTCATTCGGTAGCATGCAGCTTCTGTCAGATGCCTGTCCTTTATCTGCTCGCAGCCTTCAAGATCGGCTATGGTCCTTGCTACCTTCAGGACTCTGTGATAGCTTCTGGCGCTGAGGTTCATGGTGTTGTAGATCTGTTCCATAAGCCTTTTCTCAGTGATGCCCAGCTTACAGAACTGATTGATCTCAGATGGCCCCATGTCGGAATTGAAGCGAAGAGAAGTGCCTCTAAATCGTCTTTCCTGAATGTCCCTTGCTTTCATGACTCTTTTACGGATAGTGCTGCTGGATTCGTTTATAGAGTTATTACTTCCAAGCTCGGATACATCTACCTTTGGAGCTTCAATGGATATGTCTATCCTGTCGAGGATCGGACCTGACAGGTGGCTCAGATATCTCTGGATCTCTTTTTCTGTGCACTTGCACCTGTTCATATCGGGATAATATCCGCATGGACAGGGATTCATGGCCCCGACTACCATCATATCTGCAGGATAGGTAAAGGTACCTGATGTCCTTGCTATATTTACTTTTTTATCTTCCAGTGGCTGACGCAAAAGATCCAGCGTAGTCCTGCTGAATTCTGCCATCTCATCAAGAAACAGGACACCGCGGTGGGAGAGACTGATGACTCCCGGGCGAGGTATCCTGCCTCCGCCAGCCAGAGCAGATTCTGTGATAGTATGGTGCGGACTCATGAAGGGGCGGCGTGTCATGAGAAATTCGTCCTTATCAAGCATTCCTGCAACGCTATATATGGTTGATACTTCCAGGGATTCATCCTCAGACAGAGGTGGGAGGATAGATGGGATTCTTTTGGCTATCATACTTTTTCCTGAGCCGGGAGGTCCTACCAGCAGAATATGATGAAAACCTGCGGCCGCTATTTCTACAGCTCTTTTCACAGCTGACTGTCCGTTTATATCTGCAAAATCAAGATTTGTAGAGGCATTATCAAGGTTTTTGAACAGACTTTTTATATCTACTACCGTCGGTGGGATCAGGTTGTCTCTGTCTTTTGGGTCTGTTTTAAGGTAAAAGACGGCTTCGATCAATGTTTCAACTCCTATGACCTTGACTCCGTTTATTGAAGCACCTTCTTTGGCATTTACCTTAGGAAGGATACAGGTGGTATAGCCTTGTTCCTTGGCTTTTTTGACGATAGGAAGCACGCCCTGGACCTGTTTGACTTCTCCGTCTAGGCCGAGCTCACCAATGATCAAAGTGTTTGCTATAGTGTCTTCCGCCAGTTCTCCAGTGGAGATCAGTATGCCTATAGCAAGTGGCAGGTCCACGGCAATACCTTCTTTCCTGATGCCTGCAGGAGCCAGATTGACAGTTGTCTTTTGTGCCGGCAGTTTAAAGCCGCTGTTTTTTAAGGCGACCCGGACTCTGTCTCCGGCTTCTCTGACTTCGCTGCTCAGGTAACCTACCATGTTAAATCCCGGCAATCCTGTAGATGTATCTACTTCGACCTGCATGATGTAGGGAATTATTCCATTTACAGCACCGGATGTTACTGAACTGAACATGTGAATATTTTCTCCTTTATGAAATTTGTTTTGGGATGATCGCAAAAGAATCTTTTGCAATAGTTGTCCGGTAGAAAACCGAACTTCGATACTATACAGCATTAATTGCAAAAACACAATAGCAAATATAATAATGATTTTAAAGTATCTAAATATCGATTATAATAGAAATTGATGTATCGTTTTTTACACAGGAAAAGTCCAAGTGTTGAGGGAAGGCGAGAATATGCTGATGAATGATAAAGATCCACTTATGAACTTTGATCTTGGAAATAAAACTACAAATAAACCTTCAAATAAACCTGCAGATACTTCGGTAGATAAGCAACAGGATGAAGAGCCGGAGATGAAGATGACTTATTCAGCTATTGTAGCCGGTGCAGATGGCAAAAAGATAGTAAGGGTTTTGTTTGAACGCACTGTAGACGGTCAGCTCCATACAGCAGAAGGTGTACTTCCTGAGGCCAAGATTGTTAAGCAGAATGGTTATGAGGAAAAAGAAGTTGCTGCTATGGAGTTTTATCTGTCACAAAATTCAGAGGACATCATGAAGAAGGCCAAGGTCATAAGTAACCCTCTGCACTGGTTTTGATATTTCACCCTTGCATTAGACGCTTTATCAGAGTAAAATCTTTTAAGTGTGAAAAAACTGCAGGAGCTTGTCTTTTGCAGTATGAGAAATAAAGATATATGGAGAGTATTTATGGCATTAATTAAGAAACCTGTTACCGGAATGAAAGACATATTACCAGCTGAGATGCAGCTTAGGGATTATGTTATAGGTGTTATTAAGGATACATATGGTAAGTTTGGATTTACTTCTATTGAAACACCTGCTGTTGAATCACTTGCTAATCTTAATAGCAAGCAGGGTGGAGAAAATGAGAAACTTATCTTTAAGATCATGAAGCGTGGAGAAAAGCTGAATCTTGAGACTGCCAAGGAAGAAAATGATCTGACAGACTCTGGGCTACGATATGATCTTACAGTTCCTCTGGTTCGTTTCTATGCCAATCATCAGAATGAACTTCCAGCACCTTTTAAGGCACTTCAGATGGGATATGTATGGAGAGCTGACAGACCTCAGAAGGGCAGATATCGTCAGTTCATGCAGTGTGATATTGATATTCTTGGTGAGCCATCTAATCTTGCTGAGATAGAGCTTATCCTTGCTACAACAACTACACTTGGCAAGCTTGGATTTAAGGGATTCCAGATCAGAATAAATGAGAGACGTATCCTCAAGGCTATGGCTGCTTACAGCGGATTCCCTGAAGAGAGCTATGATAGTGTATTTATCACACTTGATAAGATGGACAAGATCGGTATCGACGGTGTTAGAGAAGAACTTGAAAAAGACGGATTCGATAAAGCCGGAATAGACAAGTATCTTGATCTGTTCAAGGGTGTTCAGGATAAAGGAGCAGTTGAAGGACTTAAGTTTATAGCAGAGACTCTTGGTGAGTTCCTTGATGAAGAGGTTAAGAACAGCCTCGAAGAGATCATTACAAGTGTTGATGCTACTAAGTCAGCTGATTTTGAGATCGTATTTGATCCTACACTTGTACGTGGTATGTCTTACTACACAGGTACGATTTTTGAAATAGCAATGCCACAGTATGGCGGTAGCTGCGGTGGTGGCGGCCGTTATGACAAGATGGTAGGTAAGTTCACTGGCCAGGATACTCCTGCATGCGGATTTTCTATTGGATTTGAGCGTATCATCATGATCATGATGGACGAAGGATTCAAGATCCCTGGTGAAGACAACAAGGTTGCATACCTTATTGAAAAAGGTGTTCAGGGTGAGAAGCTCAGCAACATCATTGCCAAGGCTCAGGAAGAGCGTGCAGCAGGTAAACAGGTACTTGTTGCCAGAATGAACAAGAACAAGAAGTTCCAGAAGGAACAGCTTGTAGCGCAGGGTTACAAGGATTTCAATGAATTCTATAAGAATCCTTTGAACTAATAAATAACTTATGGAGGAGAATTGGGGAATGATCAGAAAAGGTTTTAAAATGAAATTATATCCAGGTATGGAGAAAGAGTACGAGAAGAGGCACAATGAACTGTGGCCTGAGATGCAGCAGATGATCCACGAGCACGGCGGACACAATTACAGCATCTATCTCGATCCTGAGACATTAGTTTTATATGGTTACATCGAAATCGAGGATGAAGAACTCTGGGCCAAGAGCGCAGACACAGCTATAAATAGAAAATGGTGGGATTTCATGGCTGACATCATGGAGACCAATCCAGATAACAGTCCTGTTGCAGTTGATCTGCATCCTGTTTTCCATTTAGACTGATACAGTACATTTAGAGTACTACTTTAATGACAGCAATATTACGGACCTCTGAGCCGGAGCATATCATTGATGATGTGTTCTCCAGGTGAAGAGGTTCGTAGATGTAGCCGGTCGTAGCATCAGTGTCAGCTTTTTTTACTATATGTCTTTCGAGATCTACAGTAAAAGATGCCAGATTTTCACTTATGCCGCGGCCGGTATATTTTATGTAAGCTTCTTTTGCTGACCAGATCCTGTAAAATGCATGTGTTTGGCTTTCCTTGTCAGGAGCTTCTTCCAGGATCTTTCTTTCTTCTTTTGCATAGAATCTATCAGAAATGGCAATGGCTTTAGAACCACGTTCCTCTTGTACATCCAGACCTATTTTTTCGTCATGACAGGCTAGTGCAACGTAGCTTCCTGAGTGAGATAATGAAAAATGAAAATTAGGATATGCAATAATGAACGGTTTTCCATATCCATTAGGAGAATAGTGGATCTCTATTTTGCCCTCCTGTGACAGCTTTTCCTTTAAGCTGATTATGGACTCGCAGTCTGAATATAGGTATTCAGTCTTATTGATATGATCTTGCAGTGCAACCTGTATCAAGAGTCCTGCCGTAAGTGACCTTATTTCATCGGAGACAGACTTGTACTTTTTCATTTTTTCAAGGCGTTCATTATCAATGAGATCCATGAGACCTCTTTTTTCCTGCTCATATAGGGTGTTGTCATTAATGAAATTGCTAATATCACAGTAATAGACGTACATTAGAGATACCTTTCTGATCTTATTATGATTTATAGCTTAGATCCGACAGACATTTGAACTTGTCTGTATAATATTTTAACATAAATAGTTAGAGGGACAAATAATGGTAAATACTGCTGTTAAAAAAAGTAAAAAATATGAGATAGATATGACTAGTGGAGCACTTCTTGGTAAAGTACTCATATTTTCTATCCCGCTTATTATATCAAGTGTTCTGCAGCTGTTGTTCAATGCTGCCGATATTGTTGTTGTGGGCCAGTTTACCGGTGATAAAGGCGCAACATATATTGCAGCCATCGGAAGCACAGGATCACTTATCAACCTCCTTGTAAGTCTTGTTATGGGCTTGTCTGTGGGTGCCAATGTACTTGTAGCAAGGTACTATGCCATGAATGATGCTGGCGATACAGACGAGACAGTACATACGTCTATAGCAGTGAGCCTCATTGGCGGTATCGTACTTGCTTTGATAGGTATTACTCTTGCAAGACCTCTTCTTATCCTTATGGCTTCACCTGAGACTGTTATTGAGTATTCAATCCTGTACATGCGTATATATTTTGCAGGAATGCCTTTTATACTGATATATAATTTCGGAAGTGCCATCCTAAGAGCAGTAGGAGATACCAGAAGACCGCTCTATTACCTTATGATTGCAGGAGTTTTGAATGTATTCCTGAATCTTATCTTTGTAATAGGCTTGGGACTGAATGTGGCGGGTGTAGCCTTGGCTACTATCATTTCACAGGCTCTGTCAGCGGCGCTTATTGTCAGATGCCTTATGAGGCAGGAGGACATTTACAGACTTGTCATTACCAGAATACGTATCTGTCCGGACAAATTGTGGAGGATCGTATCTATTGGACTTCCGGCAGGTATCCAGAGCTCACTGTTCTCTTTTTCCAACGTACTTATCCAGTCCTCAGTAAATAGCTTTGGAGATATAGTAATGTCCGGAAATGCTACAGGCTCCAATCTTGAAGGCTTTGTATATGTATCAATGAATGCTTTGGCTCAGGCATCAGTTTCATTCATGAGCCAGAATTATGGCGCTAAAAAAGTAAAGAGGCTGAACAAGGTTCTGTTTACCTGTGTTGGAGTCGTAACAGTCATAGGCCTTGTAATGGGCAACCTCTTTTACATGTTTGGATATGAGCTGGCTTCCATATATACCAGTGATGAAGCAGCCATTGGATATGCGGTAGGCAGACTTAGTGTTATTTGTACTACTTATTGTCTATGTGGTATCATGGATGTAGTTTGCGGCGCGCTAAGAGGCTTGGGATATTCGGTAGTACCGATGATCGTGTCCCTTGCAGGTGCATGCGGATTTAGAATATTGTGGATCATGACTGTATTTCAATTTGATCACAGCCTTAGAACACTATATATTTCCTATCCGATATCTTGGGCTATTACGGCTACAGTGCATTTTATATGCTTCTTTTTTGCTAAACGTGCGGCCGTTAAGAAATTGGAGATGACAGTTTGATATGAAAAAAATCGACACAATTATTTTTGACTTGGATGGAACATTGTTGTACACACTTGAAGACCTTAAGGCTTCAGTGAATTATGCTTTGGAAAAACATTCTATGCCGCCTCGTACTCTGGATGAGGTCAGAAGCTTTGTAGGAAATGGCGTTGAGAGACTGATGGAACTGGCTGTTCCTCAGGGAAAAGAAAACCCTGAATTTGTCCAGACTTTTGAAGATTTTAAGGCGCATTACCTTATTCATTGCAACGATACCACCAGAGCATATGATGGTATCATGGATCTGCTTAAAGAACTTCATGAGCAGGGATACAAGCTTGCAATTGTTTCAAATAAGTATATGAAAGCAACTCAGGAACTTAATGAGATGTATTTCAGCAAATATATCGAGGTAGCTATCGGACAGAGTGATAATGTTCGTAAGAAGCCGGCTCCGGATACAGTTATTGAGGCGTTGAAGAGACTTGGCTCTGATAAAGAGAGCAGCATATACGTAGGAGATTCTGATGTGGATGTGGCTACAGCCAGAGCGTCAGAGCTTCCTTGCATCAGTTGTCTTTGGGGATTTAGGACCAAAGAGGAACTTATAAGTTCCGGTGCTACAACATTTATAAATGAACCAAAAGAATTATTGGATATAGTTAGAAATTCTTGAATGTATGAAGGGAGATTTTATTTTTTCTTATGGCGATTAAATTAGTGGTTTTAATGATCTTGTTGGTTTTATCCTGCTTTTTTTCATCTGCAGAAACAGCACTTACGGTTGTAAATAAGATCAGAATAAAGGCACTTGCAGAGGGGGGCGACAGAAGAGCCAAGAGAGTAGAGCTGATAAATAATGATTATCAGACAATGCTCACCACTATCCTTATTGGCAATAATGTGGTCAATCTGGCAGCGTCTTCTCTGACCACAGTAATGGTAACTGAGTTCCTTAGCAGCGCCTGGATAGGTGTAGGCACAGGTGTACTTACCTTTGTTCTTTTGATATTTGGCGAGATCGTTCCAAAGACAGTGGCTAATGCCAAGTCTGAAAAGCTTGCACTGGCTTACTCAGGGACCATCCTGTTTCTCATAAGGGTATTAAAGATAGTAGTTATAATAATCAGTGCCATATCTTCACTGGTGCTCAGACTGATACATGTTGATCCTAAGATCAAGACGACCATGACTGAGACAGATCTGAAAAATTACGTGGATGTCAGCCATGAAGATGGCGTTATTGAGAGTGATGAGAAAAAGATCATCTACAACATCTTTGATTTTGACGACTCTGTTGCCAAGGATGTTATGATCCCGAGGATAGATATGTGCTGTATCAGTGAAAAGGCTGATTACAGTGAGATCCTCAGGACCTTTAAAGAAGATATGTACACCAGGATTCCTGTTTATGAAGAGGACAATCCTGATAATATCATTGGTCTTATCAATATCAAGGATATGATACTAGTCAAGGATAAAGAGAACTTTGAGATCTCTAAATATCTGCGTGAGGCATATTACACCTATGAATTTAAAAAGACCAATGATCTTCTGATGGAAATGCGTGAAAAAGCTCAGAACGTTGCTTTTGTACTTAGTGAGTATGGCGCAACAGTCGGAATGATAACACTTGAAGACCTTCTGGAAGAGATTGTTGGTGAGATCAGAGATGAGTACGATTCTGATGAAGAAGAGCTGATCAAGAACATTGGTGAGAAGAGATATCTTGTTGAAGCTAATATGAAGCTGGATGATATCAACGACGCCATCTCAACAGATCTGTATTCTGAAAATTATGATTCTATAGGCGGTCTTATGATTGAGCAGCTGGACAGACTTCCTGCCTATGGAGAAACAGTCACACTGCCGGACGGTACAATACTTACTGCAAGAGGCATTAAAGGAAACAGAATCACCAAGGTATTATTAAATATTTCGGAAAAAGCAGAAAAAAACAATCAGTCTGATGACAATAAACTGGAAAACGACGAAAAGGACGCTGACAGTAGGAATTCATAAAAAATGCTTTTACTAAAAGCTATAATATGGTATCATTACTAAATGTGAATAAAAGACCGAGGGCATATTTTTCAACAGATGTATGCTTTAGGATAGGAGGATTCGTTATGAAGCACGTTAAGTCTTTAGCTACAAGAAATCTTAAAGAGTCTATGAAAAAGGGCGGATGTGGCGAATGCCAGACATCATGTCAGTCTGCTTGTAAGACTTCTTGCACAGTTGGTAACCAGAGCTGTGAGCAGATTAAGGACTGATACTTTGTTGGTTTTTTAATCTAAATGTGTTAAACAGACAGGCAGTGACGAATTGTCGCTGCCTATTACATTGCTAAGTTTTTAGCAATTAATGTCATTCTATTGACATTGGCTTTATTACTATTAGGAAGTAGGATTTTTTATGATTCATATGTTCAAAAACAACGGTTACGACATTGTACTGGATGTTAACAGTGGTTCGGTTCACGTCGTAGATGACGTTGTTTATGATTTGATCCCGGTTGTTGAAAAGCTTCTTGTGGATAAGCTTGGTACTGCAGAGATTCCAAGTGGACAGGAGCATACAACAGACGAAGCTCTTTCAAAAGAACTTTTTGACCAGATCATTAATGGCAATCTTGTCAACGGATATGACAAGAAAGATATCTCAGAAGGTATTGATGAGATATTGGAACTTAGAAGTAACGAAGTACTTTATACAGATGATGTATACGAAGAGTATGTAGAAGAATTTAACAACAGAGAGACTGTAGTAAAGGCTCTTTGTCTGAATATAGCTCATGACTGTAACCTTAGATGCAAATATTGTTTTGCAGATGAAGGTGAGTATCACGGAAGAAAAGCACTTATGAGCTTTGAAGTTGGTAAGGCAGCTCTTGATTTCCTTGTTGCCAACTCAGGAAGCAGAAGAAATCTTGAAGTAGATTTCTTTGGCGGCGAGCCACTTCTTAACTGGAATGTTGTTAAACAGCTGGTTGAGTATGGACGCAGTATTGAAAAAGAACATAATAAGAATTTCAGATTTACAATTACAACAAATGGAACATTGTTAACTGATGAGATCCTTGAATACGTTAATAAGGAAATGGGCAATATCGTTTTAAGTATTGACGGACGTAAGGAAGTAACAGACTTCATGAGACCTAGACGTGGTGGTCAGGGTATCTATGATGATATTGTTCCTAAATTCCAAAAGGTTGCTGAAAGTAGACATCAGATGCGTTATTATGTAAGAGGCACTTTCACACATAACAACCTTGATTTCTGTGAAGATGTCAAGCTTCTTGCAGACCTTGGATTTAAACAGATCTCTGTAGAGCCTGTAGTTGCCAAGCCTGAAGATTGGTACGCGCTTACAGAAGAAGACCTGCCAAAGCTCAAAGAGCAGTATGATGAACTTGCCAAGTTCATGCTCCAGAGAAAGAAGGAAGGAAAGCCATTTAACTTCTTCCACTTCAATATTGATCTTTCAGGCGGACCATGTGTAGCCAAGAGATTATCAGGCTGCGGTTCAGGATGTGAATATCTTGGTGTTACTCCTTGGGGTGATTTCTATCCATGCCATCAGTTTGTTGGTAATGAAGATTTCATAATGGGTAATGTATTTGAAGGTATCACAAGACCTGATATCAGAGAAGAGTTTAAGAAGAGTAACGTATATTCAAGACCTGAATGTGCTAAATGCTTTGCAAGATATTATTGTAGTGGCGGTTGTGCTGCTAATGCATACAACTTTAATGGAGATATCAATTCTACATATAAGATTGGATGTGAATTGCAGAGAAAGCGCATTGAGTGTGCGATTATGTTAAAAGCGGCAGAAGCCGAGGAATAAAATAAAGTACCTATATGGGAGGATTGCAACATGAAAAAGGGTAAGGCATTTTTAGGCCTTCTCGTAGTTCTGGCTTTGTTGTGTGGCCTTGCTTACACAGCAATCTTTGGACTTGGAGAAGACAAGTCAGGATCTTTATCAAGTATTGATCTGGGTCTTGATCTCGCAGGTGGTGTCAGCATCACCTATGAAGTAAGTGGAGATGAGAATCCTAGCGCAGAGGATATGTCAGATACTATTTACAAGTTACAGCAGCGTGTAAGTCAGTACAGTACAGAAGCTCAGGTTTATCAGGAAGGTTCTAACAGGATCAACATTGAGATCCCAGGTGTTTCAGATGCAAACACAATTCTTGAGGAACTTGGTCAGCCTGGTAATCTCTACTTTATAGCTCAGACAGATTCTGAAGGAAATGAAAACTATACATTCGGAATCACAGAGCAGGGAACAATTGGATATATTCTTAATAAGACAATTGAAGAACTTGAAGCAGACGGTTCTATCGTACTTGAAGGTGAAGATGTAGCAGCTGCAGAGGCTGGATATCAGCAGAATTCAGTTGGTACAAATGAGCCTGTTGTAGAGCTTACATTTACAGATGAAGGCACTCAGAAGTTTGCAGATGCAACTACAGCAGCATATGCAGCAGGTGAGTCAATCGGTATCTATTATGATGGCGAGTTCATCAGTGTACCAACAGTACAGGCAGCTATTACAGATGGTAAGGCAGTTATTACAGGTGAGTCTACATACGAAGATGCAGCCAGCCTTGCTTCACTTATCCGTATCGGTGGACTTAAGCTTCAGCTTACAGAACTTCGTTCTAACGTTGTAGGTGCTCAGCTTGGTTCAGATGCTATCAGAACAAGTTTGATCGCAACAGCAGTTGGTTTTGCACTTATTGCATTATTTATGATCATATTCTTCAGATTACTTGGTTTATCAGCAGTATTTGCACTTGCTTATTATTGCGGACTGATGGTATTCCTGTTATCTGCATTTGAGATGACACTTACACTGCCAGGTATTGCAGGTATTATTCTTTCAATCGGTATGGCGGTTGATGCCAACGTTCTGGTATTTGCCAGAATTAAAGAAGAGATTGCTACTGGTAATGCAGTAGATCACGCTATTAAGAGTGGTTACAGCAAAGCTCTTTCAGCTATTCTTGATGGTAACATCACAACTCTTATTGTAGCAGCAGTACTTGCAATAAAAGGAACAGGTACAATCAAGGGATTTGCACAGACACTTGCTCTTGGTATCATTGTTTCAATGTTTACAGCACTTGTAATTACAAGACTTATTTCTTATATCTTCTTTGGCCTTGGACTTCAGAGCCCAGTACTCTATGGTAAGGCAAAGGCAGTTAAGGTTATTGATTTTATCAAGATGAGAAAAGTAGCCTATCTTGTTTCTTGTGCAATTATTATTGCAGGATTTGTATTCATGGGAATGAATGCAGGCAAGGGTGAAGGCGCATTCAATTACAGTCTTGATTTCGTTGGTGGTACATCAACAACTGTAACATTTAATGAAAACTGGACAGCAGCTGAGCTTGATGCTGAAGTGGTTCCAAAGATCGAAGAAGTAACAGGTGTTAAGGAAGTTCAGGTACAGACTGTTACAGGTACTAATGAAGTAATATTTAAGACAACAACTCTTACAGTTGATCAGCGTTCAGCTATGGAAGAGATGCTGATTAATGATTATGGTGTTTCAGAGGATAGTATTGCAGCTGAGACAATCAGCTCAACAATCAGTAGCGAGATGAGAACAGATGCTATAATCGCTGTAGCTATTGCTCTTGTACTGATGCTTATCTATATCTGGATCAGATTCAGAGATATTACACTTGGTGCTGGTGCTATCATAGCTCTTGCACATGATGCACTTGTTATCATTACATGTTATGCAATTACAAGATTGTCAGTAGGTAGCACATTCATTGCTGTTATCCTTACAATCATCGGTTACTCTATCAACGATACAATCGTTACATTTGACCGTATCAGAGAGAATAGAGATGCTCATGAGAAGAAGTCAGACAGAGCTGAGCTTGTAAACGCAAGTGTTTCACAGACTCTTACACGAAGCTTGTTTACTTCAATTACAACATTTATCATGGTTCTTGCATTGTATGTATTTGGTGTAACAGATATCAGAGCATTTGCACTTCCACTTATGGTCGGTGTTGTTAGTGGTACATATTCATCAATATTCATTGCTTCACCATTATGGTATGATCTCAAAGGTCACTTTGGTAAGGCTAAGAATTGATAATTAGTTTTTTAGAGGGGCTGTAAAAACAGCCCCTTTTTTATATCATAGGAAATTGCTTTCCTATGATATAATTATTAAGAGGGAAATTAGAATTTTTGTTGGGAGTAGTTTTTAATGTCTAAATGGATGATCGCGGCTAAAAAAGCTGATTTTAATCATATATCTGAAAAATTTGGTATAAGTCCGATTACTGCCAGGCTTATCAGAAATAGGGACGTAATTGGAGATGACCAGATTGAAGTCTTCTTAAAGGGCAATTTGCGTGGCCTTCACGATCCTCATTTACTTCTTGATATTGATAAAGCTGCCTCTAATATGAAGGGTGTTATAGAAAAAGGCGGCAAAGTAAGAATAATAGGTGATTATGATGTTGATGGTATATGTTCTTCATATATCCTTTTGGCAGGTCTTAAATTTGCCGGTGCTGATGTAGATTGCATGTTACCTGACCGAGTAAAGGATGGCTATGGTATCAATAACAATCTTATTGATCAGGCTTTTGACGATGGCATTGATACTATCATTACCTGTGACAATGGTATTGCAGCATCAAGCCAGGTTGAGCATGCTATTGAAAAGGGCATAAACATAATAATTACCGATCATCATGAAGTTCCGTTTGAAACTGCAGATGATGGCACACGTAGAGAAATCCTTCCAAAAGCAGCTGCAGTAGTAGATCCTAAGAGAGAGGGCAATGAATATCCTTTCCCTGAGATATGCGGTGCAGTAGTTGCCTATAAGTTTTTACAGGTCCTTTTTGACCATATGGAACCTCAGACTCATGAGAATCGTCAGAAGCTTTTTGACGAGCTGATCGTATTTGCAGGTTTTGCCACAGTATGCGATGTTATGGAACTTAAGGATGAGAACAGGATCATTGTAAGAGAAGCTCTCAAGAAGATTGGCTCTTGTCCAAATGAAGGCCTTAGAGCACTGATACATGTTAACGGCCTTGATGATAAGATGATCAGTTGCTATCATTTTGGCTTTGTCCTTGGACCATGCCTTAATGCGACAGGACGTCTTGATAATGCCATGAGAGGCTTAGAGCTTTTGTGTGCTACTGACCATGCTATAGCAGCCAGTATGGCGGCAGATCTTAAGGCTCTCAATGACAGCCGTAAGGATATGACACAGATGGGTGTAGAAGCAGCATCTGTTATTGTTGATAAATATGGAGATAATATTCCTGATGTACTTGTAATCTATCTTCCGGATTGCCATGAGTCAATCGCAGGTATTATTGCAGGTAAGATCAAGGAGAAATATGTAAGGCCTACAATAGTTCTTACAGATGCCCAATATGGCGTAAAAGGCTCTGGAAGATCGATCGAGAGCTATGATATGTTTACTGAACTTAGTGCATGCAAGGATCTGTTTACTAAATTCGGTGGACATAAGATGGCCGCAGGTCTTTCTTTACCAAAAGAGAATATTGATGAACTTAGGAACAGATTGAACAGTGCAAGTAAACTTACTGCTGATGACTTTGTTCCTGTTGAGCATATAGATATGGAAATGCCTTTAAAATATGCATCTATGGATCTTGTAAGAGAATTTAATGTCCTGGAACCATTTGGAAATGGTAATCCAAGGCCTAGTTTTGCTACAAGAAATGTGAAGCTCCTTAGTGGCAGGATCCTGGGCAAAAACAGAAACTGCGGTAAATACAGGATCTGTGATGAGGCAGGACTTCGCTATGATATGATGTATTTTGGTGATATGGACAAATGGCATGAATTCTTAAAAGAAAAATATGGCAATGACAATGTAACCAGATTATACGATGGAACTCTGCGCTCTGAAATGACTGTAAATGCATTATATTATCCGGATATAAATGAATATCAGGGAAGGGAAAGCCTGCAGATCATTTTGCAGGATTACAAATAAAAAGATGTCTAAAACCACAAAAACACTCGCTAAGCGAGTGTCCTGCGGTTTTCTTATGAGGGGGAGATAGTTTGTTATCACTATCTGAAAGATAATATATCCTATTTTTGTGTCTAAAGTGTGTTTAAATGGTGAATAAAAATAGAATAACCAAAATCTATTATTGATGCTACAATATATGCGGAGGTTTGATATGAAACTTGAAAAATTATTAAAAGAACTTGATTACAAAGCAACTGTGGGAAATAGTGATAAGTCCTGCGACGTCTCACAGGTTGAAATAACAGAAATAATAAATGATTCACGTAAAATATCTGAGGGCTGTCTTTTCTTCTGCATTAAAGGAGCTAATTTCGATGGACACGAATTTGCTTCTCAGGCTGCAGAAAAGAAAGCAGCTGCAATCGTAGTTGAAAGCGATGTACAGCTTCCAGAGAACTGCGATATGGCAGTAGTAAGAGTTGAGAGTACAAGATATGCTATGGCATTTATCTCAGCAGCTTATTATGATTATCCTGCTGATAGCCTTAAGACAATTGGTATAACAGGTACCAAGGGTAAGACAACTACTACATACCTTATCCGCAGTATGCTTGAAAATGCAGGACATAAGGTAGGCCTTATCGGCACTATTGAAGTTATAATTGGTGATGAACACATCCACGCAGAGAACACAACTCCTGAATCAATGGATCTTCAGAGATACATGAGACAGATGGTAGACGCAGGCTGTGACAGCGTAGTCATGGAGGTATCATCTCAGGGACTTATGCTTCATAGAAGCCAGGGATTTATCTATGACATCGGTATCTTTACTAATATTGAACCGGATCATATAGGTCCTAATGAGCACAAGGATTTTGATGAATACATGCACTGCAAGGGACTTTTGTTTAAACAGTGCCGCATTGGTATTGCCAATTTTGATGACATCCATACAGAAGATGTATTGGAAGGACATACCTGTGAGCTTGAGACCTATGGTTTCAAGGAAGGTGCTGATATCAGAGCCATTAACCTTGCTTATATCCACAAACCGGGTCAGCTGGGCGTATTCTTTGATACAGAAGGTCTTATCAATATGCACGCTGAGATCACAAACCCTGGTAAATTCAGCGTATATAACGCATTGTGTGCTATCGCTGTAGCAAGACATTTTGACTGCACAACAGAGCAGATCGCAAGTGCTTTAAAAGAGGCCAAGGTAAAAGGAAGAATTGAGATGGTCAAGGTATCAGATGATTTCACTCTTATGATCGACTATGCTCACAATGCTATGGCTTTAAAGAGTCTTCTTTCTACACTTAAGGATTATCATCCAAACAGACTTATCTGTCTCTTTGGCTGCGGCGGCAACAGAAGTAAGCTTCGCAGATTTGAGATGGGTGAAGTAAGTGGAAGACTTGCAGACTTTACAATTATTACATCTGATAATCCAAGATTTGAAGAACCGATGGATATCATCAAGGATATCGAGACCGGGATCAAGAAGACAGATGGCGCTTATACAACTATTGTAGATAGAAAAGAAGCTATTGCTTATGCTATCGACCATGGTGAAAAGGGCGATATCATCGTACTTGCCGGTAAGGGGCATGAGGATTATCAGGAAATCAAGGGTGTTAAGTATCACATGGATGAGCGTGAGCTGATCGCAGATATACTTAAGGAGAGAGCTGAGAAAGAATGAGTGGCACACACAAAGAAGCTTGTTATGCCAACATAATAATTGATATATCCCATGAAAAGGTGGATAGACCATTTCAGTACCATATTCCTGATGAGCTAAGGGGGAAGCTCTCTGTAGGAGACTGCGTAGAGATACCTTTTGGAGTCGGGAATAAGGTTAGAAAAGGCTTTGTCATCGGGCTTACTGATGTTGCAGAATATGATCCTGATAAGATAAAAGACATTTTGAGAATATCTACAGAAGACAATTCTGCAGGAGAAGTATCCATAAGGCTGGCGGCCTGGATCAGAGAACATTATGGCTCATCCATGATAGCTGCTCTGAAGACTGTTTTGCCTGCCAATAAAAAACAGAAAACTTTAATACACAAATATATTGTACTTCGTATGCCTCTAAGGGAGGCTACGGAGTATTATTATGAGTGTGTCCGTAAAAAGAATTATGCCAGAGAAAGGCTATTAAAAGAGCTTATAGAGTCACCTGAGGATCGTATTCCCTATGAACTTGTTACGGGTAAACTAAACGTTTCCTCCCAGACCATCAAAGCCCTTGCTGATAAAGGCATAATCAAGATAGAGTCTGAAAGCTACTATAGAAATCCCGTTAAGTTAGAAGAGCAGACTCAGGACAAAAAAATCCTGAGTGTTGAACAGCAGGCTATAGTTGATACTGTTATAAGTGATTATGACGAGGGCAAAAGAGAGACCTACCTGATCCACGGTATAACCGGAAGCGGCAAGACAGAAGTCTATATCTCCATAATAGAAGAGATAATCAAAAGAGGACGTCAGGCAATCGTACTTATTCCTGAGATTGCTCTTACTTATCAGACCTTGAAGAGATTCTACAGGCATTTTGGACAGCGCGTATCCGTTATGAATTCTACATTATCTGTTTCTGAAAAATACGATCAGATGCAGAGAGCCAAGGACGGACAGATCGATGTCATTATTGGCCCAAGATCGGCACTTTTTACACCATTTCCTAAGACAGGCGTGATCATTATTGATGAAGAGCATGAGCCCTCATATAAAAGCGAGAGTATGCCGAAATATCATGCGAGGGATGTTGCCATAGCTCTTGCCAAAATGGTACCTGGAGGAGCAAGCGTTGTTCTGGGCAGTGCTACACCTTCACTTGAGTCCTATTACAAGGCTCAGACAGGTGAGTATCAACTGTTTAACTTAAACAGACGTCTCACAGGCGGGACACTACCTGAAGTTGAAATTGCTGATCTCAGGGAAGAACTAAGAGCCGGTAATAGATCCATTTTTAGCAGAAGCCTTCAGGCTATGATCAGTGACAGATTGGAAAAGCATGAACAGATAATGCTTTTTATAAATAGAAGAGGCCTTGCCGGTTTTGTATCCTGCAGGAGCTGCGGACATGTATTTAAATGTCCTCATTGTGATGTACCTCTATCAGAGCATAGAGGAGGCAGACTTGTCTGTCACTATTGCGGATATGAAGAAAAGGTCACCAAGATATGTCCTAAGTGTTCTTCAAAATATGTATCAGCTTTCAGGGCAGGAACTGAACAGATAGAAAATGAAGTCCACAAGCTCTATCCCGATGCCAGGGTGCTGCGTATGGATGCAGATACAACCAAGACCAAGCAGAGCTATGAAGAGATATTGTCTGCTTTTGCCAATATGCAGGCAGATATTCTTGTGGGCACTCAGATGATAGTGAAAGGTCACGATTTTCCAAATGTAACCCTTGTAGGAATACTGGCGGCAGACATGTCTCTTTATGCCGGTGATTACAGGGCAAGTGAGAGGACTTTTCAGCTTCTTACTCAGGCTGCCGGACGTGCTGGCAGAGGTGAAAAAAGGGGTAATGTGGTCATACAGACTTACCAGCCGGAGCACTACAGCATCCAGACAGCAGCAAGACAGGATTATCTGGCGTTTTATAATGAAGAATGTGCTTACAGAAAACTGCTGATGTATCCGCCTGTATCCCATATGATGGCTATTCAGATATGGGCCAGAAATGAGGAAAATGGAGCTGCGTTTGCCAACTACCTCAAGGCGGCAATCGAAAGAAGTCATTTCGATAATGCAGTAGTGATAGGTCCTGCAGCGGCATCCATTGCCAAGATCAAGGACGAATACAGGATGGCTATCTACATCAAGATGAACGACCTTGACGGACTTATCAATATAAGGGAGAGAATAGAGGCACTTTTAGAAAAATTAACTAATGATGGCAGAATGACCGGATTAGTGGTACAATTTGACTTTGACCCTATTAATGGGTTTTAATTAAAGTAACCAATATAATTATGTTCAATGAATTAGTGTTTAATTTAAGCAGAGAGGAATAAAAGATGGCTATTAGAACAATCAGAGAATATGGTGATGAAGTACTTGCAGCACATTGCAAGGAAGTAAAAGAAGTAACTCCAAGGATCAATGAACTTATAGATGATATGCTTGAGACAATGTATGATGCAAATGGTGTGGGCCTTGCAGCTCCTCAGGTAGGCGTTCTTAAGAGAATCGTTGTTATCGATACTACCGGAGATGATCCACATATTCTTATCAATCCTGTAATTCTTGAGACAAGCGGAGAGCAGACCGGATATGAGGGATGTCTGAGCCTGCCAGGTAAGTCCGGCGTTGTTACAAGACCAAATTATGCCAAGGTAAAAGCTTACGATAGAAATATGCACGAGTTTATCCTTGAAGGAACAGAGCTTCTTGCCAGAGCAATCTGCCACGAACTTGATCACCTTGATGGACACATGTATGTTGAAAAGGTTGAGGGTGACCTTGTAGATAATGAAGAACTTATGGCAGAAAATGAGGATGAGAACTGATGAAGATAGTTTATATGGGAACTCCTGATTTTTCTGTAGGTGCACTGGATGCGCTTATTGAAGCAGGACATGATATTGTTATGGTTGTTACTCAGCCGGATAAACCAAAGGGCAGAGGCAAGGAGATACAGATATCTCCTGTAAAAGAGTGTGCATTAAAGCACGACCTGCCTGTATATCAGCCTGTAAGGATCAGAGAGCCTGAAGCAGTTGAATATATGAAGAGTATTGATGCGGACATTTATGTAGTCGCAGCTTTCGGACAGATACTTCCTCAGGAGGTATTGGATATTCCAAAGTATGGATGTGTCAATATTCATGCGTCCTTATTGCCAAAATACAGAGGAGCAGCACCTATCCAGCAGGCCATAATTGATGGTGAAGAATACACAGGTGTAACCATCATGCAGATGGATGCAGGCATGGATACCGGTGATATCCTTACTCAGAAAAAAGTTGAGATAACAGATGAAGATACAGGCGGAAGCCTTTTTGACAAGCTCAGTAAAGTAGGTGCAGAGCTTATAGTTGAGACTCTCCCTATGATCGAGAGAGGCGAGATCACTCCTGTAAAACAGGATGAGGAACATAGTAGCAAATGCGGAAGACTCTCTAAAGAGATGGGCCGCATCAACTGGAATATGAGTGCCAAAAATATTTCAAACCTTGTCAGAGCACTTAATCCATGGCCTAGCTGTTTTACCAAAATTGATGGAAAGACACTCAAGATATGGAGTGCATGGGCTACAGAAGAATTGTATAGTGGCCAGCCAGGAATTATTGAAAATGTAGAAAAAGACTTTTTTGAAGTCAATACCGGAAAAGGACGTCTTGTTTGTACCGAAGTCCAGCTTGAAGGAAAAAAGAGAATGTCTGTAAGAGACTTCCTTCTTGGCTATAAACTTGAAAAAGGTATGAAGCTTGATTGATGTCAGAGAACAGGAGTAAAAGGTGAGCGAACAGGCTGTAAATGTAAGAGAAATCATAGTCAAAATTGTGATGGAAGTTGAAAAAAGTAAGAGCCATCAGCAGTTTGTGATTAAAAATACTCTCGAACAATATGACTATCTTGACACTCAGCATAAGGCTTTCATTAAGAGAGCTTCTGAGGGTACACTTGAGCGCTTGATCCAGCTTGATTATGTCATCGATCAGTTTTCCAAAGTAAAGACCGCTAAGATGGAACCCTTTATTCGAGCTCTTATGCGCATGAGTACTTACCAGATACTCTTTATGAAGGCAGTTCCTGATTCAGCAGCAGTTAATGAAGCAGTTAAGCTATGCAACAGGTTTAGATTTGGAAATCTGAAAGGCTTTGTTAATGCTGTGCTTAGAAATATTTCCAGAAATAAAGCAGAACTTAAATGGCCTGAAAAGAATGATATAGGCGGCGAAGAATACTATTTGTCTGTTATGTATTCCATGCCGTTGTGGATATGTAAAATGTGGCTTGAAACCTATGGATTTGAGAAGACTGAAAAGATACTCAAGTTCTTTTACAAGCCTCGCCCAACTATTATCAGGATCGATGAGAGACTCAGTCAGGAACAAAAGGATGACCTCGTTAAGCAGATCAGTGAGGCCAATGATGGAACTGTATCCATCAAAAAGCACGGACTTCTTCCATATGCCTATGAGATGGTTGGAACTGATAATATCAGATATCTTCCTGGATTCAAGGAAGGTCTGTGGGTGGTTCAAGATCCAAGTTCCATGCTTGTTTCTGAAATAGCAGAGCTTGAAAAGAATCAGACAGTGGTGGATGTGTGTGCGGCCCCAGGAGGTAAAGCACTTCATGCAGCACTTAAAATGGATAATACAGGTAAAGTAATTGCCAGAGATATATCCATGAATAAATGTAAAAAGATAAGCGAAAACGTGCGCAGAGTAAAGGCTTCAAACGTTATAGTTGAGCAGTACGACGCCACTGTATTTGATGAATCCATGGTAGGTAAGGTTGACGTATTATACTGCGATCTGCCTTGTTCTGGATTGGGTATCATAGGCAGAAAGCCAGATATCAAGTACAATCTGAGTCCTTCTGATCTGGATGACATGGCAGCTATTCAGAAGCAGATCCTTAAAACAGTCTGGACCTATGTAAAACCAGGCGGATACATGATGTATAGCACATGTACAGTGAATAAGAGTGAAAATGAAGAAATGGTCAAATGGATAGTTGAGAATCTTCATATGTATCCGGTTGACATAACAAACCTTGTTCCTGAGAAGCTTTCACATATTCCTACATTAGTGGATGGCTACCTTCAGCTGTTGCCGGGAGAATATGGAACAGATGGATTCTTTATATCTAAATTTGTAAGAGAATGATACAGGTCTATAATATGGCCGTGAATTGAATTAGATAGTAGGTTTTTTATATGATCATTAAAACAAGTGAAGGTCTTGTAGATATCAAATCTCTTAATCTGCAGGAACTTACTGAAGAAATTAAAAGTCTTGGAGAACCGGCTTTTCGTGCAAAACAGCTCTATGAGTGGATGCATAAAAAGCTGGCCAGGAATTATGATGAGATGACTAACATCCCAAAGTCATTAAAAGAAAAGTGCAAGGAGCACTTTTTCTATGCATGTGTAAGTCAGGAACGTGTGCAGGTATCTCAGATAGACGGCACACAGAAATTCCTTTTTGGACTGCATGACGGTAACTTTATTGAAAGTGTACTGATGAAGTACAAATTCGGAAATAGCGTATGCATATCCTCACAGGTGGGATGCAGAATGGGATGTAGATTCTGTGCATCTACATTGGACGGCCTTGAGAGAGGTCTTTTGCCATCAGAGATGTTGGATCAGATATATGCTATCACACGTATATCCGGTGAGAGAGTATCTCATGTAGTTGTTATGGGTAGCGGAGAACCTATGGACAACTATGATAATGTATTACAGTTTGTAAGACTTTTATCTGACGAAAATGGTCTGAACCTGAGTCAGCGTAATATTACAGTATCAACCTGTGGTCTTGTACCAAATATCAGAAGACTTGCAGATGAGCACCTTCAGATCAATCTGGCATTGTCACTTCATGCATCCAATGATGAGAAGAGAAAAAAGCTTATGCCAATAGCAAATACTTACACTCTTGAAGAAGTAATAGATGCCTGCAAGTACTATTTTGATCAGACAGGAAGACAGCTTACATTTGAATATGCTCTTGTGGGCGGTGTCAATGATACAGAAGATGACGCCAAAGAACTGTCAGAGCTTTTGGGCGGTTTAAACGCAATAGTCAATCTTATCCCGGTCAATCCTATTAAAGAGAGGGATTTCATTGAGACTGAGCGATCCAAGGTAATTGCTTTTAAGAATAAGCTGGAGAAAAACAGAATAAATGCTACTATACGAAGAGAAATGGGAAGAGATATAGACGGAGCATGTGGTCAGTTAAGACGAAGACATATGCTGGAAAAGTAATACTCTTCTCAGTTTAGAGAAAGTGTGTTATAATAGCGGAGTGATAGGCAGGATTACAGTATGCACTATGTTTTAGGCTTAGTTTATCCTGTCTTTTTCTTTGCGAATCAGTGCATAAAGCGTAGCTTTAGGAGGCTTTAGTTTAATTTGCTTAAGACATTTTCCATTACTGACATTGGAAAAAAACGAAAACTGAATCAGGATTATGTCTTTTCTACGACTGATAAAGTAGGGAATCTATCGAATTTGTTCATCGTTGCCGACGGCATGGGTGGTCACAACGCTGGAGACTATGCTTCCAGATACACAGTTGAGACTATTGTCAAAGAGATAGAGAACTCTTTTGAGCGGAATACTATCAAGATTATTGAGCATGCCGTAGAAGTAGCCAATAGTAGCATCAGAGAGAGGGCTTCTCAGGATCCAAGCTTGTTTGGAATGGGAACGACTCTTGTTGTGGCGACACTAATTGGGCATCACATGCAGGTGGCCAATGTTGGTGACAGCAGGTTGTATGTTGTTAATGATCAGATCACACAGATCACCAGAGATCATTCTCTGGTTGAAGAGATGGTCAGAATGGGCGGCATAGATCGGGAGACAGCCAGATGCAGCCTGGATAAGAACATTATTACCAGAGCTATTGGCGCACTTGATACTGTAGATGTTGACTTTTTTAATGTTGATCTCAAGGCAGGAGACATTGTGCTTATGTGTTCCGACGGACTCACCAATATGGTTGAAGACCAGGAGATCCAAGAGATTATTGCAGAAGATATGAGCATTGAAGATAAGGCACACAAACTCATAGATCGTGCAAATGAAAATGGCGGAAAGGATAATATAGCAGTTATTCTCATTGATCCATTTGCGGATAGCACATCTATTACTGGAGGAATTAATGATTAAATTGGGTATGGTCATCGGTGACCGTTATGAGGTACTGGAAAAGATCGGTACCGGCGGAATGTCCGATGTTTATAAGGCTAAAGATCATAAATTAAATAGATTTGTTGCAGTTAAGATTTTGAAGCAGGAATTTAGTGAAAATGATAATTTTGTATCTAAGTTCAGAGTTGAAGCTCAGGCTGCTGCTGGTCTTATGCATCCAAATATTGTCAATGTATATGATGTTGGGGATGAAAATGGCGTCTATTACATTGTTATGGAGTTGGTTGAGGGAATCACTCTTAAAAAGTACATTGAGAAAAAATCAAGACTTACTGTAAAAGAAGCAGTAAGTATAGCAATTCAGGTTGCTATGGGACTTGAGGCAGCACATAACAACAATATCATTCATCGTGATATCAAGCCTCAGAACATTATTATTTCAAAAGAAGGTAAAGTCAAAGTTACTGACTTTGGTATAGCCAAGGCAGCTACAAGTAATACTATCACTTCCAATGTTATGGGATCTGTTCATTACACATCACCAGAGCAGGCAAGAGGTGGTTACAGTGATGCCAAGAGTGATATTTATTCACTGGGTATTACATTGTACGAGATGCTGACAGGACGAGTTCCATTTAACGGTGATACTACAGTAGCTATTGCTATCAAACATATACAGGAAGAGCTTCAGACACCTAAGATCTATAATGAGGATATTCCTATCAGCGTAGAAAAGATTGTACTTAAGTGTTGCCAGAAGAGTCCTGACAGAAGATATCAAAGCGCCCAGGAGCTTATTACAGATCTTAAGCGATCCCTTATAACTCCTGATGAAGATTTTGTAGATCTTGTGAATCCTGATGAAGAGGGTGCTACAAGAATTGCCAGTGATGATGAGCAGGATGAGATCAGAAGCGGTAGCACAGGCAGGATCTCCAACACAGAACAGATGAGGCTCAATCGTGATGTCATCAAGGAAGCAAGAGAAGAGAAACGCAGAGCTTCCAGAGAATATGATGACAGAGATAGAGATAGAGACAGAGATCGAAACCGAGATTATGATGATGATCGTCGTAGCCGTCGTTCTCGTCAAGATAGATACGATAGAGACTATGATGATGATTTTGGTGATGATGAAGATGATGGATACAATTCCAAAATAGAGAAGATCACAGTTGCGGTAGCTATTCTGGCAGCAATCCTTGTTGGAGCCATAGTTATCATGCTTGTTGGCCAGTATTTTGGAATCTTTGATTTTAGTTCTTCAGAAGCATCTTCAAGCTCAAGTATAAGCACAAGTGCTTCAAGTACTACTGCGTCAGGTATCACAATTCCTAACGTAGTAGGACAGACTTATGCTGAGGCTGTTTCCAATCTTCAGGCCAAGGGTTTTACTGTCAGCAAAGCAAGTTCAGATAAAAATACTTCCGCATCAGGAATCGTTGAATCAATGAGTCCTGAAGGCGGGAGTTCTGCCGAAAGCGGCGCTACAATTACATTGTATGTAAGTGATGGTTCTAATGCATCTGCTACCACTCAGTCAGCAAGCACAGCTACTTCAGCTGAGTCTACAACAACCACAGTTCCAAAGGTTATAGGTCTTGATTCAGAAGAAGCTTGTCTTGTACTTATTGAGGCAGGTCTTACTCCTGGTGAAGTAATTGATACAACTAATGCTGATGCAAGCCTTACAGGTCTTATCTGCGCTCAGAGCATCGCAGAGGGCGTAGTTGTAGAAAAAGGCACTGTTGTCAATATGGAAGTAAGTACAGGAACTTCAACTGTTTCCTATAGTTATTCCGGTGATATTACAGCTCCTACAGAAGGAGAGAATTACACCGATGGTTTATCAGTACATGTAACACTGGTTACTGCAGATGGAACCACACTTCTTGATACCACAACAGCTTCTTTCCCAATAACAGGAATTGAGCGTACAGGTCTTACATCTTCAACAGGTGTACTTACATTTACTTATACAGCAACGCTTCCATCAACTGTTGATGAATCAGGCAACACTGTTGGTGGCGGAACACAGGAATATACAGTAACAAGAGCTGTTACATTTACACAGTCCAATTGATATAGACATGAATATAACTTTCCATACCCAAACAGCCAGAGTATGGAAAGTTTTTTTAAAAGGAGATTTAGTAGTTGATGAAAGGAAAGATAGTAAAGGGCATATCCGGTTTTTATTACGTTGATACTGCTGATGGTAATATTTATGAATGCAAGGCAAAAGGGGTATTCAGAAGTCTTGGATTAAAGCCATTGGTTGGTGATGATGTAAATATAGATATTATTGATGAGGAAAAAAAGATCGGAAATGTCACAGAAGTTTTTCCAAGGAAAAATCAATTGCTCAGACCTCCTGTAGCCAATGTTGACCAGGCAGTTATTGTTTTTGCCATAGTTAAGCCAAATCCAAGCTACAACCTTCTTGATAGATTTCTGATCATGATGCGTCAGCAGGATCTTCCTGTTGTGATCTGTTTTAACAAGCAGGACATTGCAACCAAGGAAGAACAGGACGCACTGATGGATGCTTATGAGAAATGCGGATACAAGGTAATGTTTATCAGCGTTGCAGAGAATACAGGAATAGATGATCTCAAAGAAGTACTGCGGGGCAAGACTTCAGTTGTTGCAGGTCCAAGTGGTGTCGGCAAGTCATCTCTTTTGAATCTCCTGCATCCGGAAGGAGACAGGCAGACAGGAGAGCTTAGCCGTAAGATTGACAGGGGTAAAAATACCACAAGGCATTCCGAACTATTTTTTGTACCTGCACTGTCAGATGAAAATGATCACACCTTCGTTATGGATACTCCGGGCTTTACATCCCTTGAGATGCGTGATGTGACCACTGACACACTTCAGAATTATTATCCTGAATTTGCTGAGTTTGAGCCTGAATGCAAGTTTGGAGGCTGCTCCCATATAACGGAGCCTGTTTGCGGCATCAAGATGGCAGTAGACCGTGGCGATATTGCAAGAGAGCGATACGACAATTATTGCCTCTTATACGAAGAACTCAAAGGACAGAAGCAGTACGGTAAGAAAAGATGACTTTTGCCATTTTATGTCAAAAATTCTGATAAATTAGAATATTATATCCTCTTTTTAAATCAAGAAATTATTAAACTCATCAATTTGCCAAAATTTGTAAAGAAAAAAGCAATTAGTGAGTTGAACTCAATGTAAAAAATAGTAAAATAGTTTATGACATGTTAAATTAGATATGAAAATGTCAGTAAACAAGCTAATTTTTGAGGCAAATAGTTTTTTGAGTTTAGAAAGGGGATTTTTTATGATCAACATTCCAGAAGTTAAGGTAGGTCTGGTTGCAGTTAGTAGAGACTGTTTCCCAGCTTCCCTTGCTGTAAACAGACGTAAAGCTTTAGCAGAAGCTTACAAGAAAAATTTCAACGACAAGGACGTTTATGAGTGTCCTGTATGTATCATTGAGAGCGAAGTGCAGATGGTAGAAGCTCTTGAAGATATCAAGAAGGCTGGATGTAACGCTCTTTGCGTATACCTTGGCAACTTTGGTCCAGAAATTTCTGAGACACTTCTTGCTAAGCACTTTGACGGACCAGTTATGTTCTGTGCAGCTGCAGAAGAATCACAGAATGACCTTATAGACGGAAGAGGAGATGCTTACTGCGGTATGCTTAACGCAAGCTACAACCTCTTCATCAGAAATACACAGGCTTATATTCCTGAGTATCCAGTAGGCACAGCTGAAGAATGTGCAAAGATGATCAACGAGTTCGTTCCTATTGCAAGAGCAATCGTTGGTGTACGTGACCTTAAGGTTATCAGCTTTGGCCCACGTCCTATGAACTTCCTTGCATGTAATGCACCTATCAAGCAGATCTACAACATGGGCGCAGAGATCGAAGAGAACTCAGAGCTTGATCTGTTCGAAGCATTTAACAAGCATGCAGGAGATAAGAGAATCCCTGATGTTGTTAAGGATATGGAAAAAGACCTTGGCACAGGCAACAAGAAGCCTGAAATCCTTGAGAAGCTTGCTCAGTATGAGCTTACACTTCTTGACTGGATCGAAGAGCACAGAGGCTATAAGAAGTATGTTACTATCGCTGGTAAGTGCTGGCCTGCATTCCAGACACAGTTTGGTTTCGTTCCATGCTATGTAAACTCAAGACTTACAGGCAGAGGCATCCCAGTTTCTTGCGAAGTAGATATCTATGGTGCTATCAGTGAGTTCATCGGAACATGCGTAAGTAATGATTCTGTAACTCTTCTTGATATCAACAACTCAGTACCTGCTGATATGTACAATGAGAGCATTAAGGGCAAGTTTGATTACAAGCACACAGATACATTCATGGGCTTCCACTGCGGAAATACATGCACAAGTAAGCTTTCAAGCTGTGAGATGAAGTTCCAGAGAATCATGGCTAGAAACCTTCCAGAAGAAGTTACACAGGGTACTCTTGAAGGAGATATCGTGCCAGGTGATATCACATTCTACAGACTGCAGAGCACATCTGATAATCACCTTCGCGCTTATGTTGCTCAGGGTGAAGTTCTTCCTGTTGCTACTAAGTCATTCGGCGGTATCGGTGTATTCGCTATTCCTGAAATGGGCAGATTCTACAGACACGTTCTTATCCAGCAGAACTTCCCACATCACGGAGCAGTTGCATTTGGTCACTATGGAAAGGCTCTTTACGAAGTATTCAAATACCTTGGAGCAGAGACAATCGGCTACAACCAGCCAGCATCTCTTCCATACCCAACAGAGAATCCATTTGCTTAATTACTCAAAATAAATATCATAAATTATAAAGAACCCTCGCAAGATGTGATATGATAAACAACTCATCTTGCGGGGGCTCTTTTTAGCGCCTTGCAAAATGACCCTAGGGGACGGGGTTAAGGGGACATTTTTAATGACCCCAGGGGACGGGGTTAAGGGGACATTTTTTACAAAACAGTTAATTTCCTCCCTTTTGACACTTTGACGCTTTATTATAGCACAGTGCATTAGGCTAATGGAATAAGCAAAATATCTTGCGGAAAAGTTAGCAAACACTAACACAATGAAGTATAATATCGTTAGATCTGTTCTAGGACAGAAATGAAAAAGAGATGGAACAGTTTATGGAGAGGTGACACATGTTAAAGAACTATACTAAAAAAGACCAGAAACTACCTCTGTTTGGAGTTGGACCATACATGATCTTTGGAATGGGGATCCTGTCACTTATAGGTATCATCCTTTTTGCCTATGTTCTTAGGATCGGTATACTGGATTCTCCCTGGATAGTGATATTTAGAAGCGTCGGAGCCATATTGATCGTATTAGGAATATATATATGGTATGTTGGGGCTCTCTGTTCAGATATGGATAATCATATTGAAAGTAACAAACTAAAGACAGACGGAATCTACTCCTTAGTCAGGAATCCTATGTATAGCGGCTGGTGGATTGCTTTTGCGGGTATCACTCTTATGTGGCATAATGTTTATATGCTGGTTCTGCCAGCTATAAACTGGCTTATCATGACTATCACTCTTATAAATACAGAAGAGAAGTGGCTTCTGGATATATATGGGGATGAGTATGAAGCTTATAAGAAAAGGGTAAATCGTTGCATTCCTTGGAAAAAAGGGGATAGAAAGAAATGAATGTTGATGTAAATTTGAATATCCACTATACCGCATCGGATCAGGTCTGGAATTAATTGGAGAAGGCTGTGGGAATAGAAAGGGCTTAAGTTCCAACTATAATCAGCTTGGTCTTTTAAGAGAGCTAGCACAAGCTGCGGCACTTGATGATGAATGAGTGATTTTTTCTCTGACAAAAAGGCGGCTATCTGGCCGCCTTTTTGAAATATAAGTCTTGGCTGTAGATGAATTACTGATACTCTATTTATTTGCCTGTTTTAATCGTTCTATTTCTTTTTTAAGAAACTCATTTTCATCTGCAAGAGCGTTTTTCTCATCAGCAAGTTTTTTTCGCTCAGCTTCACCCTTTGCAAGACCCTTT
Organism: Butyrivibrio sp.; assembly: GCA_015056495.1. Lineage (GTDB taxonomy): Bacteria > Bacillota > Clostridia > Lachnospirales > Lachnospiraceae > Butyrivibrio. The sequence continues at coordinate 55,284 of SVGC01000022.1, forward strand.
TCAAGGCCGATAGCTTCGCCTTTCTCAAGACCATCATGGAATACTCTGATTTCTGGGAGATCTAATACCTTCCCGCCCATAATAGCACCTACTTTCTCCTGAACATTGGTATGTTTCATAGTAAGTTTGTAAACAACCTTATGTGTTAATCTTATGATAACATTGTGAGAAAACACTGACAAGCGCCCATTCTCAAGCTCATAAGAGGTGTTATAATAAGATTAAAAAAGATTAACAACATGCAGTGGCTTCAATAAAACGGCTAAGAGGAGAGGGTACGATGCCAAACGAAAATGGTACATGGGTTATGTATGGGGTAGAGTGGAATGATCCTGAGTGTCTTCATACAGTTGATGAAGCGATTGAATATATAAATAAAATAGGATTTATCCCGCTGTTTAAAAATGAAATACCGGGTTTTTCTCTTGAAGAGCGCACAGTGCCGGAGTATTGGTGGTGTGGTGATCCTAAGTATGATCCTTGGGAATGGCGTGAAATAATAGCCCGTCGTGGTGAAATAGCATATGGAAAGTTTTTTGATAAAAAGGCGGGTTTTATATCAAAAGAGTGGTTGCCGTATTTTGCCAATTACAGGCGAGGTGGATATGATTTTGACGCTCTTTGGGATGATGAAAAAGCTTCTTACAAGCAGAAGAAAATCATGGATGTTTTTGATGGTACTGATGAGATTTTTTCAAACGAGCTAAAGCAGAAGTCAGGTTTTGGTAAGGGTGGCGAAAAAGGCTTTGATGGTACAATGACAAATCTTCAGATGATGACTTATCTTACTGTAAGAGACTTTAGACAACGAAAAAATAAAAAGGGTGAGTTTTATGGTTGGCCAATAGCAATCTATGCAAAGCCGGAAACTATTTGGGGACGTGAATATGTGACATCCAGATATGCTGAAGATCCGAAGAAATCAGGCTGTAAGATTGCCAGTCATATTAAGGATGTCTATCCTATTGCAAGCGAAGCTCAGATAAAAAGAATTGTATAATTCAAAAGTAACGATCTGCATAGCTCTTTTGTTAGGAATTGGTTATTTTTTCTTTGCAATATAAAATATATTAGTGGACCCAGAAAGGTGGGAATATGAGATTTTTAGGCAATTTACTTTGGATATTATGCGGTGGTTTGATCAGTGCAATAGGATGGTGGTGTGCAGGTTTGTTGTGGTGCATTACGATAGTAGGTATTCCTGTAGGCTTGCAATGCTTTAAGCTTTCATCAATTTCATTGAATCCATTTGGCAAGGAGATCATTGATGAAGGTGGAGCAGTATCATGCCTTCTGAATGTTATCTGGTTCTTTGTGTCGGGAGTTGAGCTTGCAGTTGGCAACTTTGTAATAGGATGTATTCTGTGCATTACGATTATCGGAATCCCTTTTGGAAAGCAGTTTTTCAAGATAGCGAGACTTGCACTGTTTCCTTTTGGCGCGAGAGTAGTGAAGTTATAAAATCATGGCATGACATCTGTACTAGCTAAGTTTCTACTATCAAATTGAAAAAGGGATACTACAAATATAGATAGAATCTTTAATATCGCTGTGATAAGATTAAAGCATGTGTTCTCTTGAAGGGCACATGTTTTCTTATTTATAAAAAAGTGTTGGGAGTTAAATCATTATAATATGCGTATCATTATTTGTGGCTTAAATGGAGCTGGTAAAAGTACTTTGGGGAGAGCTTTAGCAGGACAGCTTCATTATGAATTCAGAGATATCGAAGATTATTATTTCCCGAAAACAGATGATAAATATGAATACAGTGTTCAGAGAACAGAGGAAGAAGTAGCAACGCTGTTACTCAACGACTTGGAAGAAAACGAAGATGTTGTACTTGCATCAGTTCGTGGTAATTATAGCGAGCAGATAGAAAAACTATTCGATCTGGCAGTATACATTGATATACCAAAAGAGATTAGAATGGCAAGGGTAAGAAAAAGATCCCATGACAAATTTGGGAATCGTATGCTACCGGGAGGAGACCTTTACGAGAGTGAAGAACGTTTCTTTAAAATGGTTGAGGCGAGATCTGATGATCATGCAAAAGGTTGGCTGAAGAATTTAACATGTCCTGTAATTAGTATTAATGGTACTGTAGAAGTTGCTAACAATGTAGAAATACTTACAAATGTAATTTCTTAAGGAAAGAATGTTGATCAATTTCTGCAGATAAATAATTATATTGGGGAACATATTGGGGAACAAGGAAATGGCTGAATGGGTATCACACCTTATAGTAGCAGATAGAGTTTTGGAAAAATTATCCTGGCTTAAAAAACATGAGTTTTGTGTTGGGAATATCGCGCCGGATTGTAATATCCCAAACGAAGATTGGACAGTGTTTACACCTTCAAGGCAGGTGACACATTGGATGGGAAGTGACAGAAAGAATGCTTCGGATTGTGACAGATTCTGTCGGGAATATATTATGGGTAGGTTATCGTACATTAAGTCTGATGAAGAACTATCTTTTCTTTTCGGATACTATGCTCATCTTATAACGGATGCTGAGCTTCAGCGTACTATACGTGATCCTCAGCGAGTTGCAGCTGCATGGAAAAGAGCAAAAGAATATCCTGAAATAGCTAGCGCTTCAGAAGGAATGGAAGAGACTTGGGATAATTTTAAAAAATTTTTTCCGAGTAGAAAAGAAAGATCCAAGGACTATTTCGTTATAGAAAGAGAATATTTGGATTCACATCCGGAATCAGGTTATTTTACAGAGATAAAAGACTTGGAGGATTTTCCGGATTACATTGATTATTTGCCAAAGGGAGCAATTGGGACAAAGGTAAAAATCATGTACTATATGCCAACATTAGAAGAAGGGCAATACCCATTCGTTGCATTTTCAAGAGACGAGTATATGTCTTTTCTTGATAGAGCTGTTATGCTGGCAATAGATTCCATAGAAGATGCTAAAAATATCATAGACATACAAAGGTAATGGAAAAAATGGATGGAATAAAGTGGTTATTCTTTGATATAGGTTCTACGTTAGCAGATGAGAGCTTAGCTTATGAGGAAATATACAGGAAGATAGCGAAGGCAGCTAATAAGACGTATGACTTTGTTTATGAAAAAGCGCTTGAGTATTATAAGCAGAACAAAAGAGGCGATAAAGAGGTTAGTAAACTCCTGGGAGTTGAAAAGCCTATTTGGGAACCTCAGTATGAAAGGTTATATGATGATGCAGAAGAATGTCTTGAGCAACTTAGTAGAAAATACAAAATAGGCATTATTGCGAATCAGATACCTGGCACAGCGCAGAGATTGGATAAGTTCGGAATAAGAAAGTACTTTGACGTTATAGTGGCATCAGCAGAAGAAGGTGTTGCAAAGCCAGATAGAAGAATGTTTGAGATTGCTCTTGAAAGAGCCAACTGTTCTGCTGATCAGGCTGTTATGATTGGCGACCGGATTGATTACGATATTGTTCCTGCTAATAATATGGGAATGAAAACTATCTGGATTAAGCAAGGCATGGGGCAATATTGGATTTTCTCTGATGAAAGCGAAAGACCGGATTATGAAGTGGACAGTTTATCAGAACTTCTGGAGGTACTATGAAAATAGCAGCTTATCAATTTGCAGTATCTGGGAATATCAATGACAATATAGAAACAATCAAAAGAGCTATAGTTGAAGCTTCTGGGCAAAAGGTTGAACTTATAGTTTTTCCAGAATGCTCTTTGTCAGGTTATCCCCCTCGTGATATTGAAAGTTCGGCAGAGGTGGATGATTGCAAAATACGTGAAATTTTAGCTGATTTTCAAAGCATGTCTGAAGAATACGGAATCAGCATTATTATCGGAACAATCGCTTATGAGAACGGCAAATACTATAACAGAGCATATTATTTTTCTCCGGGCAAGCTTATGCAGTGGTACGGCAAAAGAGCTTTGTATGGTTGGGACGCAGATAACTTTAGTGCTGGTGAAGAAGCTGGAATTTTTGATATCGCTGGTCTGCGTGTTGGAGTAAGAATCTGTTATGAAATACGATTTCCGGAATACTTCAGGCAATTGTATTTGGAAAAAACAGATTTGAATATAGTCCTTTTCTATGATGTTGCTGATAAGGCAGATGATAACAGATATCAGCTTATAAGAAGTCATATTATAACCAGAGCAGTAGAGAATGTAACTCCGTGTTTGACAGTTAATGCAACTTTTCCTAATCAAACTGCACCGACATGTTTTGTAGATGCGTCAGGAAAAGTATGCGCTGAACTTGAACAAGGTAAAGAAGGTATGCTTATTTACGGTTTTGAGAAAAAGAAACTTGATTTTGGCGAGCTGGGACGCAAGAAGTATTCTGATATTCTATTGGGTATATAATACGTAAGCCTGCTACCCGGATTTAGGGAAATTCAGGAATACTATCCGGCAGAACGTCCTAATGTAAAAAGACAAGTGGTATTATTCTTAGCTGAGTATACAGATCAAGTTCCTTGTATTATGCGGCCGGATGAAATTATTTCAATCAAGAGTTTAAGATTGGACGAAGCTTTATCAATATCGGAATATGATGAAACAAAGCGTGTACTTCTTGAAGCTGATAATTTTTTAAGATGTAAATTGTAAAAAAATACATTTATCTTATAAGCTAAAACGATTGCTAAAACGATTTGTAAAAATATGTTGAAACTCGAAAGCCTTTATGCTATTATGATTAAGCGCGCCGGTGTGTCGGAATTGGCAGACGAGGCAGACTCAAAATCTGTTTGAGGCAACTCAGTGCGGGTTCAAGTCCCGCCACCGGCATGATATGTAAAAAAGCTTGAGGATCTTGATTCCTCAAGCTTTTTTGATTTCCTACACTGATCACTCATTAGAATTCCTAAATTGCGATGGAGTAAATCCCGTGGAGCTTTTGAACTGTCTGATGAAGTGCTCTACATTTTCATAGCCGCAGAACTGGGCTATGTCCTGTATTGAGCGGCTGGTCGTCTGCAAAAGGTACCGGGCGTAGGTGATGCGGCTCTTAATAATATCCTTGGTTACTGGAACATCGAAGAGCTCCTTATAAATGTGCTCGAAATATGAGATCGGAAGAG
>SVGC01000071.1 GCA_015056495.1 Butyrivibrio sp.
TCAAAATCTTTGTTTAGAACTTGTCTCTACCTGAACAATTTTTCCATCATGAACAGTGATTATCACTGAACCATAGTCCAAATTATCAACTGCTGCCTTAATTTTTTCCCATATTATTTCTGTCTTATAAGTATTATCAATCTTTGCAATAGCCATAACATTGCCTCCTCATACCCATATGTACTCTGGAGCAGCAGTGCCACTCCAGATTATATTTTCATTTTGTATAAGTAACCTTATCAGGAAATGCCAACTCAAGAGCTTCAGTTTCAATAAACTGTGTCACGTCATATTCTTCAGCAAATCTTTCATGTGCATATGCCCACTCTTCAATCTTCTGAAGCTGACCAACTCCTGCATCGTTGAAACCTATAGAGAGGTTAGTTGCTGCCCATGTTGCCTTAAAATCATCTGCCTTAACACCTGTCTTACCTTCAAGGAACTTGGCTACATCATCTATATGCTCACCAACATACTCATAGCTCTCATTGATTCCCTGCAACAACTTGCCAAGAGTCTCTGTATTATCTGCGCTAAATTCTCTTGTAGTGATCAGGTAGCTGTATGTCTCGATTCCAATTTCAGAAGCAGGAACTGCAAGTACCCATCCATAATTCTGGTAATATGCTTCATTAGAACCTGAAGCAAATACAGCGGATGCTTCACCATTTTGAGCAAGTGCAAGTCCGGTCTGAGCTGAATCTGTATTTAAAAGGTTCTGCTTGGATTCATCAAATCCAAGGTATTCAATGATAAGACTGTTATAGTAATCTGTTACTGTTCCAACAGTGGTAATGAATCCTTCACTTCCATCGAGACTGCTAAGGTCCTCAGCATACTGTGGTGCAACATACAATCCACCTGTTTTTGCACCGCCGCCACTGAGCTGAGTGAACATTACAAGATTGGTATCTTTTGATGTATTACCAAATCTGTTAACTGCTGCATAATCTGCCAGGTTACCAACATCTGCTGTACCATTTACAATAGCATCTACTGTATTGATTCCCCATGCATATTCTGTCAGTTCAATGTCCAGGCCATATTTCTCATAGATGCCATATTCGATTCCAACAAGTGCTGTGTAGTAATCAAGACCATTGGTCATTACAGCCCAGCGAATAGTTTCTTTTTCTGCACTATCAGCACTTGCTGTTTCTGTAGTCTGAGCTTCATTACCTGCTGCCTGAGCACTTTCAGTTGTTTTAGCGCTTCCGCATCCTGCCAGCATAGATGCAATTGTTGTGATACCGATCAAAGTTGCTACCAATTTCTTTTTTACCATTTTTCATAATCTCCTTTTATCTGTTTATTAAGCTTTTCGTACTCCAAAACGTTTTAATGCTTTATAACCAAATAGCTGTAATAGTCTGTCTGCTAAAAAACCTATCACCGCCAATGTTACGATACCTGCAAAAGCCCAGTCAGTTCTGTAATAGAGCTTGGAGCTGTTGATCAGATAACCAAGTCCATCACTTCCTACCAGCATCTCTGCGGCAATAACACACAAGATTGAACTGGAAAGACCAAGCCTCATTCCTGTAAATATATAAGGAACTGCTGATGGAACTATAACTGTGAAGAATGTTCTCACACGTCCTGCTCCCATACATGCTGCTGCCTCTATAAGCGACTTATCTACCGAAGCAACTCCCGCTATGGTATTTACCATGATTGGAAAAAATGTTGCGTAGAATATAAGCATTACCTTGCTCTCGTCGCCTACGCCAAACCACATGAGAAACAGTGTTGTAAGCGCTATAGCCGGAACAAATCTAAAGAAAGTAAGGATAGGTTCCACAAGGTATTTCACATGTTTGAAATTACCAATAAGGAGTCCCAATGGAACCGCAAACAATATTCCAAGTCCCCATCCTCTAAGGGATCTGCCTATTGATGCAACAATATCAGCTCCAAGGGTGCCATTTCCTGCAAGTAATGCGAGGCTGTCCAGAGTTTCCAATGGACTTGGCAAAAAGTACGTGTCGTACTGCAAAGCGCCCAGATACCATATAAGCAATAAGATTATCCAGGAAATAATTCCGATTTTTAATATTCTCTCTATCATATTCGTCACCTCATCAGATGTAATACAGGCTATTAGAATCCAGACCACTGTTGATTATGGTCTCTGTATCATTTTCATCAAATACGTACAGCTTGCTGATTATTATCTGTACCTTTTCTCCTACTTCTAGCGGAGCCTCAGTCAGAGGATAATCCACATGTATCTGTATTCCATGCACATCCAACTCAACTTCGAATAGATTGCCTCTAAATATGATATGCTTGACTATTGCATCTTCCAGAACACTTTCATTCTGGTTATGTGTCCCATATTTGAATATCTTGATAAATTCAGGTCTGATCACTGCTTTGCTATATTTATCACTATTATCAAAACCTTTTAAAACCGAGTAATTGTCAATGATTGCTGACTGCCCAATAAACTGTGCTACAAAAGGAGTCTTAGGTGTCTGGTATATGCTAACCGGATCACCTACCTGCTCTACCTTACCGAGGTTGGTGATGATGATCTCATCAGCCACCTCTATGGCTTCATCCTGGTCATGGGTTACAAATATACTTGTAATTCCTATTCTGGTGATCATCTCACGGAGCCATGTTCTCAGCTCTTTTCTTACCTTTGCATCTATAGCTGCAAAAGGCTCATCAAGCAGTAGTACCTGAGGATTAGGTGCCAGAGCTCTTGCAAAAGCAATTCTCTGTTTCTGTCCACCTGATAACTGGCTCGGATATCTTTTTTCCAGTCCCGGAAGACCTACCAGATCCAATAATTCTTCTACTCTCTGCTTGATATATTTCTTATCTTTTTTCTGCACTTTAAGCCCATAAGCAATGTTGTCATAGACATTTAGATATGGGAAAAGTGCATAATTCTGAAAAACAAATCCTATTCCCCTCTGACTTGGCTGCAGGTCATTTACAAGCTTTCCATCAATATATATGTCTCCCTCATCCTGATGTTCCAGACCTGCTATCATTCTTAGGATTGTTGTTTTTCCACTACCTGAAGGTCCAAGGAGTCCGTACAGCTTTCCTTTTTCAATATCAAATGTAACGTCCTTGGAAGCCTGATAATTACCAAATGTTTTATTTATATGCTGCAGGCTAATATATGCAGTTTTCTGCTCTAATGTATCTGCCATAAGTTACATCTCCATACTATTTTTATTTTTTAGATCATTTATCTTCTACGTCTTTTTTGCTGATCGTTATAGTACAGAAATTAGCCTGGCCATCCGGATCTTTTTCTTCTTCCTGACGCTCTTTGGCGATTCTGTCGGGATCAATTCCATCAACTGTTGTAATCTCTCCAAGTCCTGCTCCTACAACAGATCCAGGAACTCTAAAGGTTGATACGTCAATAGGCTCAATATCAACTTCCTCAGGAGTCTGGAGCTGTGGTACCCACTCATAAGGCACTCTATATGCTCTGTAGACCATGTTCTGATGAAACTTTCCAAGGAATGTATTTTCATATGGATTAATATATTCCCATACAATCTCATGCTCTGGAGTAACTTCTATAAGTCTTCCATCTGAACCTTCTGTTATCAGAGTGTTTCCATTTGGAAGTCTCTGAGCAGAACTGATATATGAACTGAAAAACTTGGATGGGTCTGTAAATAACAGGTTACCCGCCTCCGTAGGTGTGTACTGCCATACGATCTCAAGTGTCACAGGATTGAATTCAAGAACTCTTGAGTAATCTCTGACTGCATTATCTACACCAGTTACTGATGATGGGTTAGGATCTCCATATCCACCATGTCCGCCGTTATCAAATACCAGGAGGTTACCTTCACCAGGAAGTCCCTTTGGTATCATGTGGAAGTGGTGCTGTCCGATTATCTGTCCAAGTTTTTTGACTGCTTCATTAGCTGTATAATCAGGACCTACCTGCCATACGATCTTACCTGTCTTCTTATCGATAATTGCAAGGATATTGGTATTTCTACCATCAAACAATATATTGTCAGGAGCAAATCTCTCATCACCCTGGTCGTACCATTTATTTGGTCCTACATATGAGATGCTGTTTGTATGGAACCAGTCGCCTCCAAGATTTTTGCGAAGACCTGGATTTTTGTATATGGCATTTTTAGCTCCTTCGGAAAAACCGAATTCATCAAAATGATCACTTACTTTCCATTCCCAGATGATCTCGCCCTGCCAGTTAACTTCTATGATCTTGTCATCTATAAGTATCTTGTCACTTATCTCTGGCTTAAATACATTTTCATGTGTAAGGATAAGAGTGTTTCCTTTATCTGTATATGGATCCTGTCCTGGAGCATAGTATCCAACAGGATTACCTTCTCTCTGGAAATCATGATGCTGTCTTGCTATATATCTTGGTTCTTCGCCCTTATCATGTATTTTTTCTGTCTTATCAAACTTCCATACAATGTGGCCATCCCAGTCTACCTGCACAAGTGCCAGTTCGTCCTGGTAGCCAGCCTTTGGTGATCTGCGTCCTGTTGTTCCGACTACATAACCTCCCGGCAAAATCTTGTTAGGAAATCCCCCAAGTCCTGCCCATAACTTTACTTCTCTTCCGTTCATATCGATAAGCAGTGCTCCCTTATTAGAAGGAAAAACTGTATATCCGCTATACGCTTTCTTACTGTTATAAATAGTTGTTCCTGTCGGATAGATAGATGGAAATGCCATACAAAATTACTCCTCTCGTCTTTTCATACCATTCACATAGGATTTATATATTATGGTTGCCATTGTATGCCACTAAAGAGTTTTTGAATAGTACTTAAAAACTTTTTACCAGTTCAAACTATTATTTATAACCAAATCTGGATATATGTTTTTTTCTTAAATTGACCATTTTTATAAGGTCAGTCAAATACTACAATAGCGACTAATTAAAGAACTTGGAGGGAATGAAATGAGTAACACACAGTATGAATTAAATAAAGGACTTGCACAGATGTTAAAGGGCGGAGTCATCATGGATGTCACAACACCTGAGCAGGCAAGAATAGCCCAGGAAGCAGGTGCCTGTGCAGTAATGGCACTTGAAAGAATCCCTGCTGATATAAGAGCTGCAGGTGGAGTATCAAGAATGAGTGATCCAAAGATGATAAAGGGAATACAGGAAGCTGTATCTATACCTGTTATGGCAAAATGCCGTATCGGACACTTTGTGGAAGCTCAGATATTAGAAGCCATTGAAATAGATTATATAGATGAATCAGAAGTATTATCTCCTGCCGATGATGTATACCATATCAATAAACATGAATTCAAAGTTCCATTTGTATGTGGCGCAAGAGATCTTGGGGAAGCTCTTAGAAGGATCAATGAAGGTGCTTCTATGATAAGGACCAAGGGTGAACCTGGTACCGGTGATGTAGT
>SVGC01000023.1 GCA_015056495.1 Butyrivibrio sp.
TAACCTTTTCATACATAAATAAAGCCCACCAATGTGAGCTTCATTCTGTATCCTCATTTAATCTGTGAATGGTAACATATTATTATGAAAAAAAATGAGTTAGACCCTTAAAAGAATCTAACTCAATATATCTTAACTAAATTACATTGTCTGTGAATAGTAACTTTTTTTGAGATGTTGTTTTTAAACGATTGATTTTAAAATTATCTCTCAGAAACAGTAACTTTTTTATGTACAGATTCTACTGTGCCATCAGCTGTAACTGCGTAAACTTCTGCCTCTCCAGGAGCTATTGCATCGATTGAGACGTACAGATTGTTGTTTCTTGCAGCTTTAGTGAAGTTGATCTCTACAACCTCAGGATTTGTGCTGACAAATGTTACATCTTCTGGTTCAAAGATTGATGCATCGGTGATTTCCGGAATGATATAGCTTGTGATATCACACTGTCCTGGAAGAAGTGTTACATCTTCATCTGATGAAAACTTAAGTGCTGTAATATTACCTGATGTGAGCTGTTCTCCGGAAGCATCTTCGCCCGGAACTACCGCCTGCTCTGTAGTAGCTTCTGTAACTGATGTGTTCTCTGTAGTTGTTGCTGTGTCTGCCTCATTGCCGCAGGCTGTAAGTGAAAGTACGAGTGCTGATACTGCAACAAGGCTTACCAATGACTTTTTCATTTCTAAATCCCTTTCGTATAACTATAAATCTTTTTATTCTGTCGGATTCACCGACGTAAGAATTTAATGATACTACTTTTTTGTGTTTTATCAAATATTTTTTTGTAAATCGTAACTATTGTGGCTCTGGCAGCATTAAAAACACAATACTTGAAAATATAAAAATGTCTAAGTATTGTATATTTCGTAGCAGTTTTGGAAAAAACTCTGTAATATACAGACCCAAAACAATGAAAAATAAAGGGAGTGTTGCAAACATGAAAACATTACATCTATTGGGGGATTCACTAGTTAAAGCGTATGGCAATGACATCGATAACTTTATCGGTGGCTGGGGCGATCATCTTGGAAGTTTTTTTGATTCAGATGAGATATGTGTTAAGGATTATGCCAATGGCGGCAGAAGTTCTAGGAGCTTTCTAAATGAAGGAAGATTTATCGACAATGGCTTATTTACTGAAGATGATTTTCCTTATGGCCTTGGTCCTGCCTATGATCACATTGAAAAAGGTGATTATTGCCTGTTGGAATTTTGTCACAATGATGACAATAGCAAGGGCAAAGCAACCTATATTGATAGAATGACTCCACTGGGAACGCCTAATGAAAAAGGAGTATATCCAACAATCGTTCCTACTGAAGACATGCTGGTATCTACTGCTTCTTTTCCACCTGAATATCCTGATATCTTAAAGCAAGATGGAATGTCTGAAGATGAAATCCAGCAAAACATTATTAAATACAAGGAAATCCTTTCGGGATATACTGACAAATACTATTCCTATGGCTGCGGAGCAACTTATAAAGGTTATTTGAAGTATTACATCGATAAAATCCGTGCAAAGGGCGCGATTCCTGTAATTGTCACTCCTCCTGCAAGGCAGTATTGGGAAGATGGTAGGATTGCTTCAATTCCAGGGCACCATGGAGGCTCAGATGAATATGGTGATTTTAAATACATCAGAGCTGCAAAGCAATTAGGTGCTGAGGAAAATGTAGCTGTGGTTGATCTGTTTGATTTTACAGTGAAATTTATTGAAATGTTGGGTGAAACTGATGCCAAATATCTTCAGAGCATTGTCGGCTACGATAATATGACTTTAGGCGAAAGTCAATATGATCGTCCGGCTAAGTGGCCTATGGATTATGATAAATATTGGGATGATATGAATTTCAAACGTGTAGATGATACACACACAAACAGATTTGGCTCATTTATCTATGCCGGAGAAATAGCTCGCCAGCTGTCAAATCAATTTGAAGACTTGGCAGCTCTTAAGCTTGATAAAGCATCCAAAACGGTTGCTCATCCTGCCAGATTAAATGGCAGATTGAAAGATATATCTGATTTTGTGAATCAATTATAAATAAATAAGACCCGTTGATGAGAAAAGTTGTTGGGAAAAATCAGCAAACATCATTAATACAAGGATATTTTCACTATAATATTAAAAAGTGAGTCTGCCGTAGGTTTCATTGGGGGCAGGCTCACTTTTCACATTTAATTCGTATATAATCGACTATCAAGATTTACTGCCTATATCATATCTTGTATTGTTGAAATGTATACCAGAAATCATTATTCATATAGTGCTTTTAATTTGTGTTCTTGTTCATTTTCTTTAATCTGGCTATTTCTCTGACATATCGGTCAACCTGCTCACCGTCTGTAACTCCATAGTCATCTTTAAGATTTTCTATAAGTCTTTTGTAATCATTGATAGCCTTTTCAAATTCATTACGCATCTCATGTACCTGAGCCATTGAGCAGAGTCCTTCTGCAATACGTGGTGCTTCCTGCATAGCAAAGGACTTTTCGTAAGCCTCTATTGCCTTGTCATACATGCCAAGCTTCGCGTAGCCATCTCCCAATGAACAGTGCGCCTGCCAAATATCAGGAAAATCCGTTACCATCTGCTCCCAATATTTTAAAGCCTCATCAACTTTTCCTTTTCCAAAAGCAACATCTCCAAGGTACAGAAGATACTGATGGTCCTTTTTGACTTTCTTAATCTGCTCGATATAGGGAAGTGCTTCATCATACCTGGCATCAGCTATCATATTCTCCAAAAGAGCATACAAAGCAAGATAATTTTTAGGATTCTTTTCAAGAAGATCCTTAAAGTAACGGATTACTTCAAAGTGGTTATCATACCATTCATCCCCACACAGTCCATTATTTGCTTCAAGGAAATCTACCCATCCCCCCTTGTCTTCAGGGTCAATACTGAGAACCTTCTGTGCATAGTCAGAAGCAAGTTCATGGTCGCTCCTAGCACGATGGTTATACATACTTGCAAGATTTCCAAGTGCTCTTATATCCTTTGGATCATTCTTTAGCCTACCTTCAAGGAAATCCACCGACCTGTCGAAGTTGTCCGGGCTGATTCTTCGCTCTCTCCACATCATGTTTTCGATGCGCTGCATTTGTTCTTCATATGGGAGTTCAAAGAATTCGTCTATGGTAACTCCAAAAAATATTGCAAGCTTAGGAAGAAGTGATATATCAGGATCACTTGCGCCATTTTCCCACTTTGAAACTGCTTGATACGATACTCCTAAGTATTCTGCCAGTTCATCTTGCTTAACCTGATTCTGAGTTCTTAACTGTTTAATCTGTTTTCCTATCATATATTCCTTTCCTCAACCTGTGGTTGTTTCAATTCTATTGAAAGAGTGGCCACCTCTCTTCTACAATAGCAATTGTAAAGAAATATAATAAGAATAACAATCGAAGGATATTTTAGAGTTTTCTACTTTTAGTTGAATTAAAGATTTTGTCAAGCAGAATTAATCTGACTTAATCATTCTCAATACTGAATTTTTATACAGATTATGCACCGCTTGTGAAGCGAATAACAACCATTATAATCGACGATGCGCAGTTTTGTTTATTTCGCAAATTTATTATTTTATCATTTTTGCGAATCAGAAAGCCATCTGGCGATATCAATAATCCTTATTCCTTCATACTGGCTTTCCTCATGTTTTGTCCTGGCTATCAGCAACTTCGGGTAAGCATCCTTAATTCCTAAAAGTGATGAAACCTCGCGCTTAAAAGTATCCTCTCTAGATATATCATCAGATACCTGAATGTAGACTTTTTCGCCTTCTTTGATTGCAACAAAATCCACTTCTTTTTCATGTAATTTGCCTACATATACTTCATATCCACGTCTGAGAAGTTCTATTGCAACTATGTTCTCATAGAGGTGCCCATAATCAGCATTTTTTGTTCCTATCTCAGAAAAACGGAAAGCCAAATCGGACAGGTAGTACTTCTTATCTGATTCTAAATATCTTTTTCCCTTTATGTCATAACGCTGGATTGGATAAAAAAGAAATGATCGGCAAAAGTAATTCATATATGCCCCTACCGTCTTATCATTAGTTTTGTAGGTGCCAGAGGTTAGTTTGGAAGCCACATTTCTTATCGAAGTCTGATTGCCAACGTTATCCATAAGATAGTTTCCAATCATTATCAATAGATCTTCGTTTTCTATCTTGAATTTTCTTACGATGTCCTTTGCAATAGTGGTCCTATAAATACCATTAACATATTGTCTGGCGTCTTCCTCAGTTTTATATAGATACGAACCAGCCATTCCACCTTTTTTGACATAAGAATCAAAAGCTTCATCTATATCATTTGATGGGTAGTACATAAGATATTCCTTAAAGGAAAATGGATATAAACTTATCTCATATACTCTTCCACCGAACAATGTAGCCAAATCACTCGATAAAAGAAATGCATTTGAACCGGTAAGGTAAATATCATAGATTTCTTCTTCGTAAATGCTATTGATTATACGTTCAAATCCTTCACACAGCTGTATTTCATCAATGAAAAGATAATTAGTCTTATCTTCAACATACTGTTGCTCTATATAGTCATAAAGCTTGTCTGCATCCAACAGTTTCTCGAACTTCTTCAAGTTCAGCTTAATCCGGACAATATTAGCCTTATCATCAGCAGATATCAAATCTATGAAAGCATCCATTAATTTGGATTTACCGCTTCTTCTTACCCCGGTTATTACTTTTATGTCTGGAACATCCTTTACCGATAAAAGTTTATTTAGATAATAGTCTCTTTTTATTAGTTTCATCGTAATTTCACCGCCTTTACTTAATTGTATTTCATTTCGCAATTTTAATCAATTTTTAAATTTGCGAAATGAAAATCTTGAAAAAATGACGGGAAATTCTTCCTGTCTGCGGTGATCCAAAGAGCTCTCGCTCAGACCACTATAATGAAATGTACTACTAACTCCGTCCCTACTGCGCAATTACATACTTTCTAATTGTTTCAACAACGTCATTAGGTAACATAACTGTCATAAATCTATAATTTCAATTTTATTCCTAATTGTTCGCATCCAAGCTATTTCCATTTCCAAATTCTTTAACCAAATAGAATAGATACCCTCCCAAAACGGCAATAATCAACACTAAGTTGATTACCCTATCTGTCAGAGGATTACCCATCCCATTTGCAGAAAAAACTTTGAGCGCATTATTAGCAGAGTGGAATAAAATACATGGTACAATAGACTTCCCATGATAAAAGATTATCACCAGCACAAATCCGACCATAACAGCAAACACAATTTGAATCATGGACGAAATCAAATCTTTTCCACTTCCGTTAAAAAGATTCACAATATGTCCCAATCCGAATGTCAGCGCAGAAACAATAATTGCACTCTTAAGATTGTCCTTCTCCATTGCCCTGAATAATAATCCACGGAAAATAACTTCTTCAAGAAACCCTACGCAGAGCATGCTGATGAAATAAAACAGAGATTCCAATATGCCATATTGCAATTTTATTCCGCCCCAAAAGGCTGTCGATGCAATTATAATAAGCGGTATATAAAACAGAAACCGTTTTGCTGGAATAGATAATCTACAAAACCCGTATTTTTCGCCAAGTTTATTTTTTTGAATCCAGAAAAACAGAATCAGAGACATTGCTATGTGAAGCACAGCTGTTATAGATTTTGTAATGCCAATGTTCTCTGAAAACTGATCTGCCAAACTGCTCAGAACAACATAAGCAACAATCCACAGGATTGCAAAAGTAATCTCACTTTTCTTATATATTTTTGTCATTTTGAATTCCCCAATCTTTCTTTCATAGTCTGTTTTACTGTATGATAATCAAATCAACAAATTCGATTTGTCATCGCCTATACTACTGAAAGTTAAACATCTTTAGCCATATAAAGCAAAAGGTCATCATCATAGTATGTAACCATCTTCATTTTATTCATCCACTTCCTCTAACAGATCTCGAATTGTATCCTCTTTCGGAACTGGAACCCAGTGTCCTTCAAGGCAAATAGCCACCTCTGATTTCATTATGGTTTCGGATAATTTCTTACTCAGTACAGGATTCTCTTTCTTGATTTCGATTTCTATATTATTCCTCTAATAGAGCAGCCCAGTAGCCATCAATTGCTGCTTTGTTATCGTATGAACTGAGTGCCATAAGCAAAAAGAATAATTTACTCACTTCCTCAAACGAAGGCATCTCACAATATGTCTCATATCCCGCCTTGAATTCATCCCAGTCCTCAACCTGATAATGAAGAAAGCTAAGCTCCCATTCTACAGGTCCAATCACATACGCATCTAAATCAACACACGCTACAATATTCTCATCGCAAAACAAGAACTGATCCGCGCAGATGTCGACCATAATTAGAGAATTCCCACTGTTTGAAAGCTTTTTATCCTTTATCTGCTCGTAACAACCCCTGACCATTTTATCTGCATCATCATCCCCACTCCAATGCTCGCTAATACAATCTTCAATATATCTTCTGGCATTCTCAAAAAATAAATCTCCTTTTGAAACGCCCAAAAGCCCGGAATAATCGTACTTTGTCCTGTGATTATATCCAATAAACTGCCCCAGAGTATAAGCGTTTTTCTTTCCCTTTGGAAAAAAATCATTATCCCATGCTGTTCCTTCAACAAACTCAAAAACGCTTGCATCTTCATTGGCTGCTACAAACGGAGCCACTTTTATGTGAGGGTTATCCTTCAAAGTATTGTAGATATTATGAAGACTTGAATTCTGCTCCTTTACCGAATAACCAAACACCTTTCTCATCATTGTCCAAAACGGTGAAAAATCATCTCTTGTCATTAAGGGAGTCTTTAAAATATATCTTTTTCCCTCGTATGTAAAAAAACGAATTTCATTGGATGAGACTTCTCCCATCTCAAAAGAGGATTTATTCCTTTGAGCATATTCCAAAATCGTGTTCATTCCTTATTTAATGAGTC
The DNA here is from genome assembly GCA_015056495.1 of Butyrivibrio sp. Lineage (GTDB taxonomy): Bacteria > Bacillota > Clostridia > Lachnospirales > Lachnospiraceae > Butyrivibrio. Next base: position 6,981 of record SVGC01000023.1, read on the forward strand.
CTCCGTAGAAATATAAATTATTCTAACAGCATACACATCGACACTGTTCCATTATCATTCCCCAGTTCTTCAAATCCCATTTTTCGATATAGAGCGTAGCCTATGCTCATCACTTCAGGTTTTGTGGTAAATCTGACCTCTTTGAACTTAAGCTCCCTGCACTTTTCAAGCATTGCATTAAGCATTGGTCTTGCATAACCATTCCCCCTGTATTCAGGCTTTATATATAATCTCTTTGCCTCAGCCAGATTATCATCAACTTTCTTAATGGCTATTGTTGCTATAGGATTAACATCATCATATCCCAGAAGCAACGCTCCTTCTTTATAAAACCCCTTTAGATCAGATAATTCTCTATCAAGTGATATAAAACAAGCTTCCGCACCTTTTATTTTGGAATATTCCAAAATAAGGTTTTTTGCTGCTTCATAGTCATCACATTCTCTTATTTCAATCATATACTATACCTCATGCGCCCAAAAGTTTCTCAATTTCCTTCGTTTTAATAGCTCTTCCTGCTGAAACAATTTTTCCATCTATCATAAGAGCCGGCGTACTCATAACTCCACATTCCATAATCTTTTGCATATCCGTGATATATTCTATCTCAGCATCAATTTCTTTTGCAGCCACTGCTTCTTTTACAGATGCGAGGATTGCTTCGCAACATTTGCATCCCCCGCCTAATACCTTAATATTCATGTTCATATTCTCCTTTAAAATAATATATTTTGAAAAATGTTAAAACCATAGCCGACTAAGATAATACCTATAGTACAGATGACTATAAATGTGGCAAGAAGCTTTGCTTTGATTACCTTCTTTAGCATGATAATGGAGGGAAGGCTGAGTGTTGTTACTGCCATCATAAAGCTTAAAATTGTGCCAAGCAAAGCTCCCTTAGACAGGAGTGCCTCTGCTATGGGGATAATGCTAAATATATCCGCATACATCGGAATGCCCAAGATTGTTGCAAGTACAACTCCAAAGGGATTTCTTCCTCCAAGAACTATCCTAATCCACTCTTCCGGTATCCAATTATGGATTACTGCGCCAATACCTACTCCTAGCAAAATGTAGGGAAACACTCTTTTAACTGTAGATGACACTTGATCCTTTGCATAAATCATCCGCTCTTTAAAAGTCAGACTCGGAGCTTCCATTTCAAAACTTCTGTTAGCGTTTCTGATAAAATCTGCAATCTGATCTTCCATATGAAGCTTCTCGATCAATGTGCCACCCGCGACAGCAATCACTAGTCCCATCACAACATAAACGATGGCTATTCTTACCCCAAAGATACTCATAAGCAGTACAAGGCTTGCCATATCCACCATCGGTGATGATATCAAAAAAGAGAATGTTACTCCAAGCGGTAATCCCGCACTCGTAAACCCCATAAATATGGGAATAGATGAACATGAGCAAAAGGGAGTTACTGTTCCAAGTAAAGCACCTACGATATTTGCTCCGATTCCGTGAAATCTGCCCATTATCTTCCTGCTTCGCTCTGGCGGGAAAAAACTTTGAATAAATGAGATCACAAATATTAACAAACAAAGAAGGATTGTAATCTTTATCACATCATAGATAAAAAAATGTATACTTCCACCGATTCTGCTCTCTATATCCAATCCTAAAACTGACATGAATTGACCGATCAAAATGCTCAGCCACTTCATCCCAAAGATCTGTGTCTGAATAAAGTTCCACATCATAATCTTCCCTTACAGCATTTGCCGGTGGTGTCATTACAGAGAGTTTTTACGAATTCACAGAATTCCTTCATAATGTCCGTGTTTATTGTGTAGTAGTGCCACTTGCCTTCTTTTCTGTCATTAACCAGACCCGAATCCACCAATATCTTCATGTGATGAGAAAGGGTGGGTTGTGTAATATCAAACTTTTCAAGAAGCTTGCACCCGCACTTCTCTTGATCAGAAAGCATCTTAACTATCTCCATTCTGTTGGGATCGCCAAGCGCCTTACATATTAATACTTCGTCCATTTTAATCATAGTGCTCACCTCACATTGATGTTTATCTATGTATTGATGGTAATGTATACATAGATATTTGTCAATGTGATTTTCAAAAAAAGAGACAGAGCTTGCAAAAACTCTGTCTCCTTGCGGGTCAAATCAACTTCCAATTTATCGTTCCAGCTTTTTTTCCTTATCCATGCTAATCTTTTCATTAAAAAATCTCCCGGCACTATATGAGTGTCGGGAGACTAGGTTAAAACTTATGCTATCAGCCTTCTATGGCTATCAGATTCTTTTCCGGGATCTTCTTTTCCAGGGCTTTCTTTGGAACTGTAAGTGTCAGAACGCCATGTCTGTAGGTGGCTTCAACGTCTTCCTTCTCTACATTCTCACCGATATAGAAACTCCTTGTCATGGAGCCTGCATACCTTTCCTGACGAATAAATTTGCCCTTCTTGTTCTCGTCCTTATCAAGACCCTTTGCTGCGCTGATGGTAAGATACCCGTTATCAAGTTCTACTGTTATCTCTTCCTTCTTAAAGCCCGGCAGGTCAATTGATACTTCATAGTTGTCGTCCTTTTCTCTGATATCGGTCTTCATCATTCTCGATGCTTTTCTGCCGTAGAGCTTACGCTCCATGTTCCTCTCCATGTCGTCAAATTCCTTCATTGGGAATCCAAACAAATCGTCGATATAATTCTCTTCAAAAATACTAGGTGCTAACATAATACATACCTCCTTTGCATCAAAAACAATTGGTTAACTGTAATTGAGCATTGGGACGGAGGGTTTAGATCATTGGAACTTTTAAGTCCTTATGGTCTTCTCTGTTCCTTTGTTCTACGAACACTATAACACCATAATTAGCACTCGTCAACCGAGAGTGCCAATTTGGATAAAATAGTATTGTATAAAGTAATACATTTTTGTCATATAAGAGTAAAAACAAGCGCTGTTACAAGGCTTCCCAATATTATCATTACGCACTGTCGTGTCTGCTGTTTTCTGTTATATCCAAAATCCTGCCACCCTTTACACCCTTTAGTTTCAGACTATCAGGAAAAAACAGTCGGAAGAAACTGCCCTATAATGTTATAATTGTGCCATGACAAACACATCTTGTATCAGAGTAAAAGCAATATTTTGTATCTATGTTTTATTCAGATACAAAATGTGATACAAATACGATAGTCATAAATGTGACCCTCATTCAACGTTAGGGCGTGCGGTTTGGTAGTGGATCTCGTGAGATCAGCCGGGCTACTCCTTTCTAAAGAACTGAATATTGAATTATAGATGAGGTTGAAGATATGAAGACATATTTGAAGAATGTAGGTGCTGCAATAATATGAATAAAACGCAAAAGTTGAAGAACTACAAGACTATTACGATCATCGACAATATACATCTCATTCCTGATGGATTCTCTTTTGAGTATTCGGATACTGAGGTGAGTATCATTAATGACGAAAAAGGAAAAAGATATCTCAGGGTTTATAAAAAAGAATGTGCATCTGAGGGAAATGGGAGACCAATAACTACAATCAGTGATGATTGTTATCCTTTGACAGATATAGAAGACGTTACGCAGCAGAATTGGAAGAAGATTATGCTGAGTCACCTTAGTGAATCGATAAGTATTGAGCATGATAGCTACTGCGGAGTGTGACAGTTAAAATGAGATTGGAATCCTTGAGCCGGGAGAAGTTGCGATTACGCCTGCATTTAACCTGGATGCCAAGTATATCATTCACGCCAGTGGACCTTGGTGGGATGGTGGAAAACATGACGAGGTGCAGCTTCTTACAAACACGATAGCCACAAATGTGACCCTCGTTCAACAAATGGTTTATTTTATAATTATTATAATCCTAATGGATCTAAATCATCATCTATAATTTATGGCATTCCTGATTAATAATATCGATTTTTCTGACTATACATTTATTAAAGACATAATTCAATATCAGTTTATCATAGAAATCTCTTTGAGAAATCTTTGTTAGAGGTACTTGCTTATGCTCACCATCAGTGACCTTATCTCAGTGCTTGCACTGTGTGCGACTTTCTTTAGTCTTGGTTACATGTTTGGCAAGCATGATTCCAAGACACAAAAATAACCGCCCATTGTCCTGCCAGACTTAGCGGTTATTTTTAATAATTGCTAATTTGAAACAGGGCTAACCGTCTACTGGTAGCACCTTCAATTAATATAATACTACCATCACCGCTCTTTGTCGTCAAACATATATTCAGTAACAGATATATGTCTAAAAAAATCCCGGAGAATCATTAAAAATATGCTATAATCTTAAGCTGATGATTTAAATTATCGCCACTGGAAAAAGTTTTATAATACGGGATATTTTTTATGCTTAAGAGAAAAAAATTTGTAGCTTTTATTATGACTATGGTTCTATCTATGACCATGTTATGCGGGTGCCTTAAAAAGGAGCCTGATCCTAACGCCGAAAAAATAGCACATCTGTTTGATGTCACCAAAGAAAATCTCTTTTATGCCACTAATTTATCTGTCTCAGGAACAGGGAGCTGTAATATAGATTGTACCTTTTGGGCTCCTGGAATGTCTTCTAACAAGGGCATCGATGCTTATACAGCTACTGAAGATATAAATATCTCTTTTACAAGGCAATACTCCGGAACCAGGGATTATCATAATACACTTGTAATAGATGATACATATGATCAGAAAGACACTTCCATAACATCTATGTTTTTAGATCGCAAACTATATGACAAATCTGAGCGCTACGGATACACTTTGGTACAAAACGTAAATAATGGAAAAACCAATTCTTCCGGAACCTTTGGAAATAGTTGGAACCCTATTCCTGATATAGATTTTATGAATCTGCTACTGCCTGATCTTGATCAGTGCTCGCTATACATAGATCGATCCAAAAGCACATATAATACAGTAGTACTGACTCAAGTCCGCGAATTTGGTTTTGATTATTACAGACCATTTGTAAATGCTTTTAGTAAAAAGATAGACAGCAACTATATTGATGATGTCAGTTATACTTTTGATGCAGATACTAATATTCTAACGAGTATTGATATAACAGGGCGCTATAGAGACTCTGAAAAAGCCATTAATGATTACCAGTATAAAAGAACTAATTACTACTGGATCAAAATAGTAGTTGAGGGCTATGAATTCTGACAGCGCTATCAATATATAACAGGTGACTCTGGTGTACCGGATCATTTATATTTGATCATACTTTTTATCGATGATTTTAATTAATCATCAAAAATAGTTATTTACATTATAAAATATCTTTTTATACGCATTACAGGCTTTTAAAGCAATATTTTAGCGGCTGATAAGCAAGGGCCTTCATTTTATAATTATTATAAAAGCGAGTTATATCATGGAATTATTACAAATAAAAGCTTTACAACGAAAGATTGCAGAGTATCCGGAGCGTATATCAAGGCTCCAGGCAAGGCAGAAACTTATAGTCACGCCTTCTGCAACTGAGATAGGACCAGCTATTAAGGGAATGGATGCATATCTTCTTTTTCTAAGGGCAGGAATAAGTTCTTACAAAAAGCTCTACGAAGAGGCTTCCGTAGATTTCGCGGGACTTAATTCATATATTGAAAATAAAAAAAGTATCGGAGAAGTAGTATCTGATTCTGAACGGATAAGTCTCGTGCAGATACAGCAGTATATGGTAACTATCCAGAATTATATTAAGATCATGGATTCACAGATCGATAATGGCGAAGTTGTAAAGCAAAAGCTAATGCTTGCTCAGAAACAGAAGGAAGCTGTTGATGTCGCCAATCTATTATATATTATCAAAAAAGGGGATGGTTACAGAGTATGAAAAAAGTAAATATTATTAAAATGGCTGCCATTATGATCGCAGCTCTAGCTGCTACAATAGCTGTTTTTTATTATAGATCAAAGATCATTATAAACGCAGGCATAACAGTCTTCAGAACACTGTCGATCATATGCCTTGCCATTAGTATCATAAGCGCAGTTGTATGTATATCAATGATCATCAGATATCGTGCCAAAGAAAGCGCAAGGCTCAAAAAGCTCGCTGCCGAGGAAGCTGCCAGACAGGAAGAGATCCGCAAGAAAAAAGAAGATGTACGTGGTCTTATTAGAGATCTAATGAATGAAGAAAGCGGCTTTGTTCCCACAGGAACTGCTCTCTTACATGATATGGATCAGATAGATGAATATGTAGAGAGAAATGAAAAGCTGTTCGAATTCAATGATATGTCTGAATTCACCAACATGAAAGAAATCATGGGAAGCGTTAAATCCGCTGTATATCACAACTGCAGGAGCATAGTCAATCTGTATGTAGCGCTGGAGTCAGGCGATGAGTTCAGCTCTGAATCACAGATAATCCTTGATAATAACAAAGAGCTTATGAACAATTCCAAAGAGTTCCTTCTGCAGATGGCAAGATATACCAATGAGCAGAATGAAGACACAGATGCAGTTACAATGATCCAAGGATATGCTGATGCTATAGGAATGTCCCTAAAGCATTCATATAATTAAAAAATTGGAGGAGTTATTTATGAAAAAAGTAATCAATGGGGTAATCTCACTTGCCCTGGCTGTATCACTTACAGCCTGTTCCGGCGTCAAGACCGGAAACTCAACTTTGGACAATGCACTAAGCTATGATGATGCTGTTTCAGAGCTTGACACTTTTGTAAAGGATATCAACCCTACTACTGTATCACCAAGACTTGACGTAGATATGTCAGAAGCATCTGTAGCTGATTCACTGGCAGATATTGATACCTTTGAGATGGTGCTGACAGGTAGCGGAAACATTAACATCGAGATCGCTGCACCTTCAGAGTTCTCCGGTAGCAGTTATCCGGATGAATGGCTGGTAGCTGTAGGTCAGAACTTCAACAAGGAAGGCTATACTATCAATGGCCAGAGTGTAAGCGTCTCTATAAGGAAGATCTCTTCAGGTGAGACTCTTACTTACATAACAGAAGGCGGCTACAAGCCAGATGTATACATACCTTCTAACTACATGTGGGGAGATATGCTTAATGCAAGCGGTGTCAACACCACTCTCCTTGCTGACAGACTTGCAGGTAATACTGCAGGTATACTTTTGTCCAAAGATGTATATGATACATATTCAGAAAAATACGGCGAAGTAACTGTAGACGGCGTACTTCAAGCAGCCATCGAAGGTGATCTTGTATTCGCTTATACTAATCCATATACATCTGCTACAGGTATGAACATCCTGTGCTCCATGCTTCACTCTTTTGACTCAGCTGATCCTCTTTCAGAAAATGCAGTATCCAAGCTTGTAGAGTATCAGAACAATGCACCAACTGCAGCATATACTACTTCTATACTCAAGGCTTCTGCGGAAAAAGGCATCATCAATGCCATGGTTATGGAGAAGCAGACATATATCAACTCAGCTGACCTTAAAAACTACGTATATACTCCTGCAGGTGTACGCCACGACCATCCTGCCTATGCCTTCAGCTGGACAGAAGGTGACAGACTTGAAGCTGCTAAGATGTTCATAGAATATTGTCTTACTGATGAAGCTCAGAAGATGGCTACTGACAGAGGTTTCAATCTTGATGATGATTACGTATCTGAAGATTATGGTATGACAGGTTCTGATTATCTCTCTGCACAGAAAGTATGGAAGACCAACAAGAACGGATCAAGACCTACAATCGCAGTATTCGTCACTGATATATCAGGCTCTATGAATGGTACTCGTATTACTTCACTCAAGGATTCACTTCTTAATACGATGCAGTATATTGATTCCAGTAACTATGTAGGACTTGTAAGTTATAGTGATGATGTATATATAAATCTTCCGGTTGCCCAATTCGATAATACTCAAAGAGCATATTTCAGCGGCGCGGTCAAAGATCTTACTGTAGGCGGTCAGACTGCTACCTACGATGCAGTTCTTGTAGGACTCCAGATGCTCCTTGATGCCAAGGAAGATGTTCCTGATGCTAACTGTATGCTGTTTGTATTGTCAGATGGTGCTCAGAATGCCGGATACAGCTTAAACCGTATCACTCCTATCGTAGGTGGACTTGGAATATCTGTATATACAATCGGTTATGAGATGAGCGATTCAGACAAAGATCAGTTAAAGAGCCTTTCAGAGATCAATGAAGCTGTCTGTATAGATGCTGATTCAGAAGATATTGTCAATGAACTTAGAAATCTGTTCAATGTAAATATGTGATATTATCTTTAGTGTTTGTTCAAGACAATTGTTTTAAGGGTAAAAGAAAAAAGATCTCCATCTCCCGTTCTTATAGGAGATAAAGATCTTTTTTAATACGTTTTTATCAGTTTACCAAACCAATACTCTACTCTCAGGGGCAAGGTACATGTTGTCGCCTTCCTGAACATCAAAGGCTTCGTAGAACTCGTCAAACTGCTGGACAGGAACATTAGTCCTGAGGTAATTCAGAGGATGTTCGTCCTGCTGGAGCATCATAAGATCATAGCTATATAGATCAATTGAAGCATTCATCTGAGCATACTTAGTGAAAAATGCTGCATAGTCAAAATCTTCGATCTTGGCTGCCATTCTGAGTGCACACTGTACACCTGAAATATCTGCGAGCATTTCTGTATCTACATTACTTCCTGTTACGCTGTAACCTTCAAATGGAACGAGCGTATCAAGGTAATCATCCAGCTTGGCGATTCGGTTATTGAACTCTTCGAGATCTTCTTCAGTCCACCAGTTATTGAGATTACCATCAGCATCATACTGAGCGCCGTTGGAATCAAAGGCATGTGATACTTCGTGTCCAATCCAGAAAGCTGCCATAGAAGCATAAAGCTCTTCTGTAGACATATCATCTGAATAGAAAGGCTCACCCATCATACCGATGATCATATTGATAGTATTAGCAGATGGGTCATAATATGCATTACATTCAAGTATATTCATACCATCAGCCCAGTAATCGTCATTTACAGGCTGTCCCAGTGATTTAAGAGCATATTCTGTATCAAATTCACTGATAGCTGATACTGCTTCATAATATGACATATCACTGATATCCAGACCGGACATATCTCTGAATTTATCTGGATATGCAGCATGGATCTTCATAGTATCAAGCTTGGCTATAGCATAAGACTTGGTTTCATCAGAAAGCCAGTCATTTTCACCAAGCATTTCCTTATAAGTATCAATTACTTCCTGACAGATATCCTCAACATTCTGTCTGGCTTCTTCTGAACCATATTTATCAAGATAAACAAGCTGCAGTGCTGTAGGTAGATAATTAGCTACTACATTATAAGCAGCCTCTTCATCGCTGACACGTCCGCTGGTACCAAGATATGCATTCTGAGTGTCAATGATGTATTCATATGTTTCTTCATCAAGATATGAGGCATTACCCAACAGGTAATTTACGTACATATCAGCCTTAATACCCTGTAAATTGGAATCATTGTATACTTCATCAAGTTTAGCAAAGTAGTCAGGCTCTGTTACTATGTAGGTACCATCATATTTTAATTCTTCTGCAGTAAGGATTTCCTCCAATGGATAATTAGATAACAGTCCACAAACCTCATCAAATTTCATTGGATTGTTGATTGATGAGATATAATCAGAACTCATCTGCTCTTCAGAAGTTTTGATAGAACCGCTTAACAGGGTTTCAAAATCAATAGCTTCGCTGAACACTTCCTCGGCATCATCTTCATCCATTCCCAGACGTCGTGCCAGGTATACAAAAATATCATGTCTATAATTATAAATGATATCTCCGTACTCAGTTCTATCACTGTATTCTGCAGAATCCCCAAGCAGAAGTCCGGCAGTATCAACATAGAGAACATTCATTGTAGAATCATTGATATCAGAAGATATTCCAAATCCTACAAATCCATCCAGCTCATCTCTGGTTTCATCAGCTGTGAGCATTTCAGATACCTCATCTATTGTCTTAAGATCAAGTATCTGAGTAGCTATATCTTCCAATGGAGATACACCAACTTCATTTCTGCTATCCCAGTCAAGATAATAGTTGTAGAGATTCTGGATAAGTTCTGACTCATGACTTTCCAATGTATCATCGACTAATAATTCCAGACACTCATCCTGTACATCTTTTGCCCGCTCACTATAATGTGACCATACATTATAGCCATCAGGAATAGAGTTGGCGTTTATCCAGTCTTTATTAGCATAGAGTGCAAAATCATCCTTCGGGTCAGTTACAGTATCCTCATTTACATTTTCCTTCAGATCAGAATTGATCCAAGGAGTGCCGCTGGCAAGCTCTGAAACAGATACCTCTTCCTCAGCGATCTCTCCTGAAGAAGCATTGGTCGCTGCATCATCCTGTGCGGTACTTGCTTCGGTAGATGTCATTTCATCTGCACTATCTGCTGCAGAACAAGCAGAAACGAGCATTGATGAAATAATGATAATAGATAATAATCGTTTTTTCATATAAAAACTCCCTTCATAACAATTACAACTACCATTATACCACACGGTGCAAGTAATCCTTGTTTTATGATATATATTGCAAGTGCCTTTATTTATGAGCGTTTGCGTATTTTGCATTGTGTACTATTTAATTGCTATTTACATATTCTGCTTATGGTTGTATATTTATAATCAAATTTAGCAAAACATTTTATATCATATATAAGGAGGCAATTATGTCATACGCAGTTCGCTATTATTCAAGATCTGGTAATACCAAAAAGGTTGCAGATGCTATTGCAGAGTCTGTAGGGGTACAGGCATTGTCTGTAGAAGCTTCAGCTGCTCCAATTACTGAAAAGGTTGATGTACTATTTATTGGTGGCGCATTATACGCTTATGGAATTGATGAGAATCTAAAAAATTATTTAGATACTCTTTCTTCTGATAAAGTAGGAAAAGCTGTTCTGTTTTCAACTTCATGGTTATCCAAGCATGCTCTTGATATAATGCGTAAGTCATTGGAAAACAAAGGAATTAAAGTAGAAACTAACACCTGCTATTTAAAGAGTAAGGCAGTTGACTCATCTATAGATGATGTTAAAAAATTTGCTAAATCATTCTAACTTAAACCACTGATCAAACTATTAAGAAAAACTCAGTCATTTATACAATTTCAGTTCTTAAGAATCTCCTCTTAGCTGTGATGTGTGATGACTGAGTTTTTCTTTGCCTGAAAAGGAGTTTAAAACAATGTGCTTTTGACCATCAAAAAAGCGTATTTATGAGATTAACCATGGACAGTTATAAGATACGATGATATTATAATTTAGTTTGTTTTTATACACAGACAAAAATGCAATATGTCAGTTCGAGACCTTCCTGACATTAAACAAAACTAAAGGAGAAAAAAATATGCGTAACACAAAGGTACTATTTATCACTCAGGCTGCTGTAATTGCAGCGCTCTATGTCATTTTGACACTCATTGCCAATGCTTTTGGCCTTGCCAACTATGCAGTACAGGTAAGATTTTCAGAGGCACTCACAATTCTGCCATACTTCACACCGGCAGCTATCCCTGGTCTTTTTGTAGGATGTATTTTAGCTAATATTCTCACAGGATGTATGGTTCTTGACACAGTATTTGGCTCATTGGCAACACTTATTGGCGCTATCCTCACATATCTCATTGGCAGATATATGAAGCAGTATCCTGTTGCAAAATGGCTTGCTCCAATTCCTCCGATCATAGCAAATATGATCGTTGTTCCACAGGTTCTTATGAAAGTATATGTATTCCCTGGAACGCTGTTGTATTTCACATTAACAGTTGGTGCTGGTGAAGTTATTTCATGTTTTGTATTTGGAATGATCTTATTCTTTGTATTAAATCCTAGGAAAAACGCTATATTTCGAATGAAAATGTGATATTATAACTTCAAACAGAAAGTGATTCAAGAGGAAAACAAGCCCTGTAGCGAAACTGCTTTTATATGGCTTGTTTTCGAGATTTTTGACTATTTATTGCCCAATCCTGATTTATACCGGGATTGGGTCTTTTTATTGCTTTTTTATCTGATATACAATATAATATTTTCTATCGAATATACGTTTGCATTTTGCTTTGGAGAATTAGATGAATCCTACTAAAGAACAAAAGAAGATAATAGAGACAACAGAAGGCTACCAACGCTGTGCTGCAGTACCGGGCTCCGGTAAGACTTTCTGCCTTACACATAGAATTGCATTTTTGATCAAAAATCTTTATATTGACTCATCCTCCATCGTTGGACTCACCTTTACCAACAAGGCTGCTTCTTCAATGAAGAAAAAGCTGAAAGACCTTGTAGGCGATGATTCCAATTGTTTTATGGGGACTTTTCACGGTTTTGGTAATCTGGTTCTTGGAGAGGAAATATATCGACTGAGCTGGCCGAAGGTCTTTGGCATACTGGATCATAATGATCAGATCGATCTGGTCAAAAAAGTCACTGACGAGGAGGCTCTGGAGCTTAAAGACACTACTGCTGCAAGTGTTTTAGAGCGCATAGGTGAATACAAGATATCTCATGAATATATTCCATATCTTACAGGTCCTGATAAAAAAGAGCTTGAATCAGCGGCTGTAAGTGAATCTGATACTTTCATGCGTATTTACTGGAACTACCTGTTACATCAGAGAAATAACTACCTACTTGATTTTACAGATCTTATCCAGATGACAATATACATTTTTAATCATTTTCCGGATGCCCTTGCAAAATGGCAGGATAAATGCCAATACGTGCTGTGTGATGAGTATCAGGATGTTTCCAACGATCAGGAAGAACTCTTATCTCTTATATCCGGCAAATTCAAGAACCTGTTTGTAATAGGTGATGATGACCAGAATATCTATGGGTGGCGTGGATCAGAAGTTGAATATATGATCAATTTTGATAAGCGCTATAAGAATGCTATAGATTTTCCTCTAAATCTCAATTTCAGGAGCACTCCTGAGATTGTCGCAACTGCTGCATCACTTATCAAAGCCAACAAAAACCGTATTCCTAAAAAGATGGTGACCAACAACAAAAGCGGCTCAAAGCCTTTATACAACATGCTTTCTTCCGAAAAAGAAGAAGGAGTGTGGATCTGCGACAAGATAAAAGAACGTATAGATAAGGGATACAGATATGACAGTAACGCTGTACTTGTAAGATCTTCTTTTCAGACTAGAGAACTGGAAGAGGCTCTGGTTGCGGATAAGATTCCATACAAGATAGTGAGCGGTGCCAAGTTCTACAGTTCTGAAGAGATTCGCACCACCATATCCTACATGCGTATGGTCTATGATATGAAAAATGATGATTTTGAAAGGACTATAAACCGTCCGAGGCGTAAATTTGGCAAGAAATCGCTGGAAGATCTGCGTAAATATGCCCAGTCACAGGACATGTCTCTTTTTAATGCCCTTGGAGACCTGATACTAAAGGGTAAGGAGAAACGTGAACCACTGGTTCACTATTACAAAGAGATATCCCGATTACACGCTTATTTTGACAAAATGAGCTGCGTTGACATCGCTAACCAGGTTCTTGATATAGGCTATAGAAAAGAACTGCAGATGGACGTAGATCAGCAAAAAATAGACAACGTAAGCGAACTGTTATCCAATATAGCTTCCCTTGAAAAGGAAAACGACAATCCTATTAAACTGGAAGACCTTTTGGCTCACTATGCCCTCTTCAGCGCACAGGATGATGATGAAGATAAAAATGTTGTAAAGATCATGACCATTCACACTGCCAAAGGGCTTGAATTTGATGCAGTATTTATCCCGGGTCTGGTGGAAGGCCAGTTTCCTAGCGGTAAACTGCAAAATGAAGATCAGCTGGAAGAAGAAAGACGCCTATTTTATGTAGCTCTGACCAGAGCCAGAAAAGAGCTGTATCTCTCAAGCTATGCCTCCAAGACAGGCACTTACTCTATAAAACAGTCTTCTTTCCTGGGAGATATTGAGCCAGGGCTGATTGAATGCGTAGGTAAGACAAGGATTGCCTACAACGGTGCTGAATCTTCCATGTTGCCAAAGGCCGATTTCAAAGTAGGCGACAAGGTCTTGCATGAATTTTTTGGAAAAGGCACAGTCACTGACATTGACGAAAAGGCTCATACCTATGAGATTCAATTTGAAAATATCGAAGGCATCCGCCGCCTCCAATTCAGAGCACCACTAAAAAAGGCTCCTGAATAAAGCAATAATCCGTTTTTTTTGCATTTGTGTTCAACCACATACAATGCAATAAAATACGGATTATTTATTATCATTCAATATTTAAGTTGAAATTCCTCAAAACTATGCGCTGTAATACCTACTCCGTCCATAGTGTACCCTATACTGAATCTGGCTATGCCTCCTATGTCAGTTCCTTCAATGTTTTGACCTGATATGAAGTTGCCAAGTGAATAATAAACAATAGTCTTATGACCTTCCGATGATGTGAGCTCTTCCCATGGCTGGATCACATGGGGATGAGTTCCTACTATGATATCTACTCCGCAGTCACACATAAACTGAGCCAGACTCCTTTGTTCTTCGTTTGGCTCATTTTCATATTCATTGCCCCAATGAATAAAGACAATCACTGCATCTGCATTTTCTCTGGCATCCGCTATTTCTTTGCTAAGGCTCTCTCTATCCGGAAGGACATCTACTATATCCTGCTCTTTTGCCTTATCCGAAGTATCAACTCCGTTAAGACCATAAGTATAATTAAAGCAGGCTATTTTTATGCCGCACTTTTGAATTATCTTATATGATTCACACTCATCAGATTCATTCCTGGCTCCAAGGTACGTTATGCCCTTTTCATCATAAAAAGAGGTTGTAACATTGACTCCATACCTTCCCTTATCAAGGGCATGATTGGTAGCAAGTGTTATTATATTAAAACCTGCATCTGCCATGGCCTGTCCTACTTCTATTGGCGTTCCAAAGGAAGGATAACCACTATACATGTTTGCCTTATCAACAAATATTGTCTCCTGATTTATTACTGCAAAATCTACGTTTTTGATTTCTTTTTTAAAATCATCATAGAGATAGTCAAATTTCTTGCCATTTAAAAGCCCCTGTTCATAAATGCTTTTTTGGATAAGGTTATCGCCTACACATACAAAATCCACAGTCGAATCAGCCATTTTAAGCCCCCAACTGTCCCAGCGCCACATTGTGATTGTATCGTTAGTGTCCTTGATAAGTATGGCTTCTATATCACCTACTTTTAGAGCTTTCCACTCTTTTGCAACTAGACCGATATCAGATGCCATCCATATAGCCTTTATTTGCCCTTCTCGCAGCTCATACAGATAAATATGCTGTGACCACTTAGAAATATCATCCTCTTCCCAGAAAGGCATATCAGGGCCATATTTACCCTTTTTCCAGCATAGAATTGCAAGTTCATTTTGACCATCCATATTCAGATCAAGAGCAAGAACATCCTGCACCTTGATATCTCTATCGGATTGCCATATTAAATTACCTTCTGTATCAGCAATATCCAGCATCTTATCCTGTAGATCACAGGTATATTCTGGAGTGAGATTTATATTTTTTTCCTGAAAAGAAATCCCTATAAATGGTCTGGATAAAAAATAGCAGTATAAAACAAGCGCTACTGCAGCCATAGCTACAGCAGCACTTATTATAAAGAATAGTTTATTTTTTACAGTTTTAGATATCGTTTTAAACATACATCAATTATCCCAATTAGCTTCAGCTCTGTAACTCTGAGTCCAATCAGGCTGAGTCATGACGTTATCATTTTCTACATAGTTATAATCATCATCTATGTAGTAAGAAGATATCATCTGACGCCATTTAGTATCTGTAAGTCTTTCAGACATTGGCTGCTCAAACTCATAGAAACTATATACAGAACCTCTGCAGATTCTCAGCTCGCCTTCAACAGGTGCTATTACAAAAATGGTGTGAGCATATCCAGTGCCAACCTCCAGCACACTTCCATTTGGATCTGTTGCAACATCAGCAACCACAGGGCAAGGTGCTTCTTCTGACTGTATTGTATGATCAGTTACACCTTCACTAAATACTGTATACCAGAAATGTTCCAGATTTCCGCCATAGCATCTGATAAAATCATATTCATCATCTGAAAGGCTTTCATTAACAAGCTCTTTTTCAGAAATGGTCAAAAGCTGCATAGCCATCTCACTAAGCAGATTCAGATTGTCCCTATCCTCGTCGCCAAGCATTCCGCAACTATCCAGTCCATCTCTTGTATTATTAGCAAGATTGATGAATCTTGAATACACAACAGGCTGTGGATCTACGTAACCTCTATCATCAAGTTCTTCAGGTTCTTCTCCACCCATCTCGGCCATAGACTGCTTGCTATACAGGATTGTGTCATGCTTTAATTCAGCATATGAGCCTTCAAATGTCTCAAGATTCTTTTTGGACCATTCATCTGTTGTCATATATGATGGGTAGCCTTCTCCCTTTTCATCAAGAAGAGGGCGCAGCGTATAGAGCCAGTTTGAATACAGGCTTGCATTCCATATAGTCTGGTCTGATGTATTGAACTCATCCTGCAGGGACTTAAGATTGTCATCATAACCTTCGTACTGAGTCTTACCTTCTTCGGAGAGAATATCATATGCAACATCAGAGCCAAGTGCTGCAGGAACATCTAATGCATCCGGAAGCATACGTTTATCGCCGTTGCTGTTTTCTTTTACATTTTGATAGATCAGATCCTGGAAAATAGCTGCATCAATACTAAATCTTTGGCCCATAAACCTGTAGCTGACTATCACATTATCTTCTCCATCATTAACGGCAATTGAGTTTATTCGCGGCGCCTTCATCTCTTTTGTCAGATCACAAAATGTTTTAAATGATGTTTCATCTGTAGAAAGCTCTGATACCGTAGGAAGCCCGCCATATGCATTTTCTATGGCATCTATGTATTCATAATAACCGCAGTCATCTGATGCACCGGCAAAAAATGATGTGATCTGATAAATGTTCTCCCAATTATCTTTGCCGCTATCTTCAATTGCAAGGTTGATCAGCAGCGCACTTCTATCAAGATCTTCATCATCAGCTTTGAAAGACATGCGACCATACCACATCATAGCCTTGAAATATGCTTCAAGCTCTTCATCTCCCTCGTAGTAACCTCTGACTATATACTGAGTATAGTCTTCATTTACACCTGTTATAAGGGACTCTTCTATACCTTCAGCAGCATTGATCCTATCAATCTCTGTCTGAACAGTTGAGGCAATATCACTATCTATCTGCACTGAAGTAGATACCCCAAGTAGTGATGCTGCTACATCAAAATAAGCCACGTTCCTTGCAGCTGCATTTTCCCAATCAGTTCCTTTAAGTTCCTGATACTGTGATGCAGATATTTCAAGCATCTTGCCAGTTAAGTCTTTCAAACTCTGTGCAAGATATTTTCTCTCTGTATTTTTCATTAAATATGAGAAATATAAATGATATGTATGCATTAGAGAATCAACTGATACAAAACTTGGTGTCATGTTATAGCGATTTGCTTCATATATCTCATAAAATTCATTAGTTGTTTCAGGCCAAACAACAAAATAATTCTGAGCAAGTTTTTCTGCAATTGGCTGATATGCAGGATATTCGCCTGAGAAAAACCATGACAGGTTTTTGTTTATGTCTACATTGGACAGATCAGCAGCCACTTCATACTGAGGTACAGACGGTACAAGATCAGGATTGTAATAGATAGTCTCCTCATTACCTAAAAAGAAGTTTCTAACTGAACTTCCTGTCTCAAGAGTATTTTCAGACTCTGTCGCTGTGCTTTCCTGCGTAGATGCAGCTGTTACTTCATTAGTCGATGTGCTTTGTGAATTGGATTGATCCGGACTTTCCTGAATAGTCTGATTTCCTGAACACGAGCATAGAACCAGAGACGTGGTCAGACACAGACTGATAATAGATTTTCTTTTCATATTTTCCCCTTTATCATAACAAAAAAATGTAGTGTCCTTAATTTATTAAAGACACTACATCTATATTACTCCGCTACGCTTACAAGCTCAATCTCAAAGTTCAATGCTTTTCCAGCAAGTTCGTGGTTGGCATCAAGTACGATATTGGAATCTGTTTTCTCTTTTACCACTACCGGGAAAGCTCCTCCCATAGTGTTCTGGAGATATACATGCTGACCAACAGTTAAGTTCTCTGATCCTGGAAGTTCACTGATCTCAAGATTAAGTACTCTTGATTCATCATACTCACCGTAAGCTTCGTTTGGCTCAAGATGGATATTAACTTTCTGTCCAACTTCCATATCAACTACAGCCTTGTCAAATCCTGGTATCATCATGCCTGCGCCACTGATGAAATCAAGTGTCTGACCTCTGCCATATGATGAATCAAATTCTGAACCATCATCAAGAGTTCCTCTGTAGTGAACGCTTACATTTTTACCGGCATTTTTGCCTTCAAGGATGATCTCTGGTGCATGGCATCCGCCACATCCACCGCCGCAGCCGCCACAACCGCCTCCGCAGCCCTCTTCATCATCTTCATTACTGCCACAGCCAGGGCAACCTTCTGCTTCAGCTTCTTCGTGATTACCGCAACCACCGCAGCCATGCTCTTCCTCGTGGTGATCATGATGATCACAATTAACACCTTTTGACTCAAGCTCACCCTTAAGAAAAGCCTCAACAGCACTATCTGCATCTCCCTGCGCTCCAGAAACAACTTCTACGCCTGCTTCTGCAAGGGCATTCTTGGCACCTTCACCCATGCCACCGCAGATTAGTACATCAATGCTGTTATCTGCAAGAAGTCCTGCCAGTGCCTCGTGGCCAAGGCCATTATTACCAATAACCTCACTTGAAACTACTTTTTTATCTTCTACATCATATACTTTAAACTGCTCTGTCTTACCAAAATGCTGAAAAACTTCTCCATCTGAATAAGTTACTGCTATCTTCATTTCAAAATCTCCTTATTTTTGTAAAGTAACTCATCCATTGTACTATGAAAATCATAAAATGTCTAAAAAAGGATGCTCGCAAACAAAAAAACTCTTCCCCATGCTTACGCAGTCCATCCGACACCTCCATCAATATATACTTGCACCTACCATGAATTATGGTAGGTGCTGCTGTTTTTGTCACTCTACCTGTGGTTTACAACATTCAAAGCCTTGTATATACAGGGATTACGTCAATTGGAGCCTCTTGCGTAATCCATTGTCCACCTTCATATTCCTGGCCATCAAAATAGTTTTTCCATCTTGAACCTGCTGGGAGATATACTTTTCTGCTAAATTCATGGGCATGGCATACTGGAGCTACGAGATAGTCCGGGCCATACATGTACTCGTCAGTTATATCATAGCAGGCGTTATCTGACGGAAACTCATAGAACAGAGCTCTTATTACAGGATCACCATGTTCATGAGCAGTCTTCATAACACTTCTGGTATAATCTCTCATTTTTTCACGAAGCTGGATATACTTGGTCATGATCCTGCAATTATCTTCACCATAGCTCCACACTTCATTTGGTGCGCCTGTGTGCTCGCGTCTCTCACCATCAGCACTATATATATCAGTATGTGGCGCTCTGTCACCATGCATTCGCATTACAGGGCAGAACGTTCCAAATTCAAACCATCTGATAAGCAGTTCCTGGAAATCAGGACTCTCAATGTTGCCACCATGAAAACCACCGATATCCGTTGTCCACCAAGGTATTCCTGCAAGTCCCATGTGTATTCCGGCGCAGATCTGCTTTCTGAAATCTTCATAGCTTGAGAATATATCTCCTGACCATACCAGAGCTCCGTATTTTGCAGAGCCAACCCAGGCACACCTGATCAGATTGATGATATCCTTCTGTCCTTGTGCCTTTTGCCCTTCATAAAATGCTCTGGCATATTCTCTTGGATATATATTGCCTATCTTGGCTGCAGGACCGGCAGCATATCTATATAGAGTGTGGTCATACTCTGTAAACTCGGGCTCCGCTTCATCAAGCCAGAATGTGTTAACTCCGATATCCGCATAATTCTGTTTTATCTTGGACCAGAGATATTTTCTGCCTCTTTCGTTGGTTGTATCTATAAATACATTATTTCCAAGATATAACATCTGGATATCAATGCCACGTGTACTCTTTACAAGAAGTCCCTGCTGTTTCATCTCTTCATAGTTTTCAGAACGATAGTCTACCTGTGGCCAGACTGATACCATAGGCTCAATTCCCATTTCGTGGAGTTCATCAAACATCTTCTTTGGATCCGGGAAAAATTCGCTGCTAAATCTCCAATCACCGCATCTGTTCCAGTGATAATAATCTATTACCAGTACATTAAGTGGGATGCCGCGCTTTTTATATTCTCTGGCAATCTCTAACACCTGCTCCTGATTGTAGTATCTGAGTTTGCACTGCCAATAACCCATACCGTACTCAGGCATCATAGGAGGCAATCCTGTTGCCAGCATATAATGATGCATAATATCAGCAGGGGTATCACCACAGGTAATGTAGTAATCTATTTTGTCAGAGCATTCTCCAACCCATTGTGTGATGTCTGTGCCGAAATGAACCTCTCCAATGGCAGCATTATGCCACAGAAATCCATATCCAAAGCTTGATACATAGAAAGGAATAGACGCTTGAGAATTTCTATGAGCCAGCTCGAGATTGGTACCCTTGAGGTTCATCCTCTCTTCCTGATACTGACCCATTCCATAGATTTTTTCTTCAGGATCTGATATAAAACTCTGCTTGATTCTGAAACTGCCACCAGGCTGCTGTATATAGGATCTGGCATTTAATGCAAGTGCATTGCCATTAGTAATCTCCTGAAGATAGAGCTTGCCTGTCTTGCTGTTATAAAAAGACAGCTGTAGCTTTTTTCCCCAGCCCTGTACAAACATTTTGGCTGTGATGAGACCGTTAGTGATCTCTGCATGTTCATCATCCAAAAAGCTGACAGTAACCTCTTTTGTCTGAGGAAGCTCTGTCTTATCAGCCAGTGCAATGCTCCCCTCTGGGATGTCCCCTAGAAATACTGATTCAACCCTAAATGAATCATCACCCCATGCAGATACTCTGACACTTTCGCCATTGTATCTGTAGATAAGATAGTCTTTCCCCTTCTCAAAATAATTCATAGTAACCCTCCAAGTCTTATATTAAATTGTTATCCAGCCAAACACGCTGGCAATTGAGCTTAGTAATATGATTGCTATAAAGAATGGGCACAGATACTTGATCATATACTTAAATACCACTTTTCTCTTGAATGGTGCTCCATTTTTAGTGATCTCTTCCCCAATTTTGTCGATAGTGATAACCCTGATGATAAGTATGCATGTAGCCATAGCTGCAATAGGCATCATGACTGAGTTAGTAAGGAAATCAAAGAAATCCAAAAACTGCATGCCAATAACTGTGACCGTTGCAAGTGGTCCATATCCCAAAGAGCTAAGAGTTCCCAGCGCTATCATAACAATTGCCAGAATCACTGCTGATTTTTTACGGCTGAGATGCAGTTCGTCTTCAAAAGTAGATATAACGCTCTCTGCCAGTGCTATTGCACTTGTCATGGCTGCAAAAAATACAAGTAAAAAAAACATTATTCCAACAGGTCTTCCAAATCCCATTGATGCAAAAATCTTTGGCATAGTAATAAACATAAGAGATGGTCCAGCATTTAATACGCTTGGATCTCCTCCTGAAAATGAAAATACTGCAGGAATGATCATAAGACCTGCAAGAATAGCTATTCCTGTATCAAATATTTCAACGTTGGAAGTAGCACTCTCGATAGACATATCATCTTTCATATAAGAGCCAAAAGTAACCAATATACCCATAGCAATAGACAGTGAGTAGAACATCTGCCCCATAGCAGCTACAATTGTCATCCATGAGAAGTTCTCAGGATTTGGTACAAGGAAATATTTTACGCCTGATAAAGCTCCAGGTCTTGTAACTGAATATATAGCAATGATAATTGCAAGTACTACCAGTATAGGCATCATAAACTTGGACACTCTCTCAATACCATTTTGAACCCCCATGAACAAAATGATGATGATAATAAGTGTAAATACCAGAAACCAGTTCTCGACCAGTGTGCCACTGGATATGAAGTCTGTAAAATAAGTATCAGAAGCAATCTCTGTTATGTCTGATGTAATAAATGCATATAGATATTTTAAAACCCATCCGCCAATTACTGAGTAATACGGAACGATCAGCAGCGGAATTATGGCATTGATCCATCCGCCAAATTTAAAACCAAAGCCCTTGCCAAAATGTCTGTAGGCACCAACAGGGCTCTTGCGAGTCATCCTACCAAGAGCTGACTCAGCCACGATCATTGTATATCCAAATGTAACAACAAGGATCAGATACACAAGCAAAAATATGCCGCCGCCATATTTTGCAGCAAGATAAGGAAACCTCCATATGTTTCCAAGTCCAACTGCTGAACCCGCAGCCGACAAAACAAAACCTAGTTTTGAAGAAAAGTTAGAACGACTTTTTTGCTCTTTCATAATAAACTCCCTTTAAACATAAATCTTTCGTAATTATATCATTTTATAGCACTATCTGACATCAAATTGTTCTTATTTGCATAGTTTAACAACACAGGCATTTGTATAATTTTACATTATAAGCAAGTAATGGAGGATGTTATGGGCAATTGGGGAGATGAATCGGATTTCGAAGCAAAATCCATGCAAGAGTATCAGGGACGTTTGACTATCAATTTTAAAAAAATATTTGTTGATGTAGATGAGATATCAGAAAAGACACTTGAGATAACAGACAAGCATCCAAAGGATTCTCTGCTAAAACTTTTAGCAGGTGCATTAGTAGGTATGTTTGTTTTTTTCCTGTTCTCATATCAGGTATTTGCACTTGTTATGGTTCCATTTATTGCATTTTATATTATTGCTCTTTTCAGGATATATAAGTGCTGGAAGAGTTTTAACTATAACTGCGTAACTTACTGGCTTATGAGTATAACAGGGATTGGAGTAGCATTTGCAGCAGCTCAGCTTCTGCAACATCTTATTGTCAATGCATTATTTTGAATTTAAAAAAGTTAAGATCCCCCTTATATCTATACTGACACTTTTCGTACTTGCTATTACTGGTTTTATGCATAAGGAGAATACTTCAATGGGCGAAGACGTAAGATTTAAAGAAAATCCTATCATCACAAACATCTATACTGCAGATCCTGCACCAATGGTATATAAGGACAGGTTGTACCTGTATACTACTCATGATGAGGACGAGCTTGTAAATGATTTCTATACAATGAATGACTGGCGCTGCTTTTCAACTACTGATATGGTCAACTGGACTGATCATGGTGTCATCTTTTCACTGGATGATATCGAATGGGCTGATGCAAGAGCATGGGCTCCTCAGGCAGTTGAGCGCAATGGCAAATTCTATCTGTACTGCCCTGTCCACAAGACAAATGGCGGCATGGCTATTGCTGTAGGCGTATCAGACAAGCCTGAAGGTCCATACACTGATCTAGGCTACCCTCTTATAGATGAAGGCGATTGGAACGACATCGATCCAACTGTTTTCATAGATGATGATGGCCAGGCATATCTGTATTTTGGCAATCCTGAACTGAGATATGTCCTTCTGAATGAGGATATGATCTCTTATGATAAATCTGTGGGTATTGTAAAAGTGCCTATGACAGAGGAATCTTTTGCAAAAGGAAGCCACGATACCGGCACATCTTATGGCGAAGGTCCATGGTTCTATAAGAGAGATGGCCTGTATTACATGGTATATGCAGCTTTTGCTGAGGGAGCTAATATAGAGCATCTGGCTTATTCAACTTCCCAGAACCCTACAGGTCCATGGAAATACGGCGGTGTGCTAATGACTTCTGAAGGAGGCGTATTTACTAATCACCCTGGAATAGCTGATTTTAAAGGACATTCATATCTCTTCTACCATACCGGAGACCTTCAAGGTGGCAGCCTGTTCCATAGAAGTGTGTGCGTAGCTGAATTTACTTATAACGAAGACGGCACAATTGACGTTATTCCTAAGTGTAACGGTGTTGAAATTATAGAATGAATTAGGAAAGTTATTTCCTAAGATATCAAAAAAGCTCCCTGTAAAGGGGGCTTTTTTGCAGCTCATCCGTGAGCACATATGGTATTTAACACATAATTATATTCGTCATGAGATAACCCAAAAGTAATAGGTAATAATTCACAAATATATTTTTTATTTTCTTGCATTTTAAGGCTAAAGTTTTATAAACTCTTTATTCCCAGGCCTTTGAGCCATTTTGATTTTTCCTCTTCATTAACATTGATCTTCAGATCATCAAGAGTTCTCTCTATCGGATAATCTTTTCTGATAGTTGCAAGATTCTTGGATAAAAGAGCTGAATCTTTGTATTGAATCATTGCATTGAGAGGAGATCTGGATATACCAAGGTTTTCTTTCCAGTATTTGTTGAGTGCTTTCTGATCAGCTGCAGTTGGAGCCTTATCGATAGCTTCGTAGATACCTTCTACAGTCTTGTACTCACGAAGGAGAGGTGCTGCAGCAGAGCTTACACCCTTTACTCCAGGGATATTATCAGAAGTATCTCCGGTAATGCCCTTCCAGTCTGGCACCTGACAAGGTTCAACACCATACTCCTCAAGGCATATTTCCGGAGTCATCTCAAAGACTTTATCAGGCAGGTTGACATCTTTTTTGGAAACACCGAATCTGCCATAGTACTTATCTATCAGTTCATCAGCACTCTCCTGCTTGGTCTGAACAAGCCAGAGCCTTGTGTACGGACTTATTAACTGGAGATAATCATGGTCCTTGGACATGATAAATGTCGGAATATCTTTTTCAAACTTTGCAGCATAAGAACCTGCTATATCGTCAGCCTCATAGGTGTCTGAATATTCAACAACAAAGCCCATATCCTGAAGCATATCTTCCATGGTCTTGAACTGCTCTTTCAATGGATCAGGAGTCTCTCCACGGTTACCTTTATAATCAGCATAGAGTTCTCTTCTAAATGTATTTCGTGTTTTATCAAAGCATATCACCATGTGTGTAGGCTGCTGTTTGTCGATGATCTTTTTGATTGTTCTGATCATTCCATAGATTGCATTGGTATATCTGCCATCCGGTGCATGCAGGATCTTGTCATAATGAAGCTTCTTTTTTTCTTCATCCTTTTCAAATAAGATCTGCTTTGGGAGATTACCATAGTAATTTGTTACCAGCATGGAGCTGCCATCGATTATCAGTAGTTTTTCATTAGCCATATATATTGTTCTTCTTTCTGTAAAACTTGGATTTGAGAATATTATTCTTCAAAAATCCTCAGCTATGCCTGTTAATTATATCTTATTTATTATTATTTTTGAATGGCAAACAGCGTCATCGATCATGAATGTTTCTCATAAATTAGATCAAAATGATCATATTTATCAATAAGGCAGTTTTATAGTCATTTTTACCTTAATTCAATGGGATACAACTTATTTTTTTTGGTTAAAAGTGTTCTTACGAATACTGTTTCAATGTTGTAAACTTGACAATGTTTGTTTTGACCCCACTTTAAATATCAAAATAAACATATCTTTTTATTACAGGAGGATTATTATAATGGATTCATATAAGATTTTGTTGGATCTAGCAATCATAGTTATTACATCCAAGTTTTTCGGTCTGATTGCCCGTAAGCTCAAAGCTCCTCAGGTTGTTGGTCAGATCATTGCCGGTCTGCTCATCGGACCTAGCGTTCTTGGAATTGTTGATCTAACTGATTTCATCTCACAGATGGCTGAAATAGGAGTAATACTCCTTATGTTCTCAGCTGGTCTTGAAACAAATATCAAAGACCTTATGAAGACTGGTCTTAAGGCATTTCTTATTGCCTGTGCAGGCGTTTTCGTTCCATTAATTGGTGGAACACTTCTGTACATGGGATTCTACGGAGCAGCTGCTCTGGGTACAGATAAGTTCTACAGCGCTCTGTTCATCGGCGTTATCATGACCGCAACAAGTGTAAGTATTACTGTTCAGTCTCTTCGTGAACTTGGTAAGCTCAAAGGCGAAGTTGGCACTACTATCATGAGTGCTGCTATTATTGATGATGTCATTGGTATCATCGTTCTTACATTCGTTATCGGCTTTAAGACACCTGATTCAAACCCAATGTCAGTTGTATTTAGTACAGTTCTGTTTTTTGTTTTTGCTTTTATCGTTGGTATCATTCTCTACAAGGTAATGAAGCTTATAGATGCTAAATATCCACATACAAGACGTATTCCTATCCTTGGTCTTGCTATTTGCTTTATCTTTGCATATGTAGCTGAGGTTTATTTTGGAATCGCTGATATCACAGGCGCATACGTTGCCGGTATCATAATGTGCTCACTTGAGGATTCTGATTATATTGCAGAAAAAATGGATATCAATTCTTACATGCTTTTTGGACCAATCTTCTTTGCAAGTATCGGTCTGAAGACTACTCTTGATAACCTTACAGTAGAGCTCCTGCTCTTCTCACTGGGCTTCGTTGTTGTAGCTCTTGTAACTAAGATCATAGGCTGTGGCCTTATGTCCAGACTTCTTGGATATAAAGGAAGCGATGCTCTTAAGATCGGTGTCGGCATGATGACACGAGGCGAGGTTGCTCTTATCGTTTCACAGAAAGGCCTTGCCGTTGGAATGATCTCATCAGTTTATTTTACTGCAGTAATCCTTTTGATCATTGTTTCTAGCGTAGCAACACCTATCATACTTAAATTATTATATGCTAAGGATAAGGAAACTGCTTGTTCCGATTCTTTAGTTGCATAATTATTTATACTCACAATTTAATGGAGCTGTCGCATTTTTTCGGCGACAGCTCCATTATTAGTTTATTTTTCATGGAAACTATCGCATTGACTTTACTGCGTTGCTATGGTAGCGTATTAAATATATTTGTGATAAATATGCATTTTTCACTACTTTTTTTGCAAAAAGGGAGGAACCAATGGGAACAAACATAGTTTTAGGCGCAGTAATCGTCTTATATCTGGCGATGATGATCCTTATCGGAGTTATTTTCTCCAAGGGAAATGATGACGCTGGAGATTTCTATCTGGGCGGAAGGAAACTGAGTCCAATTGTAGCTGCCATGAGTGCAGAGGCTTCTGACATGAGTAGCTGGCTACTTCTTGGTATTCCTGGTCTTGCTTACTTGTCAGGTATGGCTGACGCTACCTGGACAATCATCGGATTGTCTATCGGTACTTATCTCAACTGGCTGTTTGTGGCTTCCAAGCTTAGAAGATATACAGAACAGCTAAATGCGATCACCATTCCAGAATATTTTGCTGCCAGATATAAAGATGAAAAAAATATAATTACTCTTATATCTGCTGTTGTTATTGTAGTTTTCTTTATTCCTTATGTAGCTTCCGGTTTTGCTGCATGTGGAAAGCTCTTTAATACACTGTTCGGCGTTAATTACTTATTTGCAATGATCGCCAGTGCAATCATCATCGCTCTGTACTGCTCTCTTGGCGGTTTTAAGGCTGTTTGTATGACAGACCTTGTACAGAGTATTGCTATGACTATTTCACTGATCATTGTAATAATCTTTGGAATCCATCAGGCCGGCGGATGGGATGCTGTTGTAGATAATGCAAAATCTCTTCCAGGCTATTTTAGTATCACTGAAATATATGATCCTGTTAACAAAGCTTCATCACCTTACGGATTCCTTACAGCATGTTCAATGCTTGCCTGGGGATTGGGATATTTTGGTATGCCACATATCCTGGTTCGTTTCATGGCTATCGGCGATGAGAAAAAGATTGCTCTTTCAAGAAGAGTTGCCAGCGTATGGGTTGTAATTGCTATGTTTGTAGCACTGTTAATTGGAATGATCGGTCTTGCCATGAGTGCAAATGGTTCTATACCTGTTCTTGAAGGCAGCGGCAATGCTGAAAGAGTGATCATCTATATTACTAACCTCATGAGCTCTTACGGCATCCTTCCTTCAATAATTGCAGGTGTTATACTATCCGGAATCCTTGCTGCAACCATGTCTACAGCCGATTCACAGCTACTTGCATCTGCTTCTGCTATCTCAGCAGACCTTATACAGGCTTTTGGTAAAAAGAAGCTTGATGATGAAACACAGGTTAAAGTCGCTAAAGTCACTGTTATTCTGATATCTATCATTGCCATCTTTATTGCAAAGGATCCTGATTCTTCAGTATTCCAGATAGTATCTTTTGCATGGGCTGGATTTGGAGCAGCTTTTGGTCCTGTTGTCCTGCTATCTCTTTTCTGGAAGCGTTCCAACCTACAGGGTGCTCTGGCTGGCATGATCACTGGCGGAGCATTCGTATTTATCTGGAAATTTGGAATTGCCAAGTTAGGCGGCGGTTTTGCGATATATGAACTGCTTCCTGCATTCATGATCGCTCTTGTAGTCAACGTTGTTGTAAGTCTGACTACTAAGGCTCCTGATAGTGAAATTGTAAACACATTTGAAAATGTTTAAAAATATGAGCCAGCAAGGATATCACTGATAATCCATGCTGGCTCTTTTTCATAAAAAACTTATTACTGCTGACGATTATATATCAAAGAAACATGTTTTTTGTTTCCGCCAATTATGATTATGGCGCCAACAGCGCAACTAAGCATTGCTATTAGCAGCACTATTCGTTCAGGTGCAATGATTGTTGCAGCTCCTGCAATAAACTCTCCAAGTAGTGTTCCCACCGTATTTAACATATTAAAAGCGCCGGTAAAGCGGCCTCTTTTTTCATTGGGAACATAACTCTGAGTTGCAGATATACGTATCGTATAGCTTGTAACACCGCCTATACCTACTCCAAAACACAATAGCATCTTGATCGGTATAGGGAAAAACAGGTAAACACCTTCAAAAACTGAGATTGATACATATACAATCAGAGCCATTGCATAACGCCACTTTGAAGGTATCTTCCATCTGTAATGAATCGCACCGCCAATACCCCTGGCAAGAATAGACATTCCCCAGACAAGCATGTAAATATATTCACCATTATCATAATTATTTTTGAAATATGGCAGAGTTATTACACTTGAAACACCTCCACATAATGATGATATTGCAAAATACATTGCAATGGCCAACAATCCTTTTTCTGAATACAAATATTCAAAGCCTTCCTTTATATCAAGGAATATCTGTTTAAAATAGCTGTTTTCCTTATCTCTTGTCTTTTTTTGTTCCTCAATATAGTCTTCACTGGCTCCTATTCTGGTTTCCATTGTCGCTGCTATAAAAAAGCATAATCCATTCACCAAAAGAAGTGGTGCCAGCCCAATTTGATTATACAAAAAGGTAGACACAGGAACCATGAATGCTGACAATGTCTCAAGTACACTGGCAATTGAATATGCCTTTTGATAATTTCCTTCTGTGATCAGCATTGGATAAAAGCTCTCATATGCCACCATATATACACTTTGTACAGATCCCAAAATAAAGCAATAAATTGCAAAAACAGGAAACGAAAACCAACCTGTTCCAAGTACTATTGCCATAATCAGGTACATAAATGAAGATATGTAGTCCAATGTATAAATCATTTTTTTCCTGGAAAAACGATCCAGAAAAGCCCCACTAAACATAGGCATTACAAGCTGCGGAAGTGTATACATTACAATATATATAGCATACAAAAACGTAGAGCCGGAAATATCAAGCACCATAAGGCTCATTGCAAAGCCTGAAAGGGCATTTCCAAGCATGGACACAACACTGCCTAATGTTATTATCGTAAAATCTTTGGTCCACAAAGTTTTTTGTTTATTATTTTTCATAAATCCTCCGTTTTTATAACAAAAAAATCTATTCTGCGTACGATTTGCATACGCAAAATAGATTCAATAAACAATCACAACTATATAAATACTTTTATCCTATTATGTCTCCATATTACTTACCTTGCTGATCCCGAATCATGTTCTTTAGTTTTTAGCCCGTATACCTAAACTTAAGAACATGCCTGTAAATAATATAAAGTCTGATCTAATCAATCAGTCAAACATCAGTATTTAAATAAAGAAATGCTTATAGTGAAATCTAATTTAAACGTACACAAATAATCCTGTTCAAAACAGGAATATCCATACTTATGCAGTTTTAAATTAAGCAAACACTACAGAGCTCATTTCTTCACCTATACACTAATGTGTTCTTTCTTCTTTAATCCGTGTTACTCGTAACACTTTTTAGATTGTAACACTTTGTAATGCCCTTTACAAGGGGTTTTTGAGAAAACCAAACGAATTTGTGTGAGTATTTAGGCGAACCAGTTTCGAGTCAGTGGGGACGTATCAATTTGACTCATTTTGTTTCAAAATGAGTCAAATTGATACGTCCCCACTGACTCTCTCACTACTCACATTATTTTAATATTGATCAGGTGTCCATTTACCAGAAATACCAGCAACAGCCTGCTGGGCTGTGATCTCAACGTCGCCATTGTCGATATCAATGATCCTGTATCTGTCGTTACCCATCTTCATTTCTTTCATGTAAGAAAGCTGACGAAGTCCATGACGAGTGATGATGCGTTCAACAAGTGCTTCCTTGCTCTCTGCAGGAAGTGCAAATACAAGGTCTACGCATGCCTGATCAACAGCAAGGATATCTGTTGAAGCCAGTATACCCACATCTGGAGTTACAACAGGCTCAGCCTGAGTTCCTTCACAGTCGCAGGATACAGACATATTACGCATTACATTAATGTACGTAATATGATCCTTGAAATGATCTATAGTTGCCTTGGTAGACTCAGTAATCTTCTCCATCAGTTCTTCTGTATTTACACCCCAGTCGTTACCGTCTTTTGCATGTATCCATGCCTTACCGATACGACCATCAGCACATCCTATACCGATGTTCTTGTTAGAGCCGCCGAAACCACCCATTGTATGGCCTTTAAAATGTGTTAAAACAAGCATTGAGTCATAATTGAGCATATGACTGCCATGACTCATCTTATCGAACCATTTTCCGCCTTCTACAGGAAGTGTAATTGTACCTTCTTCATCCATGATGTCTACAGGAGCAAATGTCCAGCCGTTGACTTCGATTGTCTTACGGTGATTCTCTGTTGTATATCTGTCGCCATCATAAAATGTATTTGTTTCAATGATTGTAGCATCTGGAATATCTTTTTCAAAAAGCTCTTTTACCCAAGGTCTTGGAATAATATTAGGGCCATGAGCCTCACCGGTATGCAGCTTGACACCTACTTTTCCGGTAATAGGTGCTTTTACATACTGATAGATCTTCCTTAAGCCTTCAGGAGAGCGGTCTCTTGTAAAATACACAATTGACTCATCTCCAGTACGATCTTCCATAGGCACATATGTGTCTCCACCAGTTCCAGGCATAATCTTCATAACTGTAACCCTCCTTAAATATCTTTTTTACTATATACCTTCTATCATTCCTTTGAAATGTCAGAGCCAAAATATTTTTCTGAAACAGCTGCAAGTGAGCCATCAGCACGAAGCTCTTCAATTGCGTTATTGATTGCTTCGCGAAGTGTCTTACTATCGTCTCCCTTGCGGGTAGGAATAGAAACAAGTGAAGCTTCATCTGTAAGTGCAACTACCTTGAGAGCAGCTTCAGGATGCACATTCATATAATCATAGAATGATACATCAGCGTTAAGTGTAGCATCTACTCTTCCTGCAAGTACCATCTGAATAGTCTCATCAAGTGAATCTACGCCTTGAACACTTGCACCATACTCTTCTGCAAGGAGCATGTATGTGCTTGAGATACTGTTGGCAGTAGTCTTGCCTGCAAGGTCCTCAAATGTTGTAATATCTGTATTATCGTCTTTTACAATAAGTGCTGTGTGAATGTAGCAGTAAGGATCAGTAAAATCATACTTTTCTGATCTCTCATCTGTTACTTCTACTCCGTTGATGATTATGTCATAACGCTCTGAATCAAGACCTGCAAAAAGTCCATCCCATTCGCCTTCAACAAAAGTAGCTTCAACTCCAAGTTTCTCAGCAATAAGCTTACCAACTTCTACGTCAAATCCAACGAGTTCATCATTTTCATCATGATAAGTCCAAGGAGCCCATGTTCCTTCCATGGCAATCACAATCTCGCCTTTTTCCTGGATACGGGCAAGCTGATCTGCTTCTGCAGTTGTATCTTCCTGAGTTTCAGCACTTTCTGATGCTCCTGTCTCAGATACATTTTCATTAGCTGCAGTCTGAGTATCAGTTGTCTCTGCAGAGCTGCAGCCTGCAAGCATTGCAGCAGATAAAATAACAGCAGTGATTGTTGTAGATAATTTTCTCTTCATTTTCTTCTCCTCTTACACTTTAATCTTTCTATTACCTTCCAATATTGACGATGAACGTTTTTATACGCTCATCATCAGGATTTTCAAAAAAGTCCTTTGAAGAACTCATCTTGACTATATTTCCCTGCTCCATGAAAATGACTTTATTACTTACGTTTTTGGCAAAGCTCATTTCATGTGTGACAACAAGCATTGTCATTCCATCTTCAGCAAGGCGCTTCATTACTTCTAGTACCTCTCCGATCAGCTCCGGATCTAGTGCTGATGTAGGTTCATCAAAATAGATTATGTCCGGATCTGTAGCTATAGCTCTGGCAATTGCTACTCTTTGCTGCTGACCTCCGGATAACTGTGAAGGCTTGTAGTCAGCTCTGTCTAAAAGGCCGACTTTTTCCAATGCACCAAGAGCAATCTTATGTGCTTCATCCTTTGGAATCTTTCGCGCTATTACAAGGCCTTCAGTAACATTTTCCAGTGCGGTCTTGTTCAGGAACAAATTGTAGTTCTGAAAAACAAAAGCAGTCTTTCTGCGGATTTTGCCTATCTGTTTATGTTTTATCTTATCAAGCTCATATTTCTCGCTCTCAAAGATCATAGTGCCATTGTCTGCTTTTTCCAAAAAATTCATGCATCGTAAAAGTGTTGTTTTACCCGATCCTGACGGACCAATAATTGCAATAACATCACCCTTATCAACATTTAGATTGATGCCATGAAGTATTTCCTTTCCCTGAAAGGATTTTTTCATATCTTTTATCTCAATAACCGACATTTCAAGCTCCAATCAATCCATTAAGTTTTTTCTCGCCGACTTTCTGAAGCCTTGTAAGTATTGTGCAAAATACAAGATAGATCAGCGCAACTTCAATATAGAGCGCAAGTGGCTCATAGGTACGTGCCACAATTCGCTGTGTAGCCATAAACATCTCTGCTACAGTGATATTGGCTGCAAGAGATGTATCTTTTACCATTCCAATAAGTGAATTGGAAAGTGGTGGGAAGGCTGTTCTCATCGCCTGTGGAAGTATGATCCTGCGCATTATCTGGAAATAGTTAAGTCCGACACAATATCCGGCTTCCATCTGTCCCTTTGGAACTGCCTCAAGAGCAGCTCTTATGGTCTCAGCACAATAGGCTCCTTCATTTAGTGAAAAAACTAAAATGGCACATGGAAAGGGATCAATTATAATTCCAAGGTTCGGTAAACCAAAAAATACAACATATAATTGCACAAGCAGCGGCGTTCCTCTGATGATCCAGATATAAAATCTGGCAATTTGTGAGAGCACCTTAACATGTGCAAATTGAATAATTGCAACGGTTATGGCGATAACTAGCGCTATTGAAAATGAAATCGCTGTTAGCGGAATAGTTCTGGTAAGTCCAGGAATTAATATCTTAGTAAATGAATCTATAAGCAGATTAGTAAGTCTTTCATCCATGTTTCTTGTCCTTCTTGCAGCATTCTTCTTCCCAGATCAGCTCTCCTCTGACTATAGCTTTTTCATACATAGATATTTTGTAATCCAGTTTATTCAAAGCCTCATCATATTTTGCACGGGCTGCGAGTATTTCTTCTCTGGCTTCCTTCAGGAGATCGCATCTGGCCTCCAGTGTCTCATCTCCGCTTTGGAAAAGCCTTACATATTCAATGAGCATCTCTATAGGAACTCCTGCATCTCTAAGGCAGATAGCATTCTGAACCCATTTAAGATCATCATCTGTATAATCCCTTATTCCACCAGCCGTACGATTAACTTCTGGTATCACTCCCACTCTTTCATAATACCTAAGCGTATCCGGAGTGATGTCATATTTTTTACAAACATCCTTGATCGTCATTTTGCTTACCTATTACATTCTAATTGTTGCCCAATTCATACAATAACTCATTTTCAAATAAAGGATACACCTTGGAGTTAACTCTAAGTCAAGCGTTTTTTGCAAATAAATTTTAAACAATTATTATTTCTTTTTTCCCTGCCAAAAATATACATATATTGCAAAGCAGGCTACAGCAAAGGCCATGCCTATTGGGTACGCTATATTCTTACTGATGGAAAATCCCTCTTCTGCCATCAGAATGTAAGTCATTGATACTCCTGACATAAAGGTGGCAGGGCATGCAGTCATAAGGCTGTAAAATGGCTTCTTGGCCTTTTTTAGCAGATATGATGTAGCAACCCACAAGCTGACCATAGCCAGTGTCTGATTGCTCCATGAAAAATATCTCCAAAGAACGTTGAAATCAAGCTGAGTAAGCAGAGCACCAATACCTAAAAGAGGTATTGTTATAATAAGTCTGTTTCTGATATATTTCTGATTTAATCCTGTCATCTCAGATAGTATCAGTCTTGCACTTCTAAAAGCTGTGTCTCCTGATGTTATAGGGCATGCGATAACGCCGATGATCGCAAGGATTCCTCCAATTCCTCCAAGCATTCCGGTTGATATATCATAGACTACTCCTGATTGACCAAGTGTAGTAAGAGCGTTATTTAACGCTTGTGTTGTGCCATAATAAGCAACTCCACCTGCAGCCCAGGTAAGAGCTATTACTGATTCTGACAACATAGCTCCATAAAAGATCTTGCGGCCTTCGTATTCTGAGGAGATACATTTTGATATCATTGGTGACTGTGTTGCGTGGAATCCGGATATAGCGCCACATGCCACGGTTATGAACATGTATGGCCATACAGGAAGCCCCTCCGGATGGAGGTTAGTCATATTGATTTCCGGAACTGTGTAACCGCCTGCAATAATGCCCACATATATGCCTACTGCCATCATTATGAGTACCGCACCAAAAATAGGATACAGCTTGCCAATGATCGTATCTATTGGGAGAAGTGTAGCAAGGACATAATATATTAGGATAACTACTATCCAGAAGGTTACGCCAAAACGCTCCGGTGTGAGCCTTGCTATAAGTGCTGCCGGACTGTTTACAAATACTGTACCTGTCAGTAACAGAAGTACAACAGAAAATGCTCTCATTCCCCATTTTGCGCCTTTTCCAAGATATATTCCTGACAGCTCTGCTATGGAACTGCCCTCATGTCTCTCTGATATCATTCCCACCATGTAATCATGCACAGCACCGCCCAAAATAGCGCCGAATATGATCCATAAAAAAACTATAGGTCCAAAGCATGCTCCCATAAGGGCTCCAAAAATAGGACCTGTACCTGCAATGTTTAGTAACTGTACCAGAAATGCTTTACCAGTTTTTAGCGGGACAAAATCAACTCCGTCATTGATCTCATATGCCGGCGTCTTTCTGTCATCTGGTGAAAAAACTTTTTCAACGACTTTTCCATAAGTGAAATAACCAATGATAAGAATTAAAAAAGAAATAATAAGTGAAATCATAATACATCCTGCCCCCGATCCTTAGATTATCAGTGTTTTAGACATTTTTCAATCATTAGCGCCAATATTTCATGCGTGATATAATATGTTTAACCGCACGGTTGTACTCTTAATATTGTATTCACTTTTTATTTTATAACAAAACCTCAGCTTAAAAAAATCAAAAAATGAAAAATCTTATGAATAATAAATATTTTAGAAAAATAATGATCATATGCTTTGTTATTGCTTTTCTTATCGCTGTCTACTTCTGCCTTGGTGTACCTATGATTTCTTTTGTCAATGATCACGAATCGCTGCAGGCCTATGTGGATGAGAGGGGCCTGGCAGGATGGGCATTTTTCTCTCTTTTAGTAATTATCCAGACTGCCTCAAACTGTATCCCCGGTACACCTTTTTACCTGGCCGCCGGTTATATACTTGGAGGTCTGAAAGGTGCGCTTTTATGCGATACAAGCGCGACCATAGGCAATACTATAGCGTTTATTTTAGGCAGACAATTTGGTCATAAGCTCTTAGATGCCCTTTTTTCAAAGGATAAGCTTGCTTCAATTGAGAATCTCATGAAAGAAAAAAATCCCATCCTTTTACATGTTATCTTTATGCTGCTTCCGTTGCCTAAAGATACTTATGCATGGATAGGATATTCTTCCGGTGAAAATGTGATCACCTGGATACTATTAACTTTTATATGCAGATTTCCGCATATATTTTTATATACATTTGGTGGCGCTATGCTCCTTGAAAAAAATTACTTTGTTTTAATTGGAGGAGCCTGTTTTGCAGTTTTAGTTTATTTCTTTTTAATGCTATATTTGAAGAAAAACAACATTTCCATCCGAAAGTAATGCAATGACCGCTCTTTCAATTATTATGCTTTAAATAAAAAATAGCCAGCTGCGTTCTGTCTCGCAAATTAAGTTTTTCCAATATCATCGATAGATAATTTCTGACTGTTCCCTCAGACAAAAAGAGTTTTTGCGCAATTTCTTTGTTTGAGAGGCCTTCCGAAACCAATTGGATCACTTCATACTCTTTTTCTGAAATATCGTATTTATGATAATCAAATTCTTCCTCTTCTTTGGTCTGAGACATAAGTGTCGGGATCTTATCTATTACTGCCCCTCCAAACACGCTCTGTCCATTTATAGCCGCATGAAGTGCTACCGGAAGGGATTTATAGTCTTGTTTCAAAAGATAGCCCTTAACGCCCAATTTTAGAGCTTTTACGATATACTCATCATCTGAAAAAGTAGTAAGGAATAGTATCGTCGCATCACGATGGCTTTTTAATATTGCTTCGGCAGCCTCAAGCCCGTTCATATCTGCCATTCGGATGTCCATTAGCAGTAAGTCCGGAGACAACTCATCATAGAGCGAAACTGCCTCTTTTCCACTACATCCTTTCCCGATAACTTCAAAGTCTTCCTCTGCAGATATTATCATCTCTAATGACATTGTTATAAGTTCATCATCATCAACCAGTAAGATTCTTTTTTTCTCCATAACCCACCTATTCTCCAGCTATATTATCAAAAGGTAATCTGGCAAACACTGTAAAGCCATCATTCAGGTAAAAATAAGCTTCGCCTCCCAAAGAACGGGCTCTGTTTTTAATATTGGTCAAACCTATGCCATCATAGCCTTCTGTTGCTATCCTTATTTTTTCAGCTTCTGTAAGAGTTCCATTATCAGTGACTGATAACGTACAAAAGCTGTAATTCTGATGCAATATGACTGATACAAGATTTCCATTAGAATGTTTCAAAATATTAGTAACTGATTCCTTTAGGATACCTATAATAGACAGTTTTACTTCTGTAGCCAGCTCTTCATCCAGGTCCAGCTCAGTATTTACTGTATAATCTTTCAGCTCACCCAGTATTTCATTAATGTTTTTTTCAAGATCGATGGAATCATCATGAAGATCATGGACAGAGCTTCGCATTTTTTCCATTGATTCATCAAGTGTATCAGCCAGCATCTTGAGCTGGGGAGCTATAGTATCATCCTTGTTTATAGTTATTATTGCACCCAGTAATAGTATTGCTCGGGATAAAAGATGTCCCACATTATCATGGATCTCTCTTGCAATGCGATTTCGTTCTGCAAGAGTAGCAAGATGTACCTGCTGATCCTGCTCCATTAAGAGCACTTTATTTTTATTTTTTAATATTTCTTCCAGTTCAATGCTATCATCTCGAGTTCGGTGGAGCTGATGCTTGTAAAAAGACATTTTTTCATACAACATCATTGATACTAATGTAAAACCACCAATTATCGCTATTGTAACGATCTTGAATAATATATATTCCGCTCCTGTAACGGTCAGGTACAATACAGATAATATAAAAGAAAGCGCTGTAAAAGGTACGCTTACTTTTTTGGAATCAACAATTATGCTGATCTCCATAAATAAAAAAATGCAAATAGACATTACAACTGAAACAGTCGTAATGCCATCTGCATTTATAACTAATGCCAACATTAAAGCCCCCATAAGCTTTATGATCACATCATACAGCATATTGCTCCTTCTTCTTTGAGATGATCAGGCCTGTTGCAAAAAAGATACATGCAAAAAGCAACTCGATCAATAAATACTCAAAAAACGTTTTTCCCCAGATATTATTTATAGGCGTATCTTTTATAAATCTTACATTTGCTGTGTACCAATATAGTGGTAAAAAATGAGCTATTTTAACCAGTGTAGCTGAAAGAAATTGCAGATCAATAAATACTCCACAGAAGAAACTCATAGGCAATACCAGCATATTAGTAACCATATTGATCAGGCTCTCGTTGGTTGTAAGCGAAGTGATCATATATGCCATACCGATTCCGACCAGCATCAGGAAATATACATTTATGCAATAAAACGGAAGTTTACTATTATTATCGGTAGCACCCACTGTTGCGATAAAAATTGCCCCTGTGGTGATCACAAATCCGACACATAGAACGCCTGCGATTATTGCAAAATTCCTGGATTTAAAATGCATTCCACTTACGTTGATCCTGTGCTTAACATCTGTGTTCTTGGTAAATGTCAGCACTGAACTGATTGAGACTCCCAGTATCATCATAAGGGCATATGCCATAAATACAAACATCTTCGTGTAGAAAGTACGATGATTCTCATCAGAAGTATCCATGATCGTAACCTTTGTGTTGGATAATTTGACCATGTTTTCATTTGTCAGTTCTATAGCCTTTTCTTCTGAATAACCGCAATTTAAATATACCATAACATTGTTAAGATAGGTACGTATTTTCTGGGTCAAAAGATATTGTGATGCTGTAGCACCAGGAGCTATATACTCAAGCAGATCATCTTTTTCTCCGGAGATCAACTTAACAGAAAAATCTTCTGGTATTATCAATGCATAATCATATATTCCAAAACGCACGTTATCATTCATTTCTACATAAGAGGTAGTCTGCGGGTCAACTACATCCTGAGTTTCTCTGAGAAATTCCACCAGTCCTCTGCTGATTGCAGAATCATCATTGTCAGTTATTGCAACTGTAACTATAGAATCCTCAAACATTGTATCTATGCTTGTCGCCTGGGATTTTGCGGATAAAGTACCAAATATACTGAACACTGCAAAATAGACTATTATTGTTGCAAGGCATGCCTTGGTAGATTTTAAAACTGCATTAAAGACTGACATATCTTCTCCTCCTTAAGAACAGTGCGCTGAAAAATAGACATCCTAAGATCATAATGCACATGATCGTAACATCCTGCCGAAAGACATATGTATCACCATAGGTGGCTCGAACGTACATCGCATCTGTGAACAAAGCAGCCGGATTGATCTTATTGATTATCGGACAATGGTACTGGATCAGCTGTTTGATCTGTCCCCACATCAGGCCGCTAAAAAATGAGCATGTCATTGTAAAGCAAAGTGGAACTGTAACCAATAGGCGAGGATCTTTAAAAATCGATCCCATAAGGGTTCCAGAAGATATACCCAGTCCACTTCCTATTGTACATAAGGCTATCATTGTGCTCAGCGGCACTCCGAGGTTTATTTTAAGTATGTATTGAATGTACACAACTACTATAATGTTTGATACAAGCTGAATGAGCAGTCCTGCTAATATACCTGCTGATATATTGATAAACTTGGATGTTGGTGCACATTCCACTCTTTTACCTTGTTCTGAGAGATTGGCACACATACCTTCCAACATATTTGAGCTGATCCAGGAACTAAATAGCGATGTCATGGCGAGTAGTGCATAAAAATACTGGATATACTGGCTGGTATTGTTTCCAAAATTGTATTCTGAAATGTAATTACTATCAGAGCTTATCATTTCTATTGCTTCGGCAAGTTTTTCCGGATGATCCTGGGCTACTTGTGTGATCACATCTGTATAGTTGTTGTACTCACGGACAATTTCATTCATTACCGTTGCATCATAGCCATTTACTGGTATGATGGTTTCAATCCCATCCTCTGTCTCTTTGAAAAAACCGCTTATTATGCCACTATTCATATCGTTAACAGCTTCTTCAACAGAAGCATAGGTATGTACTGATATAACAGCAAAGCCTTCATCATCAGCTTTACTAAGTTCTTCCAATACCTGCTCAAAACCCTTGGACTGTGTAATCTCTAGAACATATCCTGTCTCCACGGTTGCAAAAGTATCTGGATCATTTTTGATCATATTGCCAAAGCCCATATAAAAAGCTGTTGCAAGGACCAGTGGAAACAAGAAATTCCATCCAACCAGCCAAGTCTGTCTTGTGAGTTCTTTTACTTTATATGAAAAAATCCTTAAAAACATCAGTCTCTAAGCTCCTTTCCGGTAATCTCCAGGAAAACATCATTCAAGGTAGGAAGCTCTGTTGTTACATGGCCAAATGGAATGTTATTGTCAGTAAGATAATCCAATACATGAACAAGATTATGCTGTCCACCATCGCACTTGATCACTACATCATCCCCATCTTCCTTGACTTTATACACGTGATTGATTTCCTTTAAGCCTTCAAGTATTTCCGGAGATTTATCAGGCAGCCCAATACGGATAGTCTCACGGCTTATGAGAGATGATTTTAGTTCTGAAGATGTTCCACTAACTACGTTTTTGCCATGATCCATGATAACTACTCGTGAACACAATTCTTCAACTTCTTCCATATAGTGCGATGTATAAATAACTGTCGCACCTTCTTTATTCATCTTTTTTATTCCTTCAAGGATTGCATTTCGGCTCTGCGGATCAACTGCTACAGTTGGCTCATCGAAGATGATAAGCTTTGGTTTGTGTGCTATTCCACAGGCAATATTAAGTCTTCTTAGAAGGCCTCCTGAAAGCTTTTTAGGTTTGTATTTCTTGTATTCAGAAAGGCCTGTAAATTCAAGTGCCTCTTCAACATACTTCTTTCTAAGCGCTTTGTCCTTTATATATAGACCACAGAAGAAATCAACATTTTCATATACATTCAAGGTATCAATAACTGCAACGTTTTGCAGTACAACTCCTATCTGAGATTTAATATCATATGCATCAGGACTCATTTCTTTTCCAAAAATCTGAATGTCACCCTTATCAAATGTAAGCAATGATAACAGGCAATTGATCGTTGTTGTTTTTCCTGAACCATTTGGCCCAAGGAGTCCCAGGATCTCACCTTCTTTAATATCCAGTGAAAAGTGATCCACTGCCACATTTTCTCCATATCTTTTTACCAGATTATCGATTGATACTACTGAACTATTCATATCCATTCTCCTCTTTTTAGTTTTATGCGGAATCAAGTTATTTGCTATGAGATAATAATACAAAAACAAAAGTCATATCTGTAGTGAGTAGCGTCATTACTGGATATGACAATTGTCATGTATTTTTCAGTTTTTGAAATCACTGTATAATTGGAAAAATGCTGTTAAAATCATAAATTTTCAATTAAATTTACAGAAAAATGCGACTTTATAGCCCAAAAAGTATTATAATTATCGTATTATAATGATAATAGTATCCACCTTTATTAGGAGATACATTAAGGAGGAACATCAAGATGACATATCAGGAAGCATGGACTGAGGCTGTTAAGAGAGCAAAGGAAGGCCGAATTACTGAGATATACGTTCATAGAATCAAAAAAGAAAAAGATTGTATCGTATCTAGTATTGATGAAGAAGTTCCTTCTGGCAGTTATGTTTTCTACAGAACAGTTGAACAGATCAATCTGAAGGCACGTGAAAATGAGCGCAAGGGTATAGTTAGTAGCTCTGTTGATCCTAAGTGTGCATGATAATTAAATAATTAATTCAGACAATAATTTAAGAGGCTGCCGATTTAATGCGACAGCCTTTTTTTATTTCACTAATAATATGTTTTGAACAGGCTTACAGGTTTTTCTCATAAAAACCATCTTTTTTAATATAGCCCGTTTTCTGAAGATATTCTTTGTGATTCTCATCATTTCCGGCATATATCAGCTTCTTGATACCATCCTCCGGAAGTTTGGTAAATACAAATCTGCCAATCGAAAAATCTCTGTATTTAGGTATTGAATAGTCTAATAATATATTCAATGTATCGCCGGATTGCCTACCTATCATAAATCCGGCTGGCATGCCCTGATGGCATACTATATAGCAATTATCCCCGGCTGCGAAGTCCATATTGATACCAGGAAAGCACTTTTTGATATCATCACCATAAGATTTCAATCCATATTGCAGCATTGCATCATCTAATTTGGTCTTAACAAAATCGTAGTCTTTAGAATCTTCTGAAAAAGCTCTGACCAGTTGAAAAATATTGATTACCAAAAGGCTCATATTCATGATTGCTGTTGGATATGTATGGGTCAAAAGTCCATAAACAATACTTACAACACAACCGATTGAATTTATTATCCTGAGTTTCGCCACAGAAACCATCAAAAATGAAACTAGTATTATTGCAGAACCTACATAGCCTATAACCTGAATCCAAAAATCTGTACTCATAAAAAATCTCCATATTCTCTTTGATGTCTTTATGCTATCAAAGAAAATATGGAGAATCAAATTAAAAAACAATTATGTGATATGAATTATTTTCTAAATGTAATTTCCCCTGTTGCTGCATCCATTCCATCAACAATGGCAAGTGATTCAAGGCGATATCCCATATTACGGATGATCTGTCCGCCTGTCTGGAAGCCTTTTTCTATAGCAATACCTATTCCAGATACTGAAGCACCTGCCTGATTGATTATTGAAATAAGTCCCTGAAGTGCACAGCCATTAGCAAGAAAATCATCTATGATAAGGATTTTGTCATCAGGATTCAAAAACTTCTTTGATACAATAACCTGATTTTTATTTTTGTGAGTGAAAGACTCAACTTCAGCTGTGTACATCTCTCCATCAAGGTTTACACTCTGAGACTTTTTAGCAAATACGACCGGAACGCCGAAATGTCTTGCTACTACACATGCTATTCCAATTCCTGAAGCTTCGATAGTAAGGATCTTGTTGATCTCAACATCTTTAAAGCGTTCCTTCCATTCTGCTCCCATTTTATCAAATAGTTCTACATCCAGCTGATGATTCAGAAAGCTGTCAACCTTAAGTATATTGCCTTCTTTAACTACTCCGTCTTTAATAATTCTTTCTTCAAGAAAATTCATCTCTCTACCTTCTTTTACCTGTATATTTTATCGTTCTTCTCTAAAGTAATTTGTGCCAAGGCTCTTTGGAGGCTGATTCTCACGCTTATTACGCATACTTGTGATCACCAGAACTACAAGTGTTACGATATAAGGGATCATCTTGTACAGCTCTTTATATTCTGTATGTGTTCCTGATGGAAGGTATAAATAGAGAATATATAATCCACCAAACAAAATTGATGAAAGAATACCTACATCCGGCTTCCAGATAGTAAAGATAACAAGTGCTATTGCAAGCCATCCTCTATCTCCAAATGCATCGTTGGACCATACACCACACGCATAATCCATTACATAGTAGAGTCCACCAAGTCCTGCGATCATACATCCAAGACAAGTTGAAA
Source organism: Butyrivibrio sp. (assembly GCA_015056495.1). Taxonomy (GTDB): domain Bacteria; phylum Bacillota; class Clostridia; order Lachnospirales; family Lachnospiraceae; genus Butyrivibrio. The sequence goes on from SVGC01000023.1 coordinate 50,779, forward strand.
CATATTTATACTTAGTAACATTAATGCCGGCAGCATCTGCTGTTGCAGGATTTTCACCTACTGCACGAAGCTGGAGGCCTACCCTGGTCTTTTTTAATATAAATGCTGCAATAAGAGCTATTATAATAGCAACATATGCAAGAAAGCCGTATGAAAATAGGAGTTTTCCTACCCATCCTGTCTTTGTTGCAAATGGAAGAGTCTTACTAAAATATGCTGATGTAGCTGAAAGTGAGATAGATGGTACATCTGCACCAGCAAGCTTTATAAGGGATCCGCCAAAAAAGTTACCAAAACCAATTCCAAATGTTGTCATAGCAAGACCTGTTACATTCTGATTGGCTCTGAGTGTTACAGTTAAAAAGCAGTATAACAATCCCATTAGCAGTGAACCGAGAAGTGAGCAGATAAGTGGAATAAATACTGCAAGAAATCCATTCAGCTGTCCACCTGCTACTGACTGTTCATAGAAAAATGAACCAATAACACCACTTATAGCTCCAACGTACATTACACCTGGAATACCCAAGTTAAGGTTTCCGGATTTTTCTGTTATTGTTTCGCCTGTGCTTCCAAGTAAAAGAGGAACGCTCTGCTGTATTGCTCTAGGAATAAAAGCTACTAAACTAAACATATTATGCATTCTCCTTTCTTACGTCTTTACGCACACTGATCTTATATCTTATGAAAAATTCACATCCAATGATGAAAAACAGGATGATACCTGTCAAAATATCTGCAAAGCTCTGGTTAAGCTCAAATGCTGTAGATATCTCGCTTGCACCTCTATCCATAAATATGATCAATAAACTTGTAAAGATCATGCCTATTGGATTAAATTTAGCCAGCCAGGATACCATAACACCTGTGAAGCCCTGTCCGTCTGATATTGTAGTTGTGATGGTATGATTTATACCTCCAACCAGCAATAATCCTGCAAGTCCGCATATAGCACCTGATAAAAGCATTGTACGAATGATTACTTTTTCAACGCTGATTCCAACATATCTTGCTGTATTCTGGCTTTCACCAACAACTGCAATCTCATATCCATGCTTTGTGTATTTCAGATAAATGTACATACAAACTGTAACAAGTATTGCCACGATTATGCTGAGAAGATACTTATTTCCAATATTTGGAAGCCATCCTACATTAGAGTTCTGGTTGATGATACCTATTTTTCCTGAGCCCTTAGGTACTTCCCATACGATAGTAAAGTACGCAACCAGCTGGGTAGCTATGTAGTTCATCATAAGTGTTGACAGTGTCTCATTTGTATTCCATTTTGCCTTGAACAGCGCTGGGATAACTCCCCATATTGCTCCGGCAAGTATTGATGTGATCACCATGAGTATTATGACAACAGCATTTGGAAGCTTGCCATCCAATGTGATCATGCAGGCTGCAGCTGCAAGTCCGCCCATAAGTACCTGGCCTTCTCCACCTACATTCCAGAACTGCATCTTAAAAGCAGGAGTCAGTGCCAATGAGATAATAAGGAGGATTGCCACGTATTGTAGTGTGATCCAAGTTTTTCTCTGAGTTCCAAATGCGCCTTTAAATATTGTTGTAAAAATGGATATTGGGTTGTCTCCTGTACAAACCATAGTAACTATAGCGCATACTACAAGAGCTGCCAGTATAGCTACAATTCTTATGATCCATGCTTCTTTAGCCGATATCTCTGTTCTTTTTACAATATGGTATCGAGGCTCTTTAATATTATTGTTAGCCATTATTTAAGCCTCTCCTTTCTGAGTCATAAGTGATCCTACTGTATATTTATCAGTGTTTCTTCCATCAACTATTCCGGTTACTTTGCCGCCGCACAGTACCAGTATCTTATCGCACAGCTCAAGAAGAACGTCCAGATCTTCTCCAACAAATATAACTGCTGCACCTCTCTCTTTTTGCTGATTGATAAGGTCATATATCTGATATGATGAATTGATATCAAGTCCTCGAACTGCATATGCTGTAAGCAGTACCTTTGGTCGTGATGCAATTTCTCGTCCTACCAGGACCTTCTGAACATTACCACCTGACAATCTACGGACCGGTGTCTCAACGCTTGGGGTTGAAACCTGTAATTTATTTACAATTCGCTCTGCAAGGTCTCTTGGAGCTTTTTTATCTGTAAAAAATCTTGATTTACCGGTTCTATATGATCTAAGCATCATATTATCAGCCAGGTTCATATTTCCAACAAGTCCCATACCCAGTCTGTCTTCCGGAACAAAAGAAAGCTTGACACCCATTTCGGATATCTCTCTAGGAGATTTTCCAATGAGCTCTTCTTTTCTGCCGTCAGTGTGGATATAAGTAATACTTCCATTCTGAACATTTTCAAGACCTGCAATGGCTCTCAGAAGCTCTTTCTGACCGCATCCTGAGATACCTGCAATTCCGAGGATCTCACCTGTGCTGGCTGTAAATGAGACATCTTCGAGCTTAGTAATTCCGTCTTCATCAACAACAGTAAGGTTTTCAACAGATATACGTGGTTTTGGATCCACAGGATCAGGTCTATTGATATTCAGAGATACCGCATGGCCTACCATCATATCTGTCATCTCTTGAGCATTAGTCTCGCTGGTCTTCATTTCTCCAATGAATTCTCCATGACGCAGAACTGCTACTCTGTCTGAAATACTTTCAACTTCATTTAATTTATGTGTGATGATAATAATAGACTTGCCGTCTTTTTTCATATTACGCATGACATTAAAAAGATTCTCGGTCTCCTGTGGTGTCAGTACTGCAGTCGGCTCATCAAGGATCAATATATCAGCGCCTCTGTACAGTACCTTAACTATTTCTACAGTCTGCTTTTCAGAAACGGACATATCATATATTTTTTTGTAAATATTGATATCGAAGCCATATTTATCACAGATATCCATGATCTTTTCTTCAGCTTCCTTGAGATTGAGTTTTCCCTCAAGTCCCAATACGATATTTTCAGTCGCATTGAAAACATCGATCAATTTAAAATGCTGATGGACCATACCAATTCCCAGGTCAAAAGCATCTTTTGGAGAGCGTATAATAGCTTCTTTTCCATTGATCATTATCTGACCTGCATCAGGATAATATATTCCTGCAAGCATGTTCATAAGAGTAGTCTTACCGCTACCATTTTCTCCAAGGAGTGATAAGATTTCTCCTTTTCTGATATCAAGATTTACATCTTTATTTGCTACTACTTTACCGAAAACCTTTGTGATGCCACGAAGTGATACGGCTACTTCTTTGTTTTCCACTATTGTCACCTTTCTATACCATTAACACATATTAGACTAAAAATGGGAAATCCTTGAAAGCGTTTAAAATAGCGCCTTCAAAGATTTCCCTTATCTCATATTTTTTTACCAAATAATACAAGACTTATTGTTTAGAAGATATCGTAAGTATTTATGTCAATAATCAATAAGCAGTATCAAGAAGTGAAATACCATCGATCTGAAGGTCAAAATATGGAGCTGAACGGAAGCTCTCTCCTGACTCAGCGAAGTATCCATCTGTGATAACTTCTGTATCTGGTGTGTAATCAGCATCTGTATCTACATCAGCCATATATGAAGTAAGATCTGCTCCATTTACTGTAAATGTTGTAGTATCAAATACATGAAGTGTTCCAGCTTCCATAGCTGCCTGTGCTTCAGCAATAGCCTCTGCTGTTCCTTCAGCTGCTGCATCACCAAGATCTGTAAGTTCTACAGAACCTGTCTGAAGTGTTCCAACCCAATCAGTAGCGATTTCTGTTCCATTAGCTACAGCATCGATAATGTATGTGAAGTATGGAGCCCAGTTGATTCTTGAAGAAACGATGAATGTGTTAGGGCAAGCTGAAGCTGTGCTTCCGTTGTAAGAAACATCAGGTACACCAGCCTTTTCACATGCTGTAGGAGCACCCATTGAATCTGCGTGCTGTGAGATCAGAACGCAACCGTCTTCGATAAGTTTATTAGCACCTTCTTTTTCAGCTGTCTCATCATACCATGAACCTGTAAATGTTACTTCCATAGTAGCTGATGGGCAAACAGAACGTGCACCAAGGAAAAATGATGTATAACCAGAAATAACTTCAGCGTATGTATAAGCTCCTACATAACCGATCTTAGCCTGATCTTCTGTGATCTCGCCATTTTCGATCATCTCGTTGAGCTTCATTCCTGCTGCGATACCAGCAAGGTAACGTCCTTCATAAATAGTAGCAAATGCATTGTGGTAGTTTGAAAGACCTTCTGTATGAGCCTTTGTACCAGTTGCATGGCAGAACTGAACTTCAGGATATTCCTTTGCTGCCTCGATCATGTAATCTTCATGACCAAAAGAATCTGCAAAAACGATGTCACAACCTGCATCTGCAAGTTCGCAAGCTGCTTCATAGCATTCCTGACCTTCAGGAATATTAGTCTTGAGCATGTACTCAACTCCAGCTGCTTCGCAAGCTTCCTGAGCTGCGTTGATGAAGTTAAGATCATATGTAGAGTTTTCATCATGTAAGAAAATGAATCCAACCTTTACATCTGATGCTGCAACAGTCTCTGTCTCCTGCTCAGTTGTCTCTACAGCTTCTGTTCCTGTAGCTTCATTTGTTGTCTCTGCTGTGTCTGCTGAACTTGAGCATGCAGCAAGAGCCATTACCATAGATGCAGCAAGTATAGCTGACACTACTTTCTTGAATTTTTTCATTTTATCCTCTCCTTTTTTGTCAAACCGATTGCTGGACAAAATCAAGGACCTCTACGCTCATTTTGGAATTTACCTTTTTATATATGATCAAAAAGAAAAGGCGTAGAATCTATGTTTCTACGCCTAAAGAATCAGATACAACAATAACTATTATTTACACTAAAAAGTAATACAGTTAAAACATATCAAATATTCGATAGTCCGGTAATTTACGGCAACCAGGTAGAAACATCAAATCCATATCATTTGACCTATATCGATTAATACCCGCTAATAATAGCAAATGAAAATTATTAATACAAGAGGAAATTAATCTGAATTTTATGGGAAAAATCCTAAATAATTTATAAAAATAAATGCCGCATTTGTCCCATGTTTTGCATATATATCCGGAACTGGTTTTTCATCAAAATTTTGAACGCTGTATGTCACTTATTTAGCGAAAGTACTGTTAAAAAAAGTCAAATTTTTTTACTGGAGATTAATTTTGCTCTTGCATATATTAATTTTAGTGCTACAATGCATATATATTCATTAATCATTTTCAAAAATGAATAAAGATACATTTTCTATCTTAAAATTTAATTACTGATCAGAACCCCGGATGGTTCTGATATCGAGGAGGATAATTATTATGAAGAAAAAAATCTTAGCTGTAACTCTTGCAATGGCAATGGTTTCTAGTCTTGTAGCTTGCTCAGGCTCTACAACCAAAACTCAGGAAAGCGCTTCTGCTTCTAATGAAGAGTCTCAGGATAGTACTGAAAGCAAGGGAACATTAGTAATGGCAACAAACGCCGAGTTCCCACCTTATGAGTATCATGATGGATCAGATGATCAGATAGTTGGTATCGATGCAGAAATCGCTGCTGCAATCGCTGATAAGCTTGGATACACACTTGAGATTGAGGATATTGCTTTTGATTCTGTAATTCCAGAAGTTACATCAGGTAAAGCTGATTTTGGTATGGCTGGAATGACTGTTACAGAAGAACGTAAAAAGAGTGTTAACTTCTCTGATTCTTATGCAACTGCAGTTCAGGTCGTAATCGTTCCTGAAGATTCTGATATCACAAGCATTGATGACCTTTCAGGTAAGATCATTGGTGTTCAGTCCGGTACAACAGGCGATCTGTATGCAACTGATGATTTTGGTGATGAAAATGTAGAGCGCTATAACAAAGGTATGGAAGCTGTACAGGCTCTTTCACAGGGCAAGATCGACGCCGTTATTATTGATAATGAGCCTGCAAAAGTCTTTGTTCAGGAGACTGAGGGCTTAAAGATCCTTGATTCAGCATATGCTGAAGAGCAATATGCAATCGCTATTGCTCTTGATAACACAGAGCTTTTATCTGAAGTTAATGCTGCGCTTGCAGAACTTAAGGCAGATGGTACAATTGATAGTATAGTATCAAAATACATCACAGCTGATTGATAAATAAGAGCTTTTTGAGAGCGTTCTTATTTATTAAGAACGCTCTTTTTATGCATTAAAAAAGGAGGAACTTTTCTTGAATTTACAGAACTTAAAAGAAGAGTTTATCCTCAATTTTGTAGAGGATAACAGGTGGCAATATCTGACCAATGGTCTTGCTACCACATTAGAGATTACGCTTTTTGCTGCCATCATCGGTATTGTACTTGGATTTTTGGTTGCAATAATCCGTACAACACACGAAAATACCGGAAAATTAAAGATTCCAAATGCAATATGCGGTTTGTATCTGACAATAATAAGAGGTACACCAGTACTGGTCCAGCTACTTATCCTGTATTTTGTTATTTTTGCCAGTGTGAGAATTGACAAGACATTTACTGCCATAATAGCTTTCGGAATCAATTCTGGCGCATATCAGGCTGAGATATTCAGATCCGGGATCCAGTCTGTTCCAAGAGGTCAGTTAGAAGCTGGTCGTAGCCTTGGTTTTAGTTACAGACAAACTATATGGACTATTATCATGCCACAGGCTATAAGAAATGTTATTCCTGCACTTTGTAATGAATTTATCGCCTTAATGAAAGAAACTTCTATTGCAGGATACATTGCTCTGGAAGATCTGACTAAGGGCGGAGATATAATCAGAAGCCGTACATACTCTGCTTTTATGCCATATATAGCAGTTGCTGCAATATATCTAGTAATTGTACTCATTCTTACACAAGTAGAAAAATCCATTGAGAGGAGGCTGAAGAAGAGTGAAAGATAATATGCCTTTGATCAGTGTTAAAAACCTTTGCAAAGAGTTTAACGGCAAAAAGGTTTTAAATGACATATCAGTTGATATTTATAAAGGTGATGTAGTGTGCGTACTTGGGCCATCTGGTTCAGGTAAATCTACTTTCCTTAGATGTCTCAACAGACTTGAAGAGCCTTCCAGCGGACATATTTTATTTGAGGGCACAGATATCTGCGATCCAAAAACAGATATCAATATTCACAGGCAAAAGATGGGAATGGTATTCCAGCAGTTCAATCTTTTCCCTCATATGACTATTATGAAAAACCTTATAATAGCGCCTATGAAGTTGCAGAACGTTTCAGAAGCTGATGCCAAAAGCTATGCAATGGAGCTTCTTGATAAGGTTGGTCTAGCTGATAGAGCCAACGATTATCCTTCTCAGCTCTCCGGTGGTCAGCAACAAAGAATTGCTATAGTTCGTGCTCTTTGCATGAAGCCAGATGTAATGCTTTTTGATGAGCCTACTTCTGCTCTTGACCCTGAAATGGTTGGTGAAGTACTCGGCGTTATGAAGAATCTTGCTAAAGATAATATGACTATGGTCGTTGTTACTCACGAGATGGGCTTTGCCAGAGAAGTTGCCAGCCGCGTAATGTTCCTTGATGGTGGTGATTTCATAGAGGAAAATGCCCCAGAAGAATTTTTCACTAACCCTCAAAATGAGAGATTAAAATCATTTTTGAGTAAGGTATTATAATAGCCTATTTGCAGTATTTTTGACACGTAGTAGCAAAAATATATGGGTTGTTGCAGCTTCGAAGTTGCAACAACCCATTATTTTGTTTAAAATCCTGCATCGTCAAGATTATATATAGCCGAGATATTTTAAAGCATCTGTACGAGCATTGTCGAGATTTTTTGACGAAGTAGATAAATTCAGATACAAGTAATTTGGTTAATTATGAATGATTCAGTACACTAGTGTAGTGTCTCGTTGACGATTAATCAAAACTCACCCCTGTCACAGGACAGGGTATAGTGAGCTCAGTTTGAT
>SVGC01000001.1:0-92719 GCA_015056495.1 Butyrivibrio sp.
GATAGTATCACCCTTCCAAACGGAGGAGAGATACACTATACTTACGACCTTCTTGGAAACATGATCTGTGTAACAGACCCTATGGGAAGAAAGACAGCTTATAGTCATGATAAGGCGGGAAATGTTCTTACAGTCGGTTCATTAACAACGACAGAGGATGGACAAAAGGATGTAACCATTCAGACTTCTTACACCTATGACAAACTCGGCAGAATAAAGACAGAAACAGACGGAGAAGGAAATACAACCACCTATACATATGACAAAAATGGAAACGTCATTACTGTAACCCATGCCAATGGATCAAAGACAGAGAATAGCTATGACAGCATGGGAAGGCTTGTCAGCGCCACAGATCCAGAAGGAAATGTAACAACCTATACCTACGATGTATGTGGAAATCTGAAGACAACAACAGATCCAATAGGAGTAGTTACAGAAAATCACTATGAAGGTGGAAAGCTTGTAAAGGTTACAAAGAAAGCTGCTACAGATGAGAACGAAAAAGAAATCATTGTAAATCTCTTTGAATATGATGACTGTGGAAGATTAAAGAAGCAGACCGAGACAGACGGTCTTTACATTGAGTATTCCTATGACAAAGCCGGAAGAACCAGCACAGTCACTGGCTCAAATGGCAGAGTCATAAAGTACAGCTATGATCCAATGGGAAGGGTAGCACAGACTGATGACTGCGGTAGCATTACAAGATTCACCTACACAGGAACCGGCAAGATAAAGAGTGTCACCGATGCTCTTGGAAACAGGACAGAGTATACTTATAACGAACTTGACATGCTTTCAAAGATTGAGAGATTTGGAGATGAAGATTTAGATTCATCAAGAGAAAGAACTTCAGATGAGGATGTAGAGACTGATACATTAGAAGAGAACTTTATCAACCGAGATGAGTCTGCATTCCCTTCAATTGATAGAAAAGGCCATGTAACAACTTTCGAACATGACCTTTCAGGAAAGCTCATCTCAGAAACAGATGCTCTTGGTCAGAAGACCATTTATACTTACGATGAAAAAGGTGAACTTGCAAGGCAGACAGACCGAGACAGAAATGAGACCATCTTCACAAGGGATAATGCCGGAAATATCGTAGGAATAAGCTACGCCGATGGACATAGTGTACGCCTAAAATATGATGCTCTTAACATCTTACAGGAAGTGGAAGATCATCTTGGACTAACCAAGATAGATACAGATAATCTTGGAAGATGCGTATCAGTAACAAATCCTGATGGAGAAAAGGTATCCTATGAGTATGGTCCAAATGGCGAGAAAACAGCAGTCATCTATCCTGACGGAAAGAGGGCCGAGTATGTTTATGACAGCCTTGGTAGACTTAAAGCACTGAAAGATATCAAGGATGGAAAGACAGATACCATAAACTACACTTACGATGCAAATGGACATCTTAAGGAAAGAATCTTCCCTAACGGAACAGGAACAACTTATGACTACTACCCAGGAGGACTATTAAAGAGCCTAGAAAGCTTTGACACCAAGGGAATCCTTGATAAGTATGAGTATACCTATAATGAAAAAGGTAACAGAACAAGCATAACAAGGCAGAGAAGAGATTTAGAGAACATAAGCGGAACCTACGCTTATAGCTATGATGATCTTGGAAGACTAACAGAAAGTACAAGGAACGGAAATCTTCAGAGTGCCTATACATATGATGCCTTTGGAAACAGAATAAGAGAAATATCAGAGGGAGTAGAGACAACTTATACCTATGATATTCTCGACAGGCTTATCAAGAAGGAGGTATCAGGAAAAAGTCAAAATAGTGAGATAACAGGCGGAATTAACCCAGTTGTTACAACCTATGGCTACGATAAAAGAGGAAATCTCATATCAGAGTATGAGCAAGAAGTGCTTACAAAGAGCTACTCTTACAACATGCAGAACCTCCTTGAGAAGTCAGTCATAAGAGGAACAGGCGCTGATATCCAGACAGTAAGCTATGCCTATAACTACTTCGGACAGCGCATCAGTAAAAAAACAGACATCGATGAAGTAAGATACCTTACAGACATAACAAGAGATCATTACAACCTTCTTGCTCAGAGTATTAACGGCTATACAACATCATTTACATATGATGACAATGTAGTAAGCTTTGAAAGGGACGGAACAAGAAACTACTACCAGCTTGATGAACTTGGAAGCACCATGTACCTCACAGGCACAGATGGAGCAGCATATAACCCATACGCCTATGATCCGTTTGGAAACATACTTGATCCTACCACAGGTAAGAGGCGTAAAGCGCCAGAAAACAAGCAGAGTAAAGCATATACAAGAGAAGGAAATCTTATCCAGCCATTTGTTTTCACAGGCTATAGAGAGGAAGAGAATGGACTATACTATGCACAGGCAAGAAACTATGACCCTTTGGCAGGAAGATTTACTGGAGAAGATAGAATTAGGGGACTACTTCAAAAACCTGATTCTATCAATCATTATTGTTATTGTTATGGAAATCCTTTAGATTACGTCGATCAGAATGGGCAATTTGCAGTAGCACTCCCTGCAGTTTATGCATTTATCGAGGCTGCTGCTATAGTTGTTGGAGAAGTGATAACAACAGTTGCTTCTGCAGCTGCAGCACCATATATAGTAGCAGGTATTGCGATAGGTATAGTAGCAAGTTTAGGGATAAATGCAGCAATAAACGCTTACAATAATTATCAGGCTAACAAACAACAGCAAACAGTAGTTACTGAACAGGTTGATGCATATAGTAAGACAGTTGAAGATAATGTAGAAACAATTCCGCAAGGTAGTATACAGACACCAACTATTGAAGCACCATATGCAATGCCACAGGAAGAAACGCTAATCGATGTTGTTCCAAATGGAAATGTTCTAACACCAGAACTGCTACAGCCATGGGAATATGTTCCTGCGCTGACTCCGCAAGAACCCACTATTTCGATGAGTGTTGGATGCGACTATGAAAATGGGCGTAATTGTCTAAAAGAGATGACAGATGATGAGTTAGCATCAATTGGGTTGAAGAGATATCCTGATGGAAGCATTCGTGATAGGTTAGGTCATTATGCAGGATATTCTGGTACACTATCAGGAGCACATGGTGTTGAGGCTGCAGAAGAATATTTGACAAAGCATGGATATAAAGTTAGAGGTAAAGAAATTAGCGTGAGAAGTGCAGATGGTACATTGAGAAGGTATGATATTGTTGTAGAAGATGCAAAGGGGAATATCATTGGAGTCGAGGTGAAAAGTGGAAGTGGCAAAAAAACTCCACAGCAAAAGAGAATAGATGAAGAACTTGATTCTTCTGGTGGACTTGATACAGTTGGTCAAAATGCAAAAGAAGCTGGTGTTGGTAAAATAAAATCTACTAAGGATATTAGAGTGATCAACAATGGAAATGTTTATATTGAGTAAAAATAATAAAGAAAGGATATGATAGAGAAATGATAGATATTAATTTTCAAGAAAAAAAGTTGGATGAAATGTTAACAAATTCTTTATCGGAATTTGGATTTAAAAGGAGAGGACTTTTTAAATACAAAAAGAAAGTAGGAGAGTGTGAAGAAAAGATATCTTTGGCTAAAACAAAGGTAAGGGGAGAAGAAAGATTTCATATTTACGTTATAATTAGTGCGAACTATAAATGCATTAATGAAGTATTAGAGACTATTACGGGAAGAAAAAGACCTGGTTTTTCGACAATTGCATTCAATATGGATTATTTTGTGAATGGGGATAAGGCCTATGGTTTTTACATAGACGTAAATACGGATATAACAGCTGTTGCAGAAGATGTTACATGTAAAGTTAGGGAGTACGCGATTCCTGAATTGGCAGCAATAGATACAATTGATAAATATTATGAATTATTGAAGATAAAGGACCCAAGAACCATCTATGGTTCAACATTTAGACATGAATGGTCACTGCTAGCATTGACTATTTTAAAAGACAAAAAACGAGTTAGAGAAGTTTTTGAAATATATGAAGATAAATTGAAAAGGAATAAGTCTGCATTTGAATATGCACTTGTAAGATTTGAGAATAATAATTTTGAAGAGGATACACAATGGGAAAAGAATTAGCTTTTTGGAAGCAAAATAGTATATCAAATAATTACTCTGAAATCTATGACACGCTACTTAGTGGACAACATGTAGAATTTATAGACACAATACCTTCTGATGACATTAGGAAAAGGATATCATCAGAGTTTAAAGATTGGGTTTGCAATAATAATTTTCAATATGAAAATGGCAAGGCAGCCTTTGATGTATTTATTACCGACCAGATTGTGCGTTTTGATTGCTACAGTTTAACATATGGGGAGTTGAATAAAATAATAGATATTATGCTTGAGTATGGGTGTTTTTTGTATGATCCAGATTTAAACGTAAGATTTGATGGAAAGTGATATTTAAAAGTGAAAACATTGCTTTTAAAGAACCATCTCTCACGCAGCCAGCAGCATAGTGCTGGCTGCTGACTGAATAGTAACACCAATAAATAAAAAATATAGAATATATGTCTGCTAGTGCTTGCTTATTTATAACAGATTGTGCTAATATGAGGTTAGCTAGTGCTAACATTTGTTAGCATATGCTTAAATTGTATTTGAATTGCTATTACAGCTTTTTAGAAAGGGTGAAAAAAATGGATTATTTACAGATTGAAAAAGTAATCGGTAGAGAAATTATTGATTCAAGAGGAAATCCTACAGTTGAGGCAGAAGTATACCTTGCAGATGGAACTGTAGGACGTGGAACTGCTCCTTCAGGCGCATCAACAGGTGAGTTTGAAGCACTTGAACTTCGTGATGGAGATAAATCAAAATTTGGTGGAAAAGGCGTATCTAAGGCAGTTGAGAATGTTAATACTATCATCAATGATGCACTTATCGGAGTTGATGCTTCTGATATCTATGCAGTTGATGCAGCTATGATCAAGGCTGATGGAACAAAGGATAAGAGCAAGCTTGGCGCTAATGCAATCCTTGCAGTATCAATTGCAGCTTGCCATGCAGCAGCACAGTCACTTGATATTCCGCTTTACAGATTCCTTGGCGGTGTAAATGGAAATAAACTTCCAGTTCCTATGATGAACATCTTAAATGGTGGTGCTCATGCTACTAACTCAGTTGATACTCAGGAATTCATGATCATGCCTGCAGGCGCTAAGAGCTTTAGAGAAGGTCTTCAGTGGTGCACAGAAGTATTCCATGCACTTCAGGCTCTTCTCAAGAAGGAAGGCAAGGCTACATCAGTAGGTGATGAAGGTGGTTTTGCTCCTGATCTTGACAGTGATGAAGATACAATCGAGCATATCCTTCAGGCTATCAAGGATGCAGGCTATGAGCCAGGCAAAGATTTCGTACTTGCTATGGATGCTGCTTCATCAGAATGGAAAGGTTCTCAGAAGGGCGAATATGTACAGCCTAAGAGTGGCAAGAAGTTCACATCTAAGGAACTTGTAGATCACTGGAAGAGCCTTGTAGACAAGTATCCTATCTACTCAATCGAGGATGGTCTGGATGAAGAAGATTGGGAAGGCTGGCAGTACATGACAAAGGAAATCGGCGATAGAGTACAGCTTGTTGGTGATGACCTTTTTGTTACTAATACAGAAAGATTATCTAAGGGTATTGAACTTGGCGCAGGTAATGCGATCCTTATCAAGCTCAACCAGATTGGTTCAGTATCTGAGACACTTGAGGCTATCAAGATGGCTCACCAGGCTGGATATTCAGCAATCGTTTCTCACAGATCAGGTGAGACAGAAGATACAACAATTGCTGACCTTGCAGTTGCGCTTAATGCAGGCCAGATCAAGACAGGTGCTCCTTCAAGATCAGAGCGTGTAGCTAAGTACAATCAGCTCCTCAGAATCGAAGAGCAGCTTGGTGCTAGCGCTTGCTATCCAGGATTTGGTGCCTTCAGGATCAAGGACAAGAAATAATTTAGAACAAAACATATTGTGATATACTAAAGCTGTCGCGAGTCGTCGTGGCAGCTTTTCTATATTAACGAAACAATATGTAATGTTCTGATGAAAGGTATATATGGTTAAAATAGATCTGATAACTGGTTTTCTTGGATCAGGGAAAACCACTTTTATAAAAAAATATGTTAAGTATCTTCTTGATCAGGGAGAGAAAATCTGCATTCTCGAAAATGACTATGGCGCAGTTAATGTGGATATGGTCCTTGTGGGAGAGCTTCTTGGGGACAACTGCAATATAGAGATGGTGGCTGGTGGTTGTGATTATGACTGTCATAAAAGGCGCTACAAGACCAAGCTCATATCCATGGGAATGTCAGGCTATACAAGAGTCATAGTAGAGCCTTCTGGAATATATGATGTGGATGAATTTTTTGATACCCTGTATGAAGAGCCTATTGACCAGTGGTACGAGATAGGCAATGTGATCGCAATAGTAGATGCAGCATTACCACAACATCTTTCTCCTGATTCTGAATATCTGCTCACTTCACAGATTGCTGATGTAGGCAAAATAGTGCTTAGCAAGGCTCAGACCGTTGAATCGGCTATAGTCGCCAAAACTGTGGAGCATTTGAATGAATGCCTTGAAAAGTTTTCATGTAAAAGAAGGTTTTATCTTGAAGAAACAGCAGGTTTGGCTGATAAAAAAGTAAGTAAGAGTGATATCATTTTTGCCAAAAACTGGGACGAACTTACCGATGCAGATTTCGAGATGCTGACACACTGCGAATGGCGTAGATATGATCATATCAAAATGCCTGTTAATGATGACAATAATTATGATTCGCTCTACTACATGAATACTGGTATTGTTAAAACAGAGCAGGAAATTAGAGAAATGATCCGGTCTGTCATGTCAGACGATACCTGTGGTCATGTTTTCAGGATCAAGGGCTTTATAGCTACTGACAGAAATGATGAAGGTCCATGCAACTACCTGGAAATAAATGCCACCCGCGAAGAAATCTCCATAAAGCCAGCACCAGCAGGTAAAGACATCTTCGTTGTGATAGGCGAAAACATGAATAAAGAACATATTGATGAATATTGTTTTTGACCCTAGGGGACGGGGTTAAGGGGACATTTTCTTTTTTCCAAAAATTTTTGTTCTTTATTTGACTCACCATCGTATAGAGATATATATGAAAAAGGATGGTGGATTGAAATGAAAAAAATAATTACACTTTTAGCTTTAGTAACAATGTTAACAGGTAGTTTTGCTACCACAACTGCATTTGCAGCTAATGATTCAGCACAGTACATCAGCGGAGCACGTTTTATCAACGCTTTTCACGGTCAGGATGAATACAACAATGAAATACTCATTGCTATGTATGAAAAAGATGGTGAGCTGATAGCCTACATCAATGATGGAATTAGCCATGTTTATGCAGGTTGCACTGAAAAAGATACTACAATGAATCAGATTGGTGCAGTCGAGCAGTATACAGTTGGTGGCACATTTGTCTTTAATTTCTTTGAGTCAAATGGCATTCCAGCTATCGTAATGGATGATGGAACTGTATATGCCGGCGAATATCTTTCAGAATATGTTGTTACAGAAGTAATGAAATTGGATTGATAAAAAGAGTCACTGGGGACGTATCAATTTGACTCATTGTATGCAATGAGTCAAATTGATACGTCCCCGGTGACTCTTTTTGATGAAGCGAGAGATTTTTACAGAAATAATTTCAAACGCTCGAGTAATCCAATCATACAATCAATTTGTAAGCTTACATAAAAAGCTTACAAAGGCTTTCTACTGAATCAACCATGAAATCTGCACCGGAATTCATCATCTCTACAGGGCTGCCATATCCATATGTCACAGCGATGCTATCTATTTCTGCACCAACAGCGCCTTCGATATCATAGGCGGTATCACCTATCATCACACATTCATTCCTGTTCAGCCCATATTTTTCTATGGCAATTTCTATGAGACGCTTTTTATCAGAACTGTGATCGGACAGATCTGGTCCCACCATATGGTCAAAGTATTTGGAAAGACCTACTTTATCCATGATTTTTTCTGAAAATACAAGAGGCTTGCTGGTTATCAAAATAACAGTGAAGCCTGTTTCTTTGAGACTTTTAAGGAGCTCAGGTATACCATCATATATATCAACGTCGTACATATTTTCTTTTTCATAGATATACCGGTAACTGGCAATAGCCTCATCGCAGTCTGACCCGGTCAGTTGATATTCTCTGTTAAATGAATCGAAAAGAGATGGCCCGATGAAACTTCTGAGCTTCTCTATGGGCTGATCTGTTATTCCAATATGTGTAAGAGCATACTTCACTGATGACATAATTGCCCTACCGGAATCTGTAAGTGTTCCATCCAGATCAAACATAATAACCTTGTAAGGGCAGATATACTGTTTTACTTTCTGCATTATGTCTTTCAGATTACGAATATCTTCTGCAGTATGCGTGGTTTCAAGGGAATGGTTGGCTTTATCCACTGTGTAAAGCTTAAGTTCAAGCTCCTTGCATTTTGCTTCGGCGATGTCATTTGGACACCAGGGGTCATCAAGACCATGGAAGACTACGCCTGCATTTTTTCTTATTATGTCAAAAGTCTGCGGAACAGGGGTAAATACAAGGTGCCTTGCCCCAACCTGCAGTTCATTGTCAAAATGCGCAGCCAAGGCTGTGCCAATACTTTTTCCTATAAAAATCACATCACTGTAATCTTCAAAAGAAATATTGCCAAGGACTTCTTTTATCTGATCGGCAGCTATTTCAAAAGCCTCCTGCATTCTGATCTTATCGTTCATGATCTCACGAGCTTTATGAGGAAATTTGTAATTAACCTCGATTATTTCATAACTGTTTTCACGGGCAATCCTTTTTGAAAAATAAAGAAGTGGTTTATCGCTGTGATAGCCCATACCAGGGAATATAACTGCAAGCTTTTTGTTATCCATGTGTTCCTCCAAATATTGCTAAAACAATTATACTGCGAGGACTTTTCTTAATCCATCCCTGCTCTCTAAGAAGAGTCACTGGATACGTCCCCGGTGACTCTTTTTATTGTGCACAATGAGTCAATTTGATACGTCCCCACTGACTCCCCGGTGACTCTTTGTAGATGCTCTAAAAGATGGTATTATGTTAATGTCACTAAGTTTGGATTCATATTCTGAATGTTGTAAGAATGAGGGGCTTATGAGGTCAGATTTTTCAGCAACGGTCATGAGAGCAATGTCAATACTGCCCAATAATGTAGTTATATTTGGTTATAATGCATTGAAACGGACGGTAGCAGGCAAAATTATCGAAAGACATTATATTAGCAATAGAGAACATCTAAAGAAAATGATCGAGCCGGATGCTTATATTGAGGATCAGAACACGGCGGATTGGGAAGAAGTGTTATATGGAGTGAATCCATTTAACAAAGAGGATGTTCATGCTTCTTACAATATATGTGGTGTCATCGCTACATTTAATGCTTTGCTGGCCCTTGGGGAGCATGTGGATTCTGCATCCATTGCCAGGCTCATCAGGATATATGAGCAAAAAGGTGTGGCTCTAAAGGGACTTCTTGGAACTACGCCCAATTCTATTGCTTCTTTTTTCAAACATAGAGGATATAAGGTAAAGATGATTTCGACCAGTGATAAGGCCAAGATTGATGCTTTTGGAAAAGAGCATGATACCTACCTTGTCATTGTGATGAATAATAAAAAGACTCTGGAAGAGTATATGCACACTGTGAATATATCAATTGATGACGAAGGTCTTAGGCGCACCTTTTTTGTCCATAATGGCAGAGAACGCAGGGTGGTCCGCGTCAATGACAGTCTCAGCAGGGCTATAGCCGCTATCAATAAGCATGGCAGCAATACTCAAAACAGAGCACTTATCATAATGGGGATTGATAAAGACAATAATAAATGATCATCATTGATATCAACAGCAAAGGGAGGACGTATGAGATATTTATTTAACGGGGGATGGACATTTCTTGAGACAGATCTTAGCGCAGACTATGCATCTGTTCAGGCAAAAAAGGATATATTTAAAACGGTAGAGTTGCCGCATGACTGGCTGATCTATGATTCTACTGACCTCTATAGAGATGGAATTGGCTGGTATAGCAAGGATTTTGAATATGACCAGCCGAAGGATTCAAGGTGCTTTATAACCTTCGAAGGTGTATATATGGACAGCGAAGTCTATGTTAATGGCACCAAAGTATTTGAATGGAAATACGGATATTCTTCATTTTCCCTGGAACTGACTAAAAATCTTAAGCAAGGAACCAACAATATAACTGTATCTGCAAGGTATCAGAATCCTAATACAAGATGGTACTCAGGAGCTGGTATCTATAGAGATGTGTGGCTCAATATCACTCAGGATACCTTCCTTCCGCAGGATGGTGTCTACATTTCATATAGACCTGACGAGGATGGCAATTATCTGATGCAGGTTGATACAGAAGTTTGTGGAAAAGAGGCTGCAAAAGCGGAAGTCATAGTTGATCTTGAAGGCATGACACTGGAATCATTTACTGCGCCTGAAACACAAGAGTGTGAGATACCGGCATGCGATATGACAGCTATTGCTTCAGGGGAAAAAAGATATCGCATAACAAATAAGTATATCGTAAAGAATCCTAAAAAATGGGATATTGAAGAACCGAATCTCTACAATGTTGCAGTTATGCTGGTAACAGGAGATTCAGTAATTGATGAATATAAGACCAGGATTGGCTTTAAAGATATTGAACTTGATCCTGATCGCGGTTTTATCATAAATGGCAGAAATATAAAATTAAATGGAGCCTGCGAGCACCATGATCTGGGAGCTTTGGGAGCTGCATTTAATAAAAATGCCATGAAGAGAAAGCTGAAGATGTTAAGAAAAATGGGTGTCAATGCTATCCGCGGAACCCATAACATGGTTGCACCACAGGTGCTGGAACTCTTAGATGAGATGGGCTTTGTATTTATTTCTGAGGCCTTTGATATGTGGCGCAAGTCCAAGACTACTTTTGACTATGCAAGATTTTTTGACGAGTGGCATGAGAGAGATGTTGCCAGCTGGGTACGTAGGGACAGAAACCATGTCTGCGTTACTTTCTGGAGTATCGGTAATGAAATATACGATACCCATGCTGATGAGAACGGAGCAAAGATCACCAAAGAGCTTTCAGACCTCGTAAGGCATCATGACTATAATGGCAATGCTACACCTACCATAGGTTCCAACTACATGCCATGGGAAAATGCCCAGAAATGCGCTGATATCTTGAAGATTGCCGGATATAACTATGCGGAAAAATATTATGAAGAGCATCATAAAGCTCACCCTGACTGGGTTATATACGGAAGTGAGACTTCATCTGTAGTCCATAGCCGTGGAATATATCATTTCCCTGCGTCAGCAGGAGTACTCTCTGATGATGATCAGCAGTGCTCCAGCCTTGGAAACAGTTCTACAAGCTGGGGTGCGCCTTCAGTTGAGAAATGCATCAAGGCAGACAGAGATATACCATTTTCCATGGGACAGTTTATCTGGACCGGATTTGACTATATTGGTGAGCCAACACCTTACCAGACCAAGAACTCATACTTTGGCCAGATCGATACAGCAGGATTTCCAAAGGATTCCTTCTATGAATGGCAGTCAGCATGGACTGATCATAAGAAGGCACCTATGGTCCACATCTGTCCATACTGGGATTTTAATGAAGGACAGACTATCGATATCCGAGTATTTACCAATGCGCCAAAGGCACGTCTATCCATAAACGGACGTGATCTTGGAGAACACGCTTTTTCACACAAGCCAGGATCAGGAGACCAGATCGAGTGGCATCTGAGTGCGCCTTTTGAAAAGGGTACTCTTATAGCAGAGGCTCTTGATGAGGATGGAAGTGTCATTGCAACAGATAAAGTTTCTACTAGTGGCGAGGCCAAAAAGATCATATTAAAGGCTTATGCAGATCAGAAAACACTTGTGGCAGATGGCACAGATCTGGCATTTGTTGAGATATCAGTTGTTGATGCTGAGGGAAAAGAAGTTAGGAATGCACAGAACCGTGTAACTGTTAATGTGAGCGGAGTCGGACGACTTGTAGGTCTTGATAACGGCGACAGTTCTGATCTTGATAGCTATAAGATAGATACCAGAAGACTATTTAGTGGCAAACTTCTTGCCATTGTTAAGTCTACCTTTGATACCGGTAAGGTTGATCTGAAAGTGACCGGGGCAGGGCTTGAGGGCGCAGAGATAGAGTTTGAGGCTCTTCCTGATACCAGTGCAGCCACAAGCGCAGGATCAATAAATGGAGTAGCTGCAGCACTTGCATCTGCATGTATTGTAGGAGGCAGACTCTGCTATGAGAAGCCGTGTATTATAGATGGAAATGTTTCTCCGGATAGTAACAGTTCTATTACTTTGACTGGCAAGGAAAAAGCAGATAATGCCGCGAGCAAATCAGAGCGTGGACAGGGATATAATGTTATAAATCTTGGAAATAAGGACGAGATACCTGTCAGAAAGATAGAGCTTGTAAATGAGAGTGACAGCAATACTTTTGATAAAGAACATCCGGTAAAAAAAGTTGTTGCAAAGGTATTGCCTGAAAATGCCACTTACAAAGACATTGAGTTTCAGGTGGTTACTGAATATGGCGTAAAGTCCAACATAGCTGAGTTGGCTCAGGATGGAGCTACTGCGACCATTACCGCCAAGGGAGATGGCAGATTTTTCCTGAGAGCAATGTCAAAAAATGGCAGTAGCGAGATCAGGCTCATTTCCTATTTGGATTTTGCGGTTGAAGGAATGGGAGCAGCATTCCTTGATCCATATTCTTTTGTATCAGGAAGTCTCTATTCCAAAGCAGAAGGCGAAGTGGGCAACGGAAATGAAAAGGGTGTTGCCACAGCTCGAGATAAAAAGACTGTTGTAACCTTTGAGAGACTTGATTTTGGAAGAGATAATGGTGACGAGATCACGATACCTATTTTCTCCCTTGATGGAGGTCCAAACAGGATCAAATTATGGTCTGCCGGCGAACTGCTTGTAGATGAGATATATGAAAAGCCGCCAATCTGGAATGTATATCAGGAAGCAACATACAAGCTTTCAAAGAAGCTGACAGGTGTATGTGACCTGAGTATTGAGACCTATGATAAATTGCATATCAAGGGCTTTTCATTTTGCAGAAACTATCGCGGATTTGAAGAGCACCTGGCTGTAGATGCTGATGAGATATACGGTGATACTTTTACCAAGGGCGATAGCTTTATAGCTGATATTGGAAATAATGTATCTATAGTATTTAAGGATATGACCTTTGGAGAAAAGGCTCCTAAACAGGTCGTTATAAACGGAAGAGCCAAAGGCGGCAAGAATACTGTTCATATTCTTTTTGATTCAGAAAAGGGCAGCAGCAGGGAAATACTTGAGATAGAAGAGTCAAAAGATATATGTCAGCATGTATTTGATGTGAATACAATTGCAGGAAGTGGTACAATCACATTTGTATTCTTACCGGGCAGTAATTTTGACCTGGAAAGTTTTAGATTTATTTGAGTTTTGCGAGGAGAGAAATGAAAAAAGAGTTAAACAAAATGATTGCAGGCATATTGGCAGCGTCCATATGCCTGATGACTGCGGCTTGCGGTAATAACGTTGAAGAGGGGGAGGGTAATCCGGCTACAACAATTGAAAGTGGTACAACTGAGGATAACTTGGTTGAAACAGCTCAGACTTCCAGTGGAGCTGATGTTACTATTGTTACAACTGCAGTTGCATCTTATGTTGATGAAGTGGAGAAAGCTAATGGTAAATATCCACAGATCATACTTTCAGATGATCTTGCTTCTAAGTACCCTAAACTGAAAGCAGCTATTGATGACCAGAATAGTTTCTGGAAAGCTGATTGTGAGGAGTCTGTTGCCTCATCAGCTCAGTGGGCTGTTGAAATGGAAGCTTCGAGCCCGTACTGTGTTGCATCAGGTGCAGATGTCGTGCGCGTAGATGACAGGATGTTTTCTATATGGGCGAGTTATTACTATGATCAGGGCGGAGCCCATCCTAATCATTATGACGAATCGATCAATATTGATCCTGCTACTGGTCGCATTTATACAATTTCTGATGTTATTGCTGATACAGATGGCTTTGCACAGGCTGTCAGGGATGAGATGACCAAGGAATATCCGGATTCTATTGAAGGAATTGATGAATACCACTATGGTGATGGAGATGTTTTTCAGGAAAAATATGATGAGGACACTTATACCTGGTTTCTCACAGATGAAGGCCTGACTCTTTATTTTTCACCATACGAGATTGATGCTTATGCAGCTGGAGATTATGAAGTGACTCTTAGCTATGAGGATTATCCAAATCTAGTACAGGACATTTATAAGCTGAGTGAAAAACAGGATATTGATAGTATTGTAGTAAAGGTGGAAGGTGATACTATCACTGTTGAGCCATCCTCAGGATACGATGACGAGCATGATGAAGAAGAATCCGGTGCTATTACAATAGCCAATCCTTCATGGGATAAGTATACAAGTGAAAGTGTTTCAGATATTGATGCTTCTATCATCAGTCTTACCATGACAAAGGAGGATAAGACTGACTGGCTTGATACTGATCAGTGGGCAGCAGATAATGGCTTTGACATTGCACGCATGCCATATTCTGACGGCGTATATTATTATGAACTGTATGAATTTAGCGACTATGGTGCAACAGAACTTCTTATATACAATGCAGATGAGACTATTCTATTGTATGACTATGATCTTAGTCAGATCTGTCAGGGCCCGGATGAAGAAAGTGGTTATATGACAGCCAGTGAAGAATACGTAAGATGGGCTCAGATAGTGGAAGATACATTGTATGTTTCTGTAGCACACTATGGCTACGCATCAGAAGAACCAAATAATGCATACATACTGGCTATCGACCTTACATCCAATCAGCTTTTATGGAAGAGCGAGCCACTGGTGGCTAATTCATCCAATTTTCAGGTGTTTGGCGATACTATCATCTGTGGCTATGGATTTACAGCAGAGCCGGACTATATCTATCTTTTAAACAGATATAACGGAGATGTTGCAGAGACTATTCCAGTAGCATCCGCTGCTGAACAGTTTGAAATCAGAGGCACAACTTTATATGTAGCTACTTACAATACTGCATATGAATTTGAGATTGGACAGTAGTACTTACAAATGAGTTGAAACAAAAAGCATGAAGCAAATAGGCTTTTACTAAAAAAAGGTGAAATTTATGAATGTACATTTATGTAAAAATGAAGAGACTATAGAGGAAGCTCTTGAATATATCAATGAGCATGATCCTGAAGGCAAACAGTATACGGTAGACGTCAATGCTGACAGATGCTATATAGGAGATGAGAAATTTATACAGGCACCGGTTCTTATAAATCATAAGAATCAGTACTATGCCTGCAGGGAAGTATGACATGACAGAGCAGGAAGTAATGAGTTACATAAAAAGCAATAAAGTACCGGTTTCAATAGGAACATCGCCTCTTCATGGCGATTCGGGCATGTGGATGATTGCTTGCTACTATGATGCTACTGCATCCAAGTGGGTTGTTGAACATCCTATTGATAGGTCTAACTTAGTATCAAGAGAAGAATACGATACTGAGTCAGATGCCTGGAAAAGTGTATATTTTAGCGTAAAGAGAGTATGACATATGAGTATTTTGCAAAAGTTGGCAGAGGCTTTTAGAATAAAGGATGATTCCGAGCCGGAAACAGTAGAATCCGGTTGGCTGATCAATTCTAATGATAAGGATGAGTTCGATTGGAGGCAATCCGGAGTATCTTTTAATATTACGAGAGTCACCATAGATCACAAATGGTATATGCCGGGAAAAGATTCTGATAATTATCCCTACATTACTGTCCAGGAAAGTACGATGACAGACGAGCCTGAGGCGCAATTGTTGGCAGATGGATGGATTGATGGTGGTTATGACCGATATAATGGCATATATCGTTACCACAAGACAGTTGATATTAGATCCATAGTAGATAGTATCTGTTTGGGATTTGAGAAGAAAACTGACGAACGCGATCAAGAAACATTTGGGTTCGATATGCTATATGCAGTCGGAAACTATCATTATCCAGTTCCGGAATATCTTAAGGAAGAAGTTGCCCGGATGCTTTATGACAGCAGGAATATGTCATATGTTTATTATGGACCAGAAGTACAGGAACCATTACGCAGTGAGTTGTTGCGTTGCTTTAAAGACAGTATATTGAACGACGAATATTATGCTTTATGTGAGTTTAAAGAAAAGCATAAAAAAGCACTTTTTGAGGCAATAGACCCTAATCTGTCTGAAGATGAGCAAAAATATGCATTTAAAGCCGCATCCAGAGCAGTAGAGGTAACTAGCCCGGCCCGTGATAGATATGGCGATGGAAGGTTCGGTAAAGTGATAAAAATGAACTATGCGCTGGCATATGAAAAGGCCCATATTGCGCAGAATAATTCGCGGAGAAGATAAGAACAAAGAATGTCGCTTGCGACATTCTCGCGCCGAGCGCGGCCTAATTTATGCAACATTTACCTATCGCGCGAGTGCGCATCCTTAGCGGAGCGTTTTTTATATCATAGGAAAGCAGTTTCCTATGATATAAAAAAGGTCTTCAATGATAACCCACATATTTATCATTGAAGACCTTAATAATATCCATATATTAAATATAAAGAGATATTTTCAAATCATCACTTCCGATGATGTCAATGGTAGTAGATCATAACGCATCATCCAGAACCTTCTTAAGTGTTGCAGCTGATTCCTGCAGTTTCTCTTTTTCCTTGTCATCAAGGGAGATAGGAACCAGTGTCTCTACACCGTCTGCGCCAACGATAGCAGGCATGCTTAAGCATACACCTTCAATTCCAAATTCACCATTGATAGTACTTGATACAGAAAGAATGGATTTTTCATCTCTGATGATACATTCGCAGATACGTCTTACGCTCATTGCAATACCATAGTATGTTGCATGCTTTTTCTCGATGATCTCGTAAGCACTGTTTCTAACTTCATCAGCAATCCTTTCCATAGACTCTTCATGCTGGAAGTGACCACGCATCTCACAGAAATCATTGATAGGAATACCTGATACATTGGCACTGCTCCATGCAGCAATCTCGCTGTCACCATGCTCACCAATGATAAATGCATGCACGCTTCGGCTGTCGATACTCAGGTGTTCACCAAGAAGATATTTAAATCTTGCTGTATCAAGGACAGTACCTGAACCAAATACTCTGTTGGAAGGCAGGCCGCTGAGCTTCTGGGCAACGCTTGTAAGTATATCAACAGGATTCGCTACGATGAGAAGTATGCCGTGCACGTTTCTGGAAGATATTTCACCCATGATTGAACGGAAAATAGCAACATTCTTTTTAACAAGATCAAGTCTTGTCTCACCAGGTTTCTGAGCAGCACCGGCAGAGATAATGATGATGGCAGCATCTACTATATCATCATATGTTCCGGCGTATATCTTCATAGGCTTGGCAAAAGGAAGACCATGGCTGATATCAAGCGCTTCGCCTTCAGCCTTGTTATGGTCAGCATCTATCAGGACCATTTCTGAAAACAGTCCGCTCTGCATAAGTGCAAATGCAGATGCACTTCCAACAAATCCACAACCAATCATAGCTACTTTACGCAAATTAACATTTTTCATAGTATTTGTCCTTTCTGTGCTCTGAAAATATAGATGTTTTCACTTTTTGCCAAAAAGTTTTTGTTCTTGTGATTCCTAAAAAGAAATCAGCACTAGTTGCGAAGGTATGTGTTCCATAATTCACAAGCTAAAACAATTTTGTTTACATGAAATCAATTACTTTGACATAAGTCCTACCTTACAAGCATGATACATAATGCGTAGATTGTATTCTGATAATAATTATACATGAAAACGTGGGTTTAATATATTAATTTTTTAGAAAAAGGCATGTGTTGGAAAAGCAGCAGAATATATCTTGCACAAATGACATAACTGTATTAGTATAGATAGTACAGTAACAATTTTTAGATAATTTATGTAAAATATACAGTTGCTTGTGGGGAACTGGTAAGGAGGGAGTATGAAAGGGAAAAGTGTTATGGCAAAGGCCATCAGCGTTCTGATGGCAACAACAATGATGGCATCCATGCTCACTGGATGTAATAAAGGGGGCGAAAACGGGGAAACTTCTAGTACAGATACTGCAAAGAGTGAATATACTTACGTTGCGGATTATCAGGACATTAATCTTGGAACAGATAATGACAATAGCCATGTCGATGAATTAAAGATCAAGAAGGACTATATTTATTATTTAATTAATGATTATTCTGGTGAACAATCAGTGATCACACTTATGAAAGCTGGCATTGCCGATGGCAGTAAAAGTGAGCTTCCGTTGGATATTGGTACTGATGGCTACGTCAACTCATATGACGTAGCAGAGGATGGAAGCTATGTTGCTCTTGTTTATTCATATTCAGAAGATGATTCCGGTCAATACTTTTTGGAAAGTTATGACAGCAATGGCCAGCAGATCTGCAAGAATGAGATAGCAGAGCTTGCAAATAGTGATGTCTACATATCAAATATGTATGTAAATAATGATGGACTTGTAGTAATACCATCTGAAGAAGCAGCTATTGTCTATGACCAGAGCGGAAATAAGAAAAATGAGATTGAATATGGCAGTTCTGTTAACTGGGTTTATACAACATGTATAGGGCAGGATGGTAACCTGTACTTATGTTATAATGCCAATGACAATGGCAATTATTCAAGCAAGGTTGGAAAGCTTGATCTGGCAAGTGGAAAGCTTGAAGAAGTAACAGGTGGCCTGAATATTTCTGATGCATCTGCAATGACAAGTATTGGTGATGGTAAGTTTTTACTTTCAAGTTCAGATTCTTTATATCTTATAAATGCCAATGATGGCAGTTCAGAAAAGGCTTTTGACTGGCTTACCTGTGATATTAACGGTAGATATGTAACTTCTGTTTGCAATGCAGATGAAGAGAATTTCTATGCAGTAGTTGATGACTGGGAAAGCGGTATGACCGATTTTGTTAAGGTCAATAAAGTTAAGAGTTCAGAAGTAGCAGAAAAAAAGGAAATTGTTTTAGGTACTCTTTATAGTGATTCTTCTGTAACATCTTCAGTCATTAAGTTTAATAAGAACAATCCGGAATATCATGTTTCAATCAAGACATATTTTGATACGAGCAACACAACGGATACAGCATATGCAGATGCAATCACAGCAATGAACAATGACATTTTGACAGATGATTGTCCTGATATCATTGATCTGAGCTCGCTTCATATTCCTGCTCTTGCTCAGAAGGGGCTTTTAGAAGATCTTGGTACTTATTTAGATACTTCAGATAAGATCAGAAAAGATGATCTGCTTGATAGCGTAATAAATGGCTATTCATATGATGGAAAACTTGTTGGAATTCCTAACAGAATCTACATAAATACGCTTATAGGCAGTGTGAGTGATGTTGGTACAGCAGAGAACTGGACTGTTTCAGAAATGCTGGATGTAGCCAAAGCCAATCCTGACAAGGCGGTCATGGATTATGCTACTAAAGGAAGTATGCTTCAGGTACTTATCAGTTACGATCAGGATAGTTTTATAGATTGGGAAAAAGGTACATGTAATTTTGATAATCAGGATTTCATTGATGTACTTGAGTTTTGTAATACACTTCCAGATGATGATGACGATTCAGTATGGGGTGATGATGATTCTACACCTGTAAAAATTAAAAAAGGTAAAGTACTCTTGGCTCCTGTATCATTATCTGAGCCTGAGTCAATTCAGGAGTATCAGAGTTACTTCACAGGAGAATCAAATTTTATAGGCTTCCCAAGTAATGGTGGAAGCGGAGCCTATATGGATGCATTTTGTCTGTATGGAATCACTTCTAAATCAGATGTAAAAGAAGGAGCCTGGGCATTTATTGAATCTTCACTTACTAATGTAGATGATAATGGATATTTTTATGGTGTTTCTCCTCTTAAGTCAGAAATTGAAAAACAAATTGCCAAGTCTCAGGAAGTATCCTATGCAACAGATGAAAATGGTGAGTATATTCTTGATGAAAATGGAGAAAAGATCATAGAAGGCACAAGCTCAATTTCTTATGGTGACTGGGATTATACATATCATCCAGTGACAGATGAAGAGGCTGAGATCTTTAGAAAAATAATAAACAATGCAGAGCCTTCACAGACGTCTGATCAGACGGTACTTGATATCATACAGGAAGAAGCCGGTGCATATTTCAGTGGTCAGAAGTCTCCAGAGGATGTAGCTGGTATCATTCAGAGCAGAATAAATATTTATATTAATGAAAGCAGATAATTACATGACATTAAAGGAAATGTTGACGTTAATGATCAGAGGCAGCAGGAATCGCTGCTGACTGCTAAAGAAAAGATTCTTGTTGAAAAACGCAGGACCAAACTTAGTGTATGGTCTTGCGTTTTTTTACCTCTATTGCTAAAACGTTAATTTAAGAATAAAATATAGTATAGAGGATTATGACATGGCAGAAATCACATTGAATGTTAGGATGCTCGGAGGCTTTTCTATTACCCACGATGGAAGAGAAGTTGTGCTTGGCAGGAATAAATCTGCCAAGTTTATAAAAGTACTTCAGATTGTATGGCTCGCTGGAGACAGAGGCATATCTAAAGGTCAGCTCGTAAGCCGTATCTATTCAGATCAGGAGCTATTGACCAATCTTAGCAACAGTTTGAACAATCTTTTTTACCAAATGCGCAAACAGATGGTAAAGTCAGGACTTCCGGATTATGAATATGTAGTTAAAAAAGACTCCATGTTCATGATCGATGAAAAGACTGAAATCATAACTGATGTTGGCCTCTTTATTGACTTTTGCAGCAAGGGCGATAGAGCATCTGACACAGAGGAGAAACTTGCATATTACATAAAGGCTTTTGACATTTACATAGGAGAACTGCTTCCTGAAAATGCCAGTGAAGTGCAGGTAATCACAGATAGTGCACTGCTTCATAAGAGGTATGCAAGGGTAGTTCAGTGGCTGGGAGACTATTATAAGGATCAGAAAAATTATCCGCAGATGTATAGGATATATGAAAAAGCAGCCAAGATCTATCCTGCAGATGACTGGCAGGCAGGTCAGATAGATTCTCTTGTATCCAGAGAAATGTATAAGGATGCATATGATCTGTATGACAAGACAGTTCGCTATTATAAGGAAGAGCTTGGAATACAGCCGACCGAACGTCTGGCAGAGTGCTATAACAGAATGAACGATCATCTCAATAGCGGTGACAGGCGTCTTTCAGATATTCAGGAAGAAATCATAACTCTGCGAAGTGATAGAAAAGGCGCGTATTACTGCTCTTATCCTGGCTTTGTAGACTGTTATCATCTGCTATGCAGGACTATGGAGCGTTCAGGCCAGTCAATTTATCTCATGCTATGTACTTTGACTGATTATAACGGCAAGCCTATTGTCAATCGTGACAAATTGAAATTAAGATCAGAAGAATTGCAAGGAGTAATTAAGTATTCGCTTCGATATGGAGATGCTTTTTGCAAATACAGTGATTCTCAGTATCTGATTTTGCTCACTGGCCTGCCTTATGAGGCAGCAGATATTGTATCATCACGTATTGTAAAAAGATTAAAAGAAACAATTGGATATAAAGTAACTATCAACTGCAGTGCTGCATCAATTGCAGAATTGCCTGAACAAAAGTGACAGGCGAAGTTGTAAATTGCAGGATTGCTACAGCAAAGGCATTAGGCAAAAATGTAGAATTACACAAATGCAAAAGGAGAGGGCTATGGAAGATCGCAGAAAAATCAACAGAGTGAGTTATCCTACAAAGAGTGTTTTGGTAGATTGTGAGACACAGACAAGATATTACGTTAAAACAGATAATGTAAGCCCACTTGGTATGGGACTTATTGCAGATAGCACTATTCCAAATCTTGTTGGGAAAGATGTTATTATTGTAGCCGAAACTATGATAATGTATGCCGATGTTGTCAGACAGGTCAAAAATGAAGATGGAACGGTAACACTTGGTGTCAACGCCAGAAAGTTTACAGAAGATGTTCTTGAGTATCTGTTTGATAGAATAGTTGGAGAATAATATGGATAAAAGAGACGTATCTGATATAAAGGAGTCTGAAACTTTTGTAGTTACCATCCAACATTCCCAGAATTCCACCTGGCAGGGTGAAGTCACCTGGGTAACCGGAGAAAACGAAAAAATTCATTTTAGGAGCGGACTTGAGCTTATCAAGATTATAAACGAGGTAATTTCAAAAAATAGTTAATAAGGTAGTTGAGTTTAGTTTTATCTATTAATTTCACATCGAACGGAGAGAGGATGCCCTGCGAGAAAGAGTCGCAGGCGACATCCTTTTTTATTGCGAATATCTTTTAATCAAATAGGAAGCAATTTTATATGATGGCAAAGTTTTTGATAGACAGATGCTAGTACCTGCTCCCAGAAGGTTTATATTTTTTTGCTCGTCATTACTATTTGCCATAAATAATATCTTAAGTCTATTCTGGGACTGGCGCCTTATGGCTGCGTTAAATAAAATAGCCTGATCCATAACTTTCATTTTCATATCAATATTTATGATTACAATATTGGCGTCTCTTATATAGTTTAGTAGCTTGGGTTCATCTGGCTTGATGATATAGGTATTAAAGCCGTCTTTTAAAAATATAGATAGTTCCTGTACATATTCTGGATTATCATCAATCATAAGAATATTACTTAGCACAGTTTTTCTCTTTGACATATCCTGCGCTATTTGTGATACAGCATCGGCTATTTCAACTTGTTCTTTATTAAAAATATCTGAAACAAAGATTTTAGGGACAATAGATTTAAAAGTTGACATTATTTCAGTTGGACCATATGCATAAACAGTTTTTTCTTCTTCAATGCATACATCTCGCAGGTAATAGCATATTTGTAAAAAAATAGTATTTACTTCATTAGGCAGGATTAAGAAAAAGAAAGGTGTTTTGCCCTTTGCAGCTGCGATTTCGCTTATATCGTAATCACACCAAAGAGGAATAAGATTGGATGATTCAAAGTAGCCATGACTCAAAAGTCTGGCACTAGACTTATTTCCGGATATTACTGCCAACTCGTTAGACATAGCTTATCCTCCAGTTTTGTCAAGAATACATGATTCTTGTTGTCATAAATGAAGCAACTCTAAATGTTCTTTTATATATTGTAACATTATTCAACGGTAAAACAATATTTATATAATATGAATGAGTCACAGGGGAGCTGTGAGAAAATGAGAGATCATTTTTTCATGGCTCCTTTTTTGGTTAAAAATAAACTAATCATAAACAAATTATAAAGAATAAAAATAAATGTTTTTATGATGATTTCTATGATTATCGACTGATATATTAAAGTTACAAAATGAAAGAGAGTCTAGGCAAAGTCAATAAATACAAGATGTTTAGACATGGAACTATAAAAAAGCACAAAAGGAGAAAAAATTATGAAGAGAAATAACCTTGTTAATAAGAAAATCATTAGTGCGATTGCTATCGGTTTATCAGCAGTTATGGCTTCCACACCTATAACATCACTTGCAGCAGAAAATGAAGCACTAGACAACAATGATAATAATAGCACAACTGAAAACCAGCAGGAAGAGACAGCAGTAGCAACACAGAACGAATCATCACAGGAAATGACACAGGCAGTCGAGCAGGTTACAGAAGCACAGACTGCAGCAGAAAATACAGCACAGGTTGCTCAGTCTGAAGAAACTGCAGTATTAAATCAGGTAGTGATCGAGTCAGCTGAGACAGTAGCTACAGAAAGTACTGAGACACAGGAAAGCCAGACAGAAGCAACTCAGGCTTCTGATCTTCTTGATACAGTAGCAGACGAATCCAATCAGTCAGCTCAGAGTTCAATCGATGCAAAAGATTCTGTTGAAGCAGCTCAGGAAATCATAGATGATGCACAGAAAAATGTTGATGCAGCAACAACAGTTGTAAGTGAAAAAACAGATGATGCTATTGGAGCAGCAGAGTCAGCAACAATGGCAGCTGATGATACAAATAGATCACTTGAAGCAGCAACTGAAGCAAATGAAGCAGCACAGAATTCTGAAACAAGTGAAGAAGCTGAGCAGAATGCATTTATAGCTCAGGCAGCAGCAGATGAAGCAGCAGAGACAGCTCAGATAGCTCAGGCTGATGCAGATGCAGCAAGCCAGGCAGCACTTGAGGCACAGGCAGCATACGAAGCAGCACTTGCAGAAGCAACAGCAGCACAGGAAGCAGCAGAAAAAGAACTTGCAGAAGGAAAAGCAAGCGCACAGCAGGCACTTGACGACGCACAGGCAGCTCTTGACGCAGCACAGGCTCTTAAGGATGCAGCAGATGAAGCAGCAGCTAAGGCAACAGAAGCAGCAGAAGTAGCAGAGAATGCAGCAGCAGACGCAGAGAAAGCAGCACAGGAAGCAGCAGATGAGCTTGAAGAGGCAAGAGAACAGCTGGCAGTAGCTAATGAAACACTTGAAGAAAAGACAGCAGCAGAGACAGCAGCAAAGGACGCATATACACAGGCACAGAGCAATGCTACAGCAGCAACAAATACATATAATGAAGCAGTAACAGCAGCAGAGACAGCAGCACAGAATCTCACAGATGCTCAGAGCACAGTAGAAACAAAGACTCAGGCAGTTCAGGATAAAGAAGCAGATGTAACAGCAAAAGAAACAGCACTCTCACAGGCACAGGCAGCAGCAAGTGAAGCAACTACAGCAGTTACAACAGCACAGAAGGCAGTAACAGATGCAGAATCAGCTCTTGAAACAGCTAAGACAGCTCTTTCAGAAGCAACCAGCAAGGTTACAGAGATGCAGGAAGCTGAAAACAGTGCTAAGGCGGCTTGGGAATCAGCAGTTGCAGAGCTTGGATCAACTTCCGCAGAAGCACAGCAGTTAAAGCAGGCTTATGAAGATGCTAAGGCAGCAAGAATTGCAGCAGAAGATGCTAAGAATACAGCAGCCGGTGCAGTAGCAACAGCAGCTACAGAAAAGACTAATGCAGATAATGCTCTTACACAGGCTCAGAGTGCAGTTACAACAGCAGAAGGAAAAGTTACAGCAGCACAGAATGCATTAACAGAAGCTCAGAGCGCACTTACAACAGCTCAGAATGAAAAGGCAGAAGCAGATGCGGCTCTTGTAGCAGCTACAACAGCTAAGGAAGCAGCAGATGCTAAGGCAAGTGCAGCTAAGGCTGCAGCAGATGTAGCAGAGACAGCGCTCGGTACAGCAGAAAGTGAACTTGGAATAGCTCAGACAGCATATGATGATGCAAAAGAATATTATGACAATCTCTTAAACAGCCTTACAACATATGAAGCTGAGCAGACACTTAAAAATCCAAATGCTACTCCAGAAGAAAAGAAGGCAGCAGCTGATGCAATCATGAATGCACAGTACGGAGAAGACAATGTTTCCTTCGACGAAGAAAAGAATCTGTATGTGGTAACTGGAGAAGATGGCAGTGAGAAATATTATGAAGTAAAGGCAGATGGTAACGACATAGATATCAATGAACTGTCAGTTACTTATGAACCAACAACCTGCATAGAAGAAACTGATTGGACAAGGAATCCGAATCAGCTTGATAGAAAAGAGAGAGAGCTTAAGAAAAAGTATGGTAATTCTGATGATTACGTCATTTCACTGTTTGCATATGATACTTATGAAGGAAATAGATTAGTCAGATATTACTCATATAGAGTATTTGAAGCTGAAGATCAGACATCAACTGCAGCAGAGATTAACGCAATGGCTCCTTCAGGATACATTGACCCTAACAAGATCGAAGGCAGATATGAAGCTGAAAATCTCCTTGGCAGACCTGAAGTATACGAGGCTCATTGTGAATTTACAACTGATGATGATGGCTATGTAACAGGTGTACAGTGGTATTATCGACAAGGCTTTGGAATGATCAAGAGATACATACCTGAAGATGACTGGTCCAATATCACAGGCGTTCACGGAACATTTGCACCTCTTGAACAGAGCTACACAACAAACACAACAGTTGCTAAGATTAGAGATATGTCAGAACTTGTAGAGGCAGCTGAAAACAATAAGACAGAAGCACTGAACAACCTCAATACAGCTACAACAAATCATACAAATGCTCAGACAACATATGACAACCTTAAGTCAGCATACGATGCAGCAGATGCTACAGCCAAGGCTAAGGCAGATGCAGAGACAGCAGCACAGAATACAGTTACCCAGAAAGAAACAGCAGTTACCAACGCTCAGAACACAGTAAGTGCTAAGAAATCAGCTCTTGAAACAGCAAATACCAACCTTGAAGCAGCACAGAGTGCAGAGCAGGAAGCACAGAACAATGTAACAGCTAAGCAGACAGCTCTTGACGAAGCAAATGCAGATCTTACAACCAAGACTAATACATACAACGATGCAGTTGAAGCAGAAAGACTTGCAAAAGAAGCTCTTGACGCAGCACTTGCACAGGGTGGTATTGATTCAGCCAAGGCTTCTGAGCTTGAAGAAGCATACAATACAGCAGTAGCAAACAGACAGGCAGCTGAGAGTGAAAAGACAACAGCACAGAACACAGTCAGCACACGTACAAGTGAACTTGAAGCAGCGAATACAGAACTGGCTAATAAGCAGCAGGATCTTGCAGATGCCAATGCAGCAGTTACTGAAGCAGAGGCAAACAAGACAGCAGCAGAGACAGCTCTTGCAACAGCTCAGGCAGAACTTACAGCAGCACAGGCAGTAGTTACATCACTTACAACTGAAAAAGAAGAAGCAGATAAGGCAAGAGACAATGCTAAGTCAGCAATGGATGCAGCAAATGAAGCTCTTACAAAGGCAGCAGCAGATGTAACAAAGGCAACAGAAGATGTTAGCTCAGCACAGTCAACAGTAGAAAGCCTTACAGTACTTATAAAAAATCTTGAAGATAAGAATACACAGCTTGCAAACATAGCTATAGAAAAGGCACAGGCTGAAGCAGATGCACAGTCAGCAGAAGATGATGCAAATGAAAAAGCTTCTATAGCAGCAGATCTGGTAGAAGCAGCTCAGAAAGCAGTTGATGAAGCAAAAGAAGCACTTGAAAAACTGAACAGCCTTGTAGCAACAGTTGATACAACAGGACTTAACGAACTTCTTGCAAATCTTGCAACAGCTAATCAAAAGGCAGCAGATGCACAGGCAGCAGCAGATGCAGCTCAGGCAGACGCTGACGCAGCTCAGGAACTTGCAGATGCAGCAAAGCAGAAGGCTCAGGATCTTGCAGATGCAGAAGAGGCAGCAAGAAAGGCAGCTGAGATCGCAGCCAGCCAGATCACAACTGGTGGGAACACAGGAAGCGACTTATTCGGTGATCTTACAGATGATACAACTGGTACAACAGATGCAACAACATACACAGTTACAACATCTAATGCAGTAGTTGCAACAGCAGCTGGCGAAGAAATAGATGTAGTCACAATAGA
Organism: Butyrivibrio sp.; assembly: GCA_015056495.1. Lineage (GTDB taxonomy): Bacteria > Bacillota > Clostridia > Lachnospirales > Lachnospiraceae > Butyrivibrio. The sequence continues at coordinate 27,645 of SVGC01000001.1, forward strand.
TGATGAAGCAGCTCCATTAGCAGATGGAACACAGGTTGTTGGCAACAACACAGCAGCAGGACAGAATGTTACAAACAGTGAAGATGGCAATGCAGATGGCACAACAATAATCGAAGACGAAGATGTAGCTCTTGCATCAACAATCGAAGACGAAGATGTAGCCCTTGCATCAACAATCGAAGATGAAGAAACACCTCTTGCAGATATGCCTGAGATCACAACAAACGAAACAGATACAGATACAGTTCACTTCGGTATCCTCGCAGCTATCCTTGCAGCAGTATCAGGCTTCTGGCTCATACTCTTCAAGAGAAGAAAAGATGATGAAGAAGAGGAAGAGACACAGGCACAGAATAAGTAATAAAAGCAATAGATAAATAATTATCCAAATGGTTCTCCTTTCATTGTGATCAAGAAGTTCCTGATGATTCTATAAAGAGTTATCAGGAACTTCTTATTATTGTCAGTCTCATCAAAATGAGACTGTGAATTAATTGAAAATTGCTGAAATGGTGGGATTTATATAGGAAAGTCTCATTGCAGTCTCACTGAGTCTCATATGTAAATGAGACTTTGTGAGACTTAGTTATAAAATCTTTATATGAGACCTAAAACAAAATAGCAAATACTCACTTATCGGCTAGGGATAGATATTGATTTTTTTTATGCTGTGTTGTATATTATTTTTATTATACTTTAGCGATTTAAAGCGTAACGCTTTATAGCGAGCAACTACTTTTTTAGCTGCAGCTGAAGTAGATCATAATTCATTACAATACGAAAAAATACGTTTGGGAGGTAAATTATTATGAAAAAGAAAATTCTTTCCGCTATTCTGAGCGGAGCAATGGTACTTTCACTTATGGGATGTACTGGTGCAGCAACTACAGAGACAGCTACAACAACTGAGTCAACAGATACAGTTCAGAGCTCTTCTGATACTACAACAACATATACAGTTGGTATCTGCCAGCTTGTACAGCATGTGGCTCTTGATGCTGCAACTCAGGGATTTAAGGATGTTTTAACAGAGGAATTTGGTGATCAGGTAGTTTTTGATGAACAGAATGCAGCTGGTGACAGTGCGCAGTGCTCAACAATATGTACAGGTTTTGCTTCAAACGGAGTAGATCTGATCCTGGCTAATGCAACTCCTGCTCTTCAGTCAGCAGCATCAGCAACAGCAGATATTCCGATCCTTGGCACATCTATCACAGAATATGGTGTTGCACTTGATATCGACAACTTTGATGGCACAGTAGGTGGCAATATATCTGGTACATCTGATCTTGCACCACTTGATCAGCAGGCAGACATGGTAGTTGAACTGTTCCCGGATGCTCAGAAGGTAGGGATCCTGTACTGCTCATCTGAAGCAAATTCAGTATATCAGGCTGATACAGTTAAGGCAGCACTTGAAGAAAAAGGTATCGAAGTTACTGTTTACACATTCTCAGATTCAAATGATGTTGCATCTGTTACAGAGAGCGCATGTGCTGAAAACGATGTTCTCTACATCCCAACAGATAACACAGCTGCATCTTGCACAGGAGCAATCTCAAATGTAGCTCTTCCTGCTGGTGTACCTATCGTTTGTGGTGAAGAAGGTATCTGCCAGGGCTGTGGTGTTGCAACACTTTCAATTGATTATTATGAACTGGGCAGAACAACTGGTGAGATGGCTGTAAAGATCTTAAAGGGTGAGGCAAATGTTTCAGAAATGCCTATCGAATATTATGCTAACCCTGTAAAGAAATATAACAAAGAAATTTGTGATCAGCTTGGAATCACAGTTCCAGATGATTACGTTGCTATTGAAGAATAAAAAGAAAGTATAAAATATGACTTCTTGACTTCTCATGCCGAGAATACTTGAATTCTTTTGGCGTGAAGTAACAAAAATATTTTTTCAGGTGAGTTAAATGGATTTAGTTTCTTATTTTCAATCATTAACACTTCAGGGATTTATAAACTGTTTTCCGTCAGGTATAGCGCAGGGGCTTATCTGGGGAATACTGGCCCTTGGTGTATATATAACTTTTAGACTTTTGGATATTGCCGATCTGTCTGTAGATGGAACCTTTACTACAGGTGGTGTTGTTGCGGTCATGCTGATCCTTGCCGGATGGCATCCGGTGCTGGCTTGCATCGTAGCACTTATTGCAGGACTTATTGCGGGAACTGTGACAGGTCTGTTGCATACACTTTTGGGAATACCGGCTATTCTGGCTGGTATTCTGACTCAGTATGCTCTTTGGTCTATCAACCTTGCTATCATGGGAATGAAGGCCAATCAGTCTGTCAGTGTTGATAAGTACAATCTGTTATTATCATCCCGTTATATCAATCTGGCTATTGCAGTAGGACTTCTGGTTACAGTGATCATCATTGCTGTTCTGTATCTGTATTTTGGAACAGAGCAGGGTTCTGCAATTAGAGCTACAGGTTGTAATCCCGAAATGGCCAAGGCAAACGGAATCAACATATCTTTTATGAAGGTTCTTGGACTTGCTCTTTCTAATGGTATCGTAGCATTTTCCGGCGGTCTTATGGCACAGTTTCAGGGATATTCCGATATCAATATGGGAAAAGGCGCTATCGTAATAGGACTTGCCGCTGTCATCATAGGTGAAGTTATTGGAGATGCTCTTTTTGGCAAAAAGATGAATTTTGCTCTCAAGCTGTCATTCATTGCCTTTGGTGGAGTCATCTACTATGTTGTTGTAAAAATAGTGCTTTGGTTAAAGCTTGATACTAACTACCTGAAGCTGTTCACAGCAGTTGTAGTAGCGCTGTTCCTTGCTGTACCTTATCTTCAGAAGCAGGCAGCAACCTCTTTCAGAAAAGCCGGTAAAAATGCTGTCAAAAAGGCAGATGCAGGAAAGGGGGATAAATAATTATGGATTATCGAGTAGATCATTCACATCCAATGCTTGAGCTGAAGGATGTGTATAAGACTTTTAACCCTGGAACCATCAATGAAAAAAGAGCATTGAATGGCCTGAATCTCACTTTGTATGATGGCGAATTTGTTACTGTTATCGGTGGTAATGGTGCCGGAAAATCAACTATGCTCAATGCTGTAGCAGGTGTATGGCCAATAGATCAGGGCTCCATAACAATTGATGGCATCAATGTAACTGGTAAGCCTGATTATCAGAGAGCTGCCCTTATAGGACGAGTTTTCCAGGATCCTATGACAGGCACTGCTGCAACTATGCAGATAGAAGAGAACCTTGCTCTTGCTGCAAGAAGAGGCAAGCCTAGAATGCCATGGAAAGCCCAGCTGACCAACTCAGAGAGACAGTTATTTAGAGAGAGACTTGCCAAACTTGATCTGGGCCTTGAGGACAGACTGACTGCCAAGGTAGGACTTTTGTCCGGTGGCCAGAGACAGGCTATAACTCTTTTGATGGCTGCACTCCAGAGACCACGTCTTTTGCTTCTGGATGAGCATACTGCAGCTCTCGATCCTAAGACTGCCCACAAGGTACTGACTCTTTCAGAAGAGATTGTTCAGCAGGACAATCTGACAGCTCTTATGATCACACACAACATGAAGGACGCTATCACATATGGTAATCGCCTTATCATGATGAATGAAGGCGAGATCATTTATGATGTATCCGGCGAAGAGAAAAAGAATCTCCAGGTATCTGACCTTCTCCACAAATTTGAGGAGTTTGGCAGCCAGGATGCTGTAAATGACAGTCTTGTGCTAAATAAATAATTAGAGTCACTGGGGACGTATCAAAATGACTCATTGCATGCAATGAGTCATTTTGATACGTCCCCGGTGACTCACTTTTTTTTATTTAAAAAACTTGAAAAATCAGTATAGATGTGATATCTTTAAGATGTAGTAATGAAAACTACATGTAATAATTTGAAAAACTAAATTGATTTTAAAGTGCAATGTGATCACTAAAAATATTAGCGGCACGAGAAGGGAGTATATTATGACAACAAAGGATTTAAGTAACTTCTTCAATTCTCATCTGGTTCCAAAGAAACTTTATAGCTTAAACAAGAACAGAAAGAATAGAATCTGCATGGAACAGGTTAAAAATGGCTGGGATGTATATTTTAGTGATAAAAAGGACAAGGTAGGCATCTCACATTTTAATTCTGAAAATGATGCATGCAATTTTATGAAGAATGAAATCAAGAAATTGATGGAACAGCTCTATGGTATTACATGGGCAGCTATCAGATGATTTTTCAAGTCATTTGGCAAAAAAATATTTAACAAAAATAAATATGAAATATTAGGAAAAAGAGCGCTTGTTTGTGGGCGCTCTTTTTTGATATGATATGCAGGGTCGCAAAGGAGAGTTCGTAAATTAAGATTATCTGAATAATGTGACTTTGTTGTGGGGGATACAAATGAATATACATGGACTTCAAAAGATGACTCTTTTAGATTATCCAGGAATCGTTGCAGCAACTGTCTTTTTGGGAGGTTGCGATTACAGATGCCCCTACTGCCATAACTTTGAGCTTGTGGATGGAACCGCCAGCCCTATTATGTCAGATCAGGAGCTTTTTTTATTTTTGGAAAAAAGAAAGAATCTACTGGACGGCGTGGTCATAACCGGTGGAGAACCTTGTCTAAGGCCAGATCTGCCGCAGTTGGTCAAAGCAATTAAAGATATGGGCTATAAGGTAAAACTGGATACTAACGGTAATCATCCTGATGTGCTGAGGAAGCTGCTGGAAGCCGGGTTGGTAGATTATGTAGCTATGGATATCAAGAATTCACTTCCGAAATATGGCATGACTATTGGAGTACCAGGCTTTGATACAAAGGATGTGCAGGAGAGTGCAGCTATTTTATTAGATGGCAGTACAGATTATGAGTTTAGGACTACTGTAGTCCACGAATTTCATGAGCTAAACGACTTTGAGCTGATAGGTCAGTGGATAGAAGGCGCTAAAGCATACTATCTTCAGCAGTATACTGTTCGGGACACTGTGCCGGACAAGAGTTTGACATCACCTACCGAGGAGGATATGAGACTTTACCTAGATGTTGTAAAAAAATATGTTCCAAATGCAGTCGTAAGGGGAGTCTGAGAAAATGACAAAAACCACAAGATATTGTGGTTCAAAAATAAAGTTCTAACAACATATTGACTCGGACGAGTATTAATGTTAACTTATAAATATCAAATATTTATCAATATTTAGTATATGAGTATTAACTAAATATCGATTATTTAAAAGACAACAAGTCAATATTTTTTTGATGAAAATGGCTTGTTTTCAGTATTTTTGGATCGTAATTTAACAAAATACCGATGATCCAAAAATATATTATCTTTTGCAGGAATTGGATATGCTGGTTCCTGTGTTCTTTAAAAGGGGGTTCTTATGTACAAAGTAGTGAAACGCGATGGTAAGGTCGCTGATTTCGACATTTCCAAAATTTCCGCAGCCATAACAAAGGCGTTTGTGGCTCTCGAGAAGGAGTATCACTCAAGCGTTATCGACCTGATCGCACTTAGAGTTGCATCAGATTTTGAGAGTAAAGTGGTCAACGGCAAGATCACTGTAGAACAGATACAGGATAGTGTAGAAAAAGTCCTTTCAGAGGCTGGCTATACAGATGTTGCCAAGGCTTATATCCTTTACAGAAAGCAGCGTGAAAAGGTTCGTAACGTTAATAGCGCCCTGTTAAACTATAAAGATATTGTTGATGATTATCTTAAGATAAATGACTGGAGAGTAAAGGAAAATTCTACAGTTACCTATTCTGTTGGAGGTCTTATCCTGTCTAACTCTGGCGCCATTACTGCCAATTATTGGCTTTCAGAGGTTTATGATCAGGAGATTGCTGATGCTCATAGAAGCGCAGCTATTCACATTCATGACCTTGCTATGTTGACAGGATATTGTGCAGGATGGAGTCTTAAGCAGCTGATAAAAGAAGGCCTTGGCGGAATTCCTGGCAAGATCACATCAGCTCCTGCATGCCATCTTTCTACCCTCTGCAATCAGATGGTCAATTTCCTTGGTATCATGCAGAATGAGTGGGCTGGAGCACAGGCTTTTTCATCCTTTGATACATATCTTGCACCATTTGTAAAAGTGGATAATCTTTCTCAGAACGAGGTCAAGCAGTGCATACAGTCTTTTGTATACGGTGTTAATACACCTAGCAGATGGGGTACACAGGCTCCATTTTCCAATATTACTCTGGACTGGACAGTACCAGCTGACTTAAAGAACCTTAATGTTATAGTTGGCGGCAAAGAGCTTGATTTTACATATGGCGATTGTCAGCATGAGATGGATATGGTCAACAAGGCATTCATCGAGATCATGATCGAAGGCGATGCCAACGGACGTGGATTCCAGTATCCTATTCCAACATACTCCATTACAAGAGATTTTGATTTCAGTGAGACTGAGAACAACAAGCTCTTATTTGAGATGACAGCAAAATATGGTACTCCATATTTTTCAAACTATATCAATTCAGACATGGAGCCAAGCGATGTGCGCTCTATGTGCTGCAGACTGCGTCTTGATCTTAGAGAACTCCGCAAGAAATCAGGTGGATTCTTTGGTTCAGGTGAGTCAACTGGTTCTATTGGTGTTGTTACTATTAACATGCCTAGAATTGCTTATCTTGCAAAAGATGAAGCTGACTTCTACAAGAGACTTGATCACCTGATGGATATTGCAGCAAGAAGTCTGAAGACCAAGAGAGAAGTCATTACCAAGCTCCTTGATCAGGGTCTTTACCCATATACAAAGAGATACCTTGGTGGATTCTCCAACCACTTTTCAACTATCGGTCTTATCGGTATGAATGAAGTTGGTTTAAATGCTAAGTGGATCGGTGCTGACATGACTGATGTCAGAACTCAGGAGTTTACAAAAGATGTTCTCAATCACATGAGAGATCGTCTTTCAGACTATCAGGAGATGTACGGTGATCTGTACAATCTCGAAGCTACTCCTGCTGAGTCTACAACTTATAGATTTGCTAAGCATGATAAGGAACAGTATCCTGATATCATCACAGCCAATATGGATGGAACACCATATTATACCAACTCTTCACACTTGCCGGTTGGATACACTGATGATATCTTCTCAGCTCTGGATATTCAGGATGAGTTGCAGACTCTTTATACTTCAGGTACTGTTTTCCATGCATTCCTTGGAGAAAAGCTTCCTGACTGGAAAGCTGCTGCAACTCTTGTAAAGAAGATTGCTGAGAATTACAAGCTTCCTTACTATACACTGTCTCCTACATACTCTGTATGTAAAGAGCATGGCTATCTGACTGGTGAACAGCCTGTATGTCCTCACTGTGGTCAGAAGACTGAGGTATATAGCCGTATCACAGGTTACTATCGTCCTGTTGCCAACTGGAATGATGGTAAGACACAGGAATACAAGGATAGAAAGGTTTATGACCTTAGTCATTCTCATCTTACACATACAGGTCCAAAGCAAGCTGTTGTTGCAGAAGCTGTTGAGTCTTCTAATGGCTATGTTGTAGATGAAAACATTGATAATAAAATGATGGCAGGACTTGTGGGTGATGCTGTCAGAGATGGATCTATAGAATTTGTTAATGGTGGGATTAGAAAAGATTTTATAGAAAATGCTGTCGCAGCAGATTTTACACAGGCAGCTGTAAAGAAATCCAATAGTGATGTAAGCAATAATGCTTCAAATATTGGTGATGATGTAGTAATGCTCTTTAAGACAGCTACCTGCCCTAACTGCAAGATCGCAGGCGTAATGCTGGATCAGGCAGGCATCTCCTACAAGATAATGGATGCCGAAGAAAATCCTGATCTTGTTGAAAAATTTGGTATCATGCAGGCACCTACTCTTGTAGTTGCTAGGGGAAGCAATTATGAGAAATACAACGGTGTATCTGATATCAAGGGCTGGATCGGTGAAAGAGTAGTGTGATACTATAGAGACCTAAGCCTCGAGCACTTTAGCGGTTAGTATTTTTATGGTGGTGTATGAAAAAATAATATAGATAAAATAAATACTCCTCGTGATTGAAAATGATCACAGGGAGTATTTTTACGTGCATTAGTTCAGCTGTTGATGGTGCTGATTCCATAAATTTCTGGAAGAATATTGTCTTTACCTGTTGCCTTTACCTATTGGAATTCGTTCATTTTGTAATTCCAATAGGTATTATAAAATGGTTCAATCTGTTGGAAATTGAACTATCTTAAATTCCAATCGGTAATATAAGTCACAGCTGCGTGGGATGGCACCTAACGAATACTATCATTATATTGTTACTAATGAGTTACCATCAGAATTGGCATGAAATCCTGCCAAAATAAATCGAGCGTGTCCTTGACATGGGGTGCACTTTAAGCCGTTTTAACCTATTGGAAATTGAACTTACTTAAATTCCAATAGGTAATATAAGCCGTTTCAACCTATTGGAAATTGAACTTACTTAAATTCCAATAGGTAATATAAGCCGTTTCAACCTATTGGAAATTGAACTTACTTAAATTCCAATAGGTTTTATAAGTAGTTTTAACCTATCGGAAATTGAACTTTCTTGAATTCCAATAGGTTTTATAAGTCGTTTTAACCTATTGGAAATTGAACTTACTTAAATTCCAATAGGTTTTATAAGTGGTTTTAACCTATCGGAAATTGAACTCTCTTAAATTCCAATAGGTATTTTTACTAAGGCAAAAGACCGGCAAGCGGATGCATGTTTGCATACAAATCCATTTGCCGGTCGTAAGAACATGGAGCACGAAGGTTACTGTTCACTCGCTAACAGCTCGCTCCAGTAACAAATTCGCGCATTCATTCCAAATCGCTTTCGGCGAGGAATGCGCTCACCCCTGAATCATTTTCTTACGCAGTCAGCGGCGTAGCGCTTCCTGCTACCTCTGAACAGTAACGCACGAAGTGCGGAATGTTCGTTTGAGAAATCGGGTGGGAGTCAGCCTGCTCTATTCGCTATATAATTAGATTGAACAATAATTATTGCCACAGAATCATGTTACGGTGTAGTTGTCTGGGTGTCGCTGCCAGTTGAATCAGTTGTATCTGATGGAGCAGTGCCGCCCATGTTGCCATTCATCTGACCATTGCCACCCATGCCGCCTCGCATGCCGCCGCCTTGGCCACCGCCAAAGCCCATGGTAGCTGAGCCGTTAGTTGCATTGATGTCGTCGGCAGTAATCTCACCAGACTGGTCTCCGGATGAGAAAGTATATGTTTCGCCTGAGACAAGGGCATCAGAAGAGTATGTGACTACGTTTGCAGATTTTGTCAGTGTAAAGGATGCTACTTCACTGCCATTAGAATCAGTAATTGTAATGGTTTCACCAGCTGATATTGTCTCATCAAATACATATGTGATTGTCTGCTGAGTTGAAGAACTATCAGCATTTTCAAGCATTCCTGACATTCCGATTGCTGTAACGGTACCACCATTTATTATAAAGATTCCCTGATTTTCTGTGCCGATATCTATTGCGGCATTCATTGAATTCTCAGGACCATCAACGTATACAGTACCGCCATTGATAGTCAGGTTCTTATTGGAATCAAGTCCATCGCCATCAGCATCTACATAAATGTTACCGCCGTTGATTGTGATATCCGGATCTGAAGTAGAAGATGAAGCATTGAATCCATCATCAGAAGATACTACGTTGATATCTCCACCATTAACTGTGATAGTTGCGCCTTCTATACCTTCATAACTGTCTTCAATATTGATAGTGCCATCATTTATTGTAAGTGCTGTATCTGAGTGAACGCCATCATCACCGGAAGTAATTGTAAATGTGCCTCCATCGATTGTTACATCACTTGTACCGTGGATAGCATCATCAGCAGAATCTATTACAAATGTACCACCTGAAATTGTCATTAAGCCTTCTGCTTTAATAGCTTTCTGGCTGACAGCATTGGAATCAGCATCGGTTGTACTTTCCATTTCTCCAAACATACCGCCGCCAAAGCCGCCCTGGCCACGTGTGAAACCACCTGCTGAGGCTGTACTGTCAGTTGAATCTGATGTAGTATCTGTTGCATCAGTACTCTGACTTGTTGTCTGGTCATCAGAAGGAGCAGTGCCTTGAGCCATGTCAGGAGCCTGTCCGTCAGAAGGAGCAGCGGCGCCAGTCATGTCAGGAGCCTGTCCATCAGAAGGAGCAGCAGCGCCATTCATGTCAGGAGCCTGTCCGTCAGTAGGAGCAGCGACGCCAGCCATGTCAGGAGCCTGTCCATCAGTAGGAGCAGCGGCGCCATTCATGTCAGGAGCTTGTCCATCAGTAGGAGCAGCACCTTCAGTCGTGTCAGTACTCTGTGTATCAGATGTAGTGTCTGAAGACTGTGAATCAGTTGTAGTGCTTGAACTATCAGTTCCCTGGTTCTGCATCTGTCCAAAACCTCCGCCCATGCGGCCACCCATTTCACCGCCCATGGTCTCTGTCTGTTTCTCTACAGAAGCAGATCCGTCACCAGTAAATATGTCAAAATAGCCATCAGCAATATCCAGTGTTCCATCTGACTGGATTGCATCTCCGTAAGAATCTATATCAAAAGTACCTGAAGCGATGGAGAGAGCAGTACCAGCCTTTATACCATCATTTGCAGATACGAGATTTAATGTAACATCACTGATTGTCAGAACTTCTTTTGACTGAATACCATTGTTTATATAACCATATACATTGAGGGTTCCAGATCCGATAATGCTCAGGCTGCTTTTTGCCATGATCGTAGCCTTCTGACTGTTGGAAAATCCTTCATCAGTAGACTCTTCAGATGACTCAGCTGTAGAAGAATCACTAGTTGTTGTCTCGTCTGTAGTTTCTTCTGAAGTAGATGAATCACTAGAAGATGAATCACTTGTTGTCTGATCAGCTTCAGTAGTGTCATTGCTGGTATCAGTCTCTGCAGACTCAGTATCCGTAGCACTATCAGCTTCAGTAGAGTCTACTGTGGTCTCATCAGTTGTAGTAGTTGTAGCGCTTGCAGAATTTGCTTCCTGTGTTGCTGTCTTTGCAGCCTCGTAAGTCTCTTCAGTTCCGCTTGTAAGGGTGTTTTCAGTGCCTTCCATTACATAGATCGTTGCGCTTGAAGCATATTCGATGTAAATAGCATCTTTTTCACTGTTAGTAATTGTTACACCGTTTAAGATGATCACTACGTTCTGGTTTTCAGCTTCTACCTTGATCCTGCCTTCTGTAAGTGTTCCGCTGAAAGAATAAGTACCACCGGATGTAATGACTACATCATTGTCTTCAACTGTGACTCCATCGCCATCTACAGTTGTACCACTGTCAGAAAGAGTAACTGTGGCAGTAACATTTGTTAAATCCACATCGCTGGATGAAGTAGCTACAACAGTAGCACTTTCAGTAGAAACTGTGGAAGTGCTTGTTCCACAACCTGATATTACAATTGCAATGGCCATGGTCATTGCAAGACCTATACTCATTTTTGATTTCATTTTCTTGTTGATCATATCTCGCCTCTCCAATCTTTTCTAAGTTCAAATATCAAACCTTTTATATTGTTTCTACGTTTATTTTATTGTGGTTACCTAAAAGCAACCTAAATAAGTGCTTACTATTCTATAAAATTGCGAGAGTTTCGCAGAAACGGATCAATTCGTATCATCAGTCAGGGTCAAAAGTAGCGTTTGGCTCCTGTATCGAAAAAAGTTAAAACAATTGAAATAATGCTTTATTAATATACAATTTGCAATTAAAATAGTTAAGTATTTGTGTACTTATGAAGATGATTCGTTACTGATTAAGGACTGAACAGTAACGATGATTCGGAAGGTAATAGGCGCTAGGATATAGTTGTCATTGTTTTGCCTATTTGCAGTATTCATTAAATGAAATTAGAAGATGCAAAAAAGAATTGTGGAGGTATGATGAAAAAGTTATTGAAGATTGTTGGGGGAATCTTAGTATTATTTATCTGTATAGCGGTTGTATTGTTGATCATTTCCGGTATTCGTACCGGGCTCACGCAGGATGACTATTCTAAGGTCTATGTCGATGAAAAATACCAGACTCCGATAAAAATAGAAAATATAGAAGTGATAACACAGGATATTTCTTGCGGTTATGCGGTGATTGAGATGTTTTCAGCTTGGAATGGCGGCGATATTACAGAAGAAAGCCTGTATGATCAGTATGGAACCATCATTACATCTACAGGAAAAAAATTCTGTGAAGAGATGAACAAGCAGTTCCCGGAATATAAAACAGAGATGCATAAATATGTAAAAAATACAGAGTTCATCGATATCATGTATGAAACACTTGCTTCAGGAAAGCCTGTTCCATTTGAGTGGGCAGCGTTATATGGTGATGAGTGGACATTGCACTATTCATTGATAATTGGGGCGGATATTTCGAATGATAAGATAACTGTGGCAAATCCATACGGATATTATGAGGAGCTGACGATAGAAGAGTTGCTGGAAAGAACCAGTTTTAAAGCCTATGAAGATATGCCTCTGTTTATGAAGATGGGATTTGCTATTGGATTGTTTGAAAAGAATACTATTTATTCAGTTAAATAAAGCATACTCAACGTTTATATGAGTCACTAAGAACGTATCAAAATGTCTCATTTTGGAACAAATGTGAGACATTTTGATACGTTCCCAATGACTCTGTATGACAGATAAGAATATGCAGATTTTATGAGAAAGTAGTTTAAGAAAAATCTATAGATTTTTGCCATTTTATGTCAAAAATCCTGAAAACAAGCCATCTAAAGGCAGCTTCGCTGCAGGGCTTGTTTTCCTCTTGTATCATTTTCTTACGAAACCCGCAGCCAGTGCGGTTTTCTGTTTGAAGTCACAAGAATACATATATTATAGAAATCCTCACTAGCTGAGGATTTCGAAAGAAAATGATTCTAGTGTCTTGTCTGGATGACAATTTGTTTAATTACTTGTCTGATTCTCAATATGCGTCGTTATATTCAATCACCGTAGCCACCGCTACGACTCATTCAGATTCCTAGCCTATTGAGAATAATACTTCGTAATTAAATCAAAAGTCATCAAGACATGACACTAGTACAGATGTTTTTAAATATCTCGACTATATTATTCTAGGAATATCCACGTGCTGCGTTGTCGTAAACCGTTAATGCCAGCCTCATGCCACAGAAATCAGATATATCACAACTGCCGCAATAGTGCTGGTCAGACCAACCATAGCTTCGAATACAATCAGTTTCATTCTTTCAGAGATGTTCATGTTGACAGCTCCGCCTGTTGCATGGAAGAAAGAGCCATGTGGCAGAGAGTCTATTACTGTTGCTCCGGCATGGATCATTGCTCCGGCAGACAATGCGTTGACTCCTTCAGCTGTAAGCACTGAAGAGAATGTCTGAGAAGCTACAGTTGCGCCTGCAGTAGTTGAAGCAGTTGCGCCTGCCATGAGTATTCCTGCGATAGGAGCAAGGAGGAAAGCCGGCATGTTCATAATGTTCAGCAGACTTACCACATCCTGCTGTAATGCTGAAGCCTTGATTATTCCTGCGATAGTACCTGTTCCTAGTAAGAGGATTGATACACCTGTAACTTTGCCAAGACCAAATTCAGCATAGCCGGCAAATTTCTTGATGTTTCCAGTTGCAATAGTGCATACAAGGCCGCCAATAGGTAATGCAATCATAGGATCGATGGCAATATCAAATATTGGACGAAGAGCAAGGAGTATGATTACTACCAAAGGTCCAAGGATTGCTTTGAAAAATGATGGAAGTTCCTTTGATTCTGCCTTTTCCAGATCTGTATCAAGTACTGCAAGACCATCTTTTTTGGATAAAAGATTGGCAATGATAACAGTAACAATAAGTGCACATAAGGCAGGGATTATATTTTTCATCATAAGTGAAGTCAGGTCAACGCCAAATGATTCTGAAACAGCTATAGTATTAGGGTTTGGGGAAATGATATTTCCAGCCTTACCACCACCTATCATTGCTATCAGAAGTGACTGCTTGTTGTAACCTGCTTCTTTTCCAATAGCCAGTGCGATAGGAGCAACTGTTATAACTGATATATCGATAAATACACCAACAGCACAGATTACCATAGTTGCGATGGAAACAGCCAAAAGAGCCCGTTTATTTCCAAGTCTTTTTACAATTACCTGAGCTATTTTTTCAGCAGCACCAGTCTTTATGAGGGCTCCTGCAAGGATACCGGAAGTCATGATCCTGAGAACTGAAGTTATCATGCTTCCTGCACCGTTCATCATTGTTGTCACAGTAAGTGTCAGGTCTCCATAAGAACCTATTACTCCGCCTACAAGAGCTCCAAGGATCAAGCTGTATGCAGGATGGAATTTTTTAATGATCAAAATAATGGCCAGAGCCATTCCTATAATTGCGCCAAGCGTAGTAAAATCGTACATTTTATATCTCCTATTATCTCACCTTCATAAGTCTCATAACCTGTTCAGCAGTATCTGCCAGATTGTTTTTGGCATTTTGGTTATCCATTGCTTCTTCCAGGCTTGTTACGCCGCGTACTATTGGGAAAAAAGCATCTATACCATTTTTATTACATTCGGTAGCATCCTTTGTAACGCCGCCTGCAAAAGCAATCACGGTCTTGCCATATTTTTTGGCAAGTCTGGCTACTCCGACAGGTGCCTTGCCCATTGCGGTCTGGAAATCAAGCATTCCTTCACCTGTTACAACAAGATCTGCGTCCTTTATATAATTCTCGAGTTTTGTTTCCTCAAGAACGATATTGATTCCGGATTGCAGCTTGGCATTGGTAAATGTCAGGAAAGCAAATCCCATACCACCGGCAGCTCCGGTTCCAGGATATTTTGGATCAGCATTTGGATATTTTTCCCTGGCAATAGCAGCGTAGTAGCTGAGCCACTTGTCCATATCCATGATCATTGAAGGAGTTGCGCCTTTCTGTGGTCCGTATACAGCGCTGCAGCCTTCAGTTCCGCAAAGAGTATTTGTAACATCACAGGCAACCATGAATTCACATTCTTTGAGTTCAGGAATGACATAGTCATCTGTAATTGTTTCAAGGTCTTTCAGCCCCTTGGCTCCGAATGGGATCTGTTTGCCATAAGAATCTAAAAAGCTATATCCTAAGGCCTGAAGCATTCCGACCCCGCCATCATTGGTAGCGCTACCGCCGATTCCGACAATGAATCGTCTGCATCCTTTTGCAATGGCATCTTTTATGACTTCGCCAACTCCATAGGTAGTTGCATCTAGTGGATTAAGATCTTTCTTTTGTACAAGAGTAATTCCTGCCGCTCCACTCATTTCTATTACAGCAGTCATAGAATCTTTGATTATGCCGTAAGCACAGTTAACGGGACTTCCCAATGGGCCGGTTACTTGTATTTCATGCCTTTCGCCGTTCATTCCCTCTATAAGTGCCTCTACGGTTCCTTCTCCGCCATCTGCAAGGGGTCTTACATTCACTATTGCATCGCGGATCACTCGTTTAAATCCTTCAGCAACTGCATAACCTGCTTCAAGGGAAGTCATGCTTCCTTTAAAAGAATCAATAGCTGTTACTACTTTCATAAAGAATCTCCTCTCATGTAATAACGTTGATACTGCTTACGCATTTTTGCTAAACAGTAACCAGGCATTTAACTGTTACTTATTCTAGACAAAGATAAGTTTTAATGATATGTTACAGATGACATTAATTTATGATTAATTATATCATTTATGTTATACATAACAATTTACGGGAGTTTTGACCAATGATTACTTCTATTTCCAGAAGCCTTGCACAACAGATAGTCGATACTATCCATGATGTATGCGGGTACAATATAAATTTCATCAATACCAAAGGAATCATCTATGCTTCCAGCGATCCGGATCGTCTGGAGACTTATCATGAAATAGGTCTGCGGGTTGCAAGCACCGGAGAGACCATTGAGGTAACTTCCAATAAGCAGTATCCCGGCACAAACAAGGGTATCAACATTCCAATATATTATCACAAAAGAATCATTGCAGTAGTAGGAATATCAGGTGAACCGGCAGAAGTACGTAAATTTGCACATCTTGCTGAGAGGGTAGCGATACTTCTTTTGCATGAGCAGGAATTGAACGCCCATCATCGTACCATCGATGAAAAGAAGCAGTATCTTATCCGATCCGTGATCAATTCTGAATATGATAACCCGGATTATCTGGAGGACTGCTTTAAAGAATTTGCTCTGGATAAGGCAAAAAAGTACAGAGTAGTAATGATCGAGATCAATAAGCGATACAATCTCGTTAACAAATCTATGCTTGATCAGGATGTTGAAACGCTGTTCAGCTCTGTTAAAAGCGGAATTTATATTTATAATTATCCAAGTGATTTTATAGGAATAATCTGTGATGATTCTTTTGCTCAGGAAAAATATCTATTGGAAGCATTTGCCAGAAAACATGCGGCTATCGTCAAGACTGCAGTTGGAAAAGCAACTACCATGTATGAATGCGGAGAATCCTATAGCACGGCCAAAAGCGCACTAAGGTACCTTGATCGTGTTGATCTGGATTATGTTGTTTTTGATGACCTGACTTTGGAGATTCTTTTATCAGCAGTTCCGGCAAAAGTGGTAAATGAGTACAGCTGCAAGATATTGAGCCATCTTGATGAGGATGAAAAAGATTTTTTGAAAGTATATTACGACAATGAAATGTCATTGCAGGATACTGCAGATGCCTTGTTTCTGCACAAGAACACGGTGCAGCAGAGATTAAATAAAATAATGGCGAAGACTGGGAAAAATCCACGTCTTTTCAAAGATGCAGTAGCAATGTATCTGGCTCTGGTGAGCAGTAACTAAAAATGACCCCAAGGGACGGGGATAAGGGGACATTTTTGGAAAATGTCCCCTTGACTCCGTCCCCTAGGGTCATATTGTTTAGTTGTAATCAGTTTGTTCCTTCAAGAGCAACACCATCTACGTAGAGTGTGTAACCATTGCTGATGATACTTGAAGCATCGCCATCAAATGATGAGATGTATGTATCAGCTGTAAGAGTCCATGTGCTGTCTTCATCGATAGAAACAGATACTGTACCAACTTCTGTTGAAACTGTTTCACCATCAGCATTTGTGATCTCACCACTGATAGCACCTGTGTATGATGAACCTTCTGTAAGGTTAAGTGTAAACTCTGAATCATCGCCTACAAGGATTGTTCCTTCAAGTTCCTGACCAATAGCGTTGATTGTAGCTACGTTGTCAGCACCTGACCAACCATCGGCACATACTGAAAGGAGTATATTTTCAGCATCTTCATTTGTGATAGCTACTCCGCTAAGTGTGATGATGGCATCTGTATTTGTTACGTGGAATACATGTCCATTCATACTTGTAAGTGAGCCGCCTGTCATTGTAAATGTAGATGTACCACTATCTGCATCACCTGACATAGACTGGTAGATCATGATTGAATCGTAGAATGTAGCATTACCATTAGTATCTGTGTTATTTGCTGTCAGATCGCAGTCTGTAAGGTCGATTGAGTTAATACCTTCAATACATACACCTTCTGAAAGGTTGGATGTAAGAGTTGCATTTGAAACTGTAATATCAGCTGTTGAATAAATAGCTGGTGAGCCGAGTCCGTTTGTTGTATATGTACCGCCGTCTACTGTAACTGTACCGCCACCTCTGTCTGTTCTGATGGCTGCAGAAGACTGTCCGCTTGTCTCAACATCAAGGTTGGATGCGATTGTGATACCACCACCTGTTGTCATGATACCGCCAGAGCCATCGCCTGTTGTCTTGATTGTTGTATCAGAGATGATAACTGTTGTTCCATCACCTTCAGCACCATTCTGACCGCCGTTACCGCCGTATGAGAATACGCCGTTTGCACCGTCAGCATCTGATGTGATAGTACCACCTGTGATAGTTGTTGTTGATCCGTCTTTTACAAGTACTGCTGCATTTAATCCATAGAAGTTGCAGTTGTCACCACCGTCAGAGTCACCAGTCTTAGTTACTGTTGGATTTGTAATTGTAACGTCTTCAGAAGTTGAAACAAGAAGAGCACTCTGGTCAACTGTTTCTGTTTCATATGTCTGGTCTTCCTGAGTATCTGCTGATGTGATCTCTACAGCACCTGAGTATTCAATGTCTTCGCTGCTGCTTCCACCACCGAAGCCACCGCCTTCTCCGCCAGGAGCACCGTCAGGAGCTTCACCTTCTGGCTTTTCTCCATCTGGAGCTTCTCCGTCAGGAGCTTCGCCTTCTGCCATTTCCATGCTGCTTGCCTCTATACTTGCTTCAGATGCTGTCTCGTCAGTAGTTGTAGAAGTAGTTGTTGTGCTGCCACACGCTGCAAGTGAAGCACACATTACTGTTACAATAGCAAGTGATAAAAATTTCTTTAATTCCTTTTTCTTCATGATTTATAATCTCCTCTTAAATAGCATTTAATTGCCTCTTGCAATTGCTATTATGGAACTAAAACCTAAAACCAAGTTAAAAAAAGAATTAAAAAAATGTGATATGTGCTTTAATAATTTTCCATAGTATCTACTATAGAGTAATAAGCTGCCTTTGGCTGGTAGTTGCTATCAAAGATACGTGTGTTAGTTGTATCGCCTTCTCTGTAGTGGTCAACCAGGCCAAATACTGTTACGCAAGTGATGTTGGCTGGACCACCTGCATCTGTATCCATATCGTGGAGCAGCTGGAAAACCTGGGCATATCTGTCAGCCTGTTTCTGGAACTGTTCATCTGTTTCTTCGTCGACGCCAATTGATAATTCAGTGATATGAATCTCAAGGCCGAGCTCTGCGAATTTTTCAATAGCATTTTTTATCATATCATCGCTTGGATAATCAATTCCCCAATAGCCCTGCATTCCAATTCCATCGATCAAGCCTTTTTCCTTGAGATGACTGCACAGATCATATATAGCCTGAGTCTTAGGCTCCTGATAAGTGTTGTAGTCGTTGTAAAAAAGCTTTACGTCTTTATCTACATATTTTCTTGCATATGTAAATGCCATTTCAACATAGTCAGGTCCGATAGTTTCGTACCATGGGTTAGGATCGTTGCCGACTTTTGTTCTGCACATGAAATAGCTGTCAGGGTCATAGCTGGCTGGTTCAACAGCTTCATTTACAACATCCCAGCAGTAGATCACTCCAGGATATTCTTCCTGAACATGAGTTACAAGCTGTTTGATATAGCTCTCCATTCGCATGAGCATTGTATCTTTATCTACGTATTCGCCGTCATCCTTGTAATCCACTCTGAAAAACCAGTCTGGAGCCTGAGTGTGCCATACAAGTGTATGACCTCTCATCTGCACGCCGTTTTCTTTGCACCATTCAAGAGTAGGATCGATTGAAGCAAAATTAAGAGCCGGTTCTTCAATGCCTTTACTGATGTTGTCCTGACATCCAAACCAGTCAAGGATGTAGCCACTTTTCATAAGGTTAGTCATGGTGCAGCTATTGAAATGATACTTGGTATACTCCATATATTCAGGTATGTTTAATGTCTGATTCTCCAGAGTACTTCCGTTGATACCTACTCCCAATGCGAAGTAATCGCTGCACAGATCCTTTAATGGTGTTGAATCTTCTAATGAATAAACAGTAGTTGCTTCAGATGCAAGGTCAGAGCTATTAGAACTATTTGATTCTGCAGAGCTGGCATAAGAAGTAGATGGATCAGAACCATCTTCTGCATTTGTAAGTGAAGATCCTGTAGACGCAGCACTATCGCTGTTGATCCCCTGATCAGAATCATATGAAGGTGTAGCGCCTTGAGCCTGACCACATCCAATACATCCGGATAAAAGAGTGGCAATTAGAATGCCTGATAAAAGTGTTTTTGATTTCATTTTCGCCTCCCTGTGCCATACCCCCAATGGCACTTTTGTTGTTTTTTGCTGTATTCTTGCTATTTGCAGTCACAAGAATACATACTTTTACTCTATTATTGTGGTAAGTTCTTCTCTAACCATTAGTTGTTATTTCATAAGCACTGATTGCTGAAATTTATAGTCAGATGCATGCCACCAACGAAGGAAATGTGGAAAGTGGCATGCGAATAATCCCAGGAAAGCATGCCACCAACGAAGGAAATGTGGAAAGTGGCATGCGAATAATCCCAAGAAAGCATGCCACCAACGAAGGAAATGTGGAAAGTGGCATGCGAATAAGCCCAAGAAAGCATGCCACCAACGAAGAAAATGGGGATAGTGGCATGCGAACATGCCAAAATAAGCATGCCACCTTCAAGGAGAATGATAATAGTGGCATGAAGTTGCTGAGGAGAAGGATTTTTCCTTCAAATAGATATTTGAATTATAGATATTTTTAAATAATTGTCTGACAATTATAAAAGCAACTGTCAAAATTCAACAAATGATAATGAGTGTCAATTGTCAATAAGTGATAAATTGACTTTGCAAGTTGTTGAATGTAGTCTGAAAATTCAGACAATTCAAAAGAAAAAAGGAAAAATGTATTGACAATTACCTTTAGATTTTATATACTGAATTCAACAACAACAGAGAAACGAAAAAACAAATGATAAAGGGAGTAGAAAAGGCGGCGAAGGCTTCACCGGATCGAAAGCCTATTATCGAAGAGAAAAGAGAAAATTAGAAAGGTGGCGAAGGCTTCACTGATCGACGTTTTCGAAAAAAATTAAATGGTGAAAGAACTTAGAAAGATGGCGAAGGCTTCATCAATCGAGGAACTTGCATCAGAAAAAATCAAATCCAAGAAAGATGGCGAAGGCTTCATCAATTGAGGAACAAACAAAAAAACTTAGAAACAAGCACAGAAGAGGTAGCGATGCTTTACCAATTCCAAGGCTTGTTTCTTTTTTGTGTAAAAAAAAGACTTTTTCGTGTTAAAATACTTACATGAAAAAGTTTTTTTGCTTGTAAAATAGCAAATAAGTATCTGAAGTGTTTGAAAATCTTTTAACATCTAAGAAGTTAATAACAGTTGTGGGGAGGTCTTTTTTCAATGTCTGATAAACCAAGAAGTAAACAGAAGAATATAACCGGTGAAGGCCAGGGCGTTCATAAGCGTGGAAACGGCACGGGTCAGGGACCTGTTGGTAAGGGTCAGTTTATGGGTGGCCAGGGAACTTCAGGTGGCGGTTTTCAAAGTAGTCAGGGCAGCTTTGGCAATGGCCAGGGCGGCTCAGGTGGCTCAGAACCAAACAGATCCGGTGGAGGCGGCAGTCTCTTAAAAATTGCGATCATTGTCATTGTACTTCTTCTTGGCGGCGGAGGCGGATTATCTACATTCCTTGGAGGAGATTCTGATTACGATTCCAATACATATACACAGACTACAAATACAACCTACACTACCAATACAACAGGCCAGTCATCTCAGAATACGTCCGCTGGAAGTGGATATGGTTCATTTGGCAGCTATTCAGACCTGTTCAACAGCGTTAGCGGTTCATCCAATGGCTGGTCAACAACAGCCAATACTGGTAAACTCAACACCACTGTAGCAAGTGGCGCAAGAGACAGATATACCAAGGTTACTGGCGATGGCTCTGATACAGTGACTATCATGGTATACATGTGCGGAACAGACCTTGAGTCCAGAAGCGGCATGGCAACCAATGACCTTAATGAGATGCTCAGCGCTACTATAACGAACAGCAATCTCAATCTTATTGTATTTACAGGTGGTTGTACTGCCTGGAGAAACAATGTTGTCAGCAGTAAAGTCAACCAGATATATAAGATATCAGGCGGCAAGATGACTCAGCTTGAAAGCAATGCCGGAACTACAGCCATGACTGATCCTGATAATATATCTTCTTTTATCAAATACTGTAAGACCAATTATCCGGCTAACAGAAACATGCTGATATTCTGGGATCACGGCGGCGGCTCACTTTCCGGATATGGATATGATGAAAAAAATCCTAGAAGCGGCTCTATGACATTGGCTGGTATCAATACAGCATTAAAGAATGCAGATCTGAAATTTGATTTTATCGGCTTTGACGCATGTCTTATGGCCACAGTAGAGACAGATATCATGCTGGCTGATTATGCAGACTATGCGATTGCTTCAGAAGAGACAGAACCAGGAGTGGGCTGGTATTACACTAACTGGCTTACGGCCATTAATAATGATACAAGCCTTCCTACATTAGATATAGGCAAAAAAATCATCGACGACTTTGTGGATGTATGTGCAAAAACATGTCAGGGACAAAAGACAACTCTTTCCCTTGTGGACCTTGCTGAACTTGAGATCACAGTGCCTGACAGCTTTAAGTCTTTTGCATCAAGCACCACAGACCTTATTAAAAATAACGAATACAAAGTAGTATCAGATGCGAGAAGTAATGTAAGAGAATTTGCCCAGAGCTCCAAGATAGACCAAATAGACCTGGTGCAGTTCGCTCATAGCATTGATACACAGGAGAGTAATGAACTTGCAGATGCTCTTTTGTCCTGTGTTAAGTACAACAGAACTTCAAGTAATATGACCAATGCTTATGGAATCTCTATTTATTTTCCATATAAAAAAGTGTCTTCAGTTGATGCAGCAGTTAAGACCTATGATCAGATCGGCCTTGATGACGAGTATTCTGATTGCATCAAGGAGTTTGCATCTCTTGAAGTTGCAGGACAGATATCCACAGGAGGAAGCACTTCTCCATTTGGAATGCTGACAGGCGGTGGCAGCAATATTTATTCAGGAACAGAGACTCTGGAGACTATTACACAGCTGATCTCACTTTTTGCTTCCGGAAGCAGCGGCATTTCAGGCTTGTCAGACTCTAATACAGATTTCTTTTCAGGAAGGGAACTGGGAGTAGAGGAGCAGGCACAGTATATTTCAGAAAATCAGTTTGATGCATCACTCTTAAGCTGGGAAGTGGCCTCAGATGGTTCATATTATATGCCGATCAGCCAGGATCAGTGGAGTCTTGTTCATTCAGTAGAGTTGTGCATGTACTACGACGATGGCACTGGTTATCTTGATCTTGGACAGGATAATCTGTTTGAAATCGATGACGATGGAAATCTTATTGCAGATACTGATTTTGCATGGCTTTCAATAAATGGTCAGCCTGTTGCATATCACCACCTGGATACAATTGAAGATGGCGATGAATACACTATGACTGGCTATGTTCCAGCAATGCTTAATGGTGAAAAAGTCAAACTGATCATAATCCATGACAGCGACAATCCAAATGGTTATATAGCAGGTGCTGAACCATTTTATTCAGAAGACGTTACTGAAACAGTTTCGAGAGGACTTATCGACCTTGAGGAAGGCGATACTTTGGACTTCTTGTGCGATTTTTACTCATATGATGAAGAGTTTCAGGATAGCTATTA
The DNA here is from genome assembly GCA_015056495.1 of Butyrivibrio sp. Classification (GTDB taxonomy): domain Bacteria; phylum Bacillota; class Clostridia; order Lachnospirales; family Lachnospiraceae; genus Butyrivibrio. The sequence continues at coordinate 51,008 of SVGC01000001.1, forward strand.
TCTGGGAGAGCAGATGACTGTTACAGATGATATGACTATTTCCTATACTTATCTTGGTGAGGATTGCATTGAAGCATACATGATCACAGATATTTATGACCAGACATACTGGACACCAGTTGTAGGCGAATAATTTGTAAAAAAGGATATAGCTGACATGTCAAAATATGAAAAGATCAAACGCAGAGTATATCAGATAATTGAAGTTGGTTATACAGAGGACGAAGTAAGCCGCTTGTATGATATTATCGGTGTGGCTGCAATTATCCTCAATCTGATAGCGACCATATGCCAGACCTATGACAATCTGGAACTTCAGTATGGCAATGTCTTTGCTATGATTGAAGCCATAACTGTAGCATATTTTGCAATAGATTATTTTTTGAGAATATGGACTGCAGCCTACGGATTTCCTAATGATACAAGAGTCAGGGCAACGCTTAAGTATGTTTTATCTTTTACAGGAATCATAGATTTGATATCATTTTTGCCTTATTACCTGCCTTTCTTTTTCCCTGGTGGAGCAATTGCCTTCAGGATGTTCAGGATAGTAAGGATATTCAGACTGTTCAGGATAAATGCATATTATGATGCGCTGAATGTCATTACAGAGGTTATCAAATCCAAGGCACAGCAGCTTTTGTCATCGGTATTTATTATCATTGTAATGATGATTGCCTCCAGTCTTGCCATGTATTCTATGGAGCACGCAGCTCAGCCGGATGTGTTTGCCAATGCTTTTTCAGGAGTATGGTGGGCGGCGTCAACCCTTGCAACAGTTGGATATGGAGATATTTATCCTATAACGACCGGTGGTAAACTCCTTGGAATCGTCATCACCTTCCTGGGTGTAGGCGTGGTTGCGGTTCCTACAGGTATTATTTCCGCCGGATTCGTTGAGCAGTATGCCAGACTCAAGGCTATCAGTGAGCAGGCAATAGAAACAGACATTCATTTTATCAAGATAAGGGTTGATGCCAGGGATCATTGGATTGAAAAAAAGATTGCAGATCTGAACCTCCCGAGAGAGGTCATCCTTGCCGCTATCCAGCGCGATAAAGATATAATAATTCCTCGCGGCAATGTCACCATAAAGGAAGGCGATATTGTAGTCCTTGGCGCTCAGTCCTTTAAGGATAACTGGAATCAGAGCCTGAAAGAAATAGAACTTAAAGAAGCTCATCCATGGAATGGCCTCGCCATCAAGGAACTTGATATTTCCAGACAGACTTTCATAGTTCTGGTCCGCCGCGACGAGCGTACTCTGATCCCTCGCGGCGACCTCAAACTCAAAGCCGGCGATGTAGTAGTACTCTATACCAAGATGCACATCCAGGATGCAAAAGAAATACTAATTTAAAAAGAGTCAGTGGGGACGTATCAAATTGACTCATTTTTGTCACTTTGTGACAAAAATATGCAAATAGGCTATTTAAAGGCGACTTCGTCGCAGAGCCTATTTGCCTCTTGAATCATGTTCTCACGAAATCCGCAGCCAGTGCGGATTTCTATTTGTGCTCATAAAAAAATGTACGCAATGAGTCAATTTGATACGTCCCCACTGACTCTTATTTTGTTGCAGATTCTCTATATATGATGTCGGTTTCGATGTAGGTCTTGCGGTATGGCATGTGCGGGTTGGCTATTCTGGAGAGGAGCAGGTCTGCAGCGGTGTAGCCCATTGAACTGCTGTGGATCTTGATGGTGGTGAGGTTGGGTTCAATGATGGTGGCTTCCGGAGCGTTGTCAAAACCGCAGACATAAACATCATCGGGGATGCTTTTGCCTGATTGCTTTAGCGCCTTGATAGTGGATGTTGCTAAGAAGTCATTGGCACAGAAAAAAACTTCGGGGGTGTGCTTTAGAGAACTGATCCTATCAGCAAGCCAGTTTGCATCGTGATATGGATTGGAATCGTCATCCAATATGCACATATCAGTGTCAATGTTGATATCGTTGTCTGTAAGAGCTGAGACATAAGCCTGCCATCTCTCATAGAAAGACTGACAGTGATATCTGTCTCCTATAAAGGAGATATTTTTTTTGCCCTTTTTTATAAAAGAATCTATAAGCTTGTAGACGCTTGCAATGTTTTCCATATAGAGCAAGTCTGCATCCAGACTGCATTTCTGCAATAGCGGAGTATCTACAAACAATATTGGAATATTCTGCTTACATAAAAATCTGCTGTATTCTTCTGAAAAAAGCTCTATGCATAGGATTCCGGCAATATTTTCAAGATGGATATTGGCTGGAAAGCATAGATTATCTATTTCATAATCTCTTATGATATTGATCGAAACTTTATAACCAAGTGAATCTACTTTATTCTGAAAAGCTGCTAATAGCTTGTTTCCTGAATGGGAAGCACCTGGAAAAGAGTGCGTAAACAGCGCAATTTCTGTTTTACCAGGATTTGCCATGAGAGAAGGTGAACTGTCAGAAACAGGCATATCAATAGAACTGAACTGCTTGTAGCCCATGGCAATGGCAGTCTGACATATCTTATTTCTAGTTTCTGCTGAAACGGCACCTGTATCATTAAGTGCTCTGGATACTGTATTTCTTGACATGCCAAGTGCATTGGCAATTTCCTGAAGTGTAACTCTTTTTCCCATGATTTCCCCTATGTATTTTAAGAATCTTTATTCATGATAAACTAAGCAACCGGATGTGTCAAATGTAACAATTGAAGTTATTAATGCACAAAAAACGCCTCCCTAAAATTGTGGCATTTCACGAAAATGTGCACTAAATGCACTTGATGATTGATACAAATGAAACATAATGCTATTATTGACCTAACAAATGATAGTGCAAAAGCACCAAAGGAGGAACAATGAAAAAGACACTAATATCGTTGTTGGTGGGCATTATCGCCATATCCAGTGTTGGGTGTGCAAATGTAACATCTGATGCAGAGGAAGCGGAGCAGATAGTGGAAGAGGAATATTTAGGAGAAAGTATAGAAGACCATGTACTTTTCCCGGCGTCAGTGGAAGGGCTTGTGGGCGATACAATGCCTTTTTATGACGAGGGAACGTACAACATATTCTATCTGGCAGATCAGAGAGCAGGTAAACAGGGGTATCATCCATGGGCATTGATGCAGACATCTGATTTTACTTCTTATGATGATAAAGGAGTGGTCATCAATTATGGCGACAGCATTGAAGATCAGGATATAGCCCTTGGAACAGGAAGTGTCGTCAAGGATGAGAATGGCACCTATCATGCTTTTTATACAGGTCATAATGATTCATATGAACCAAAAGAAGCTGTTATGCATGCAACCAGTTCTGACATGATCACTTGGACAAAAATACCGGAAGATACTTTGTATGCCAGTGAAGACTATTCACAAAATGATTTCAGGGATCCATATGTATTCTATGTTGATGAAGAAAGTTGCTATTACATGCTTGTTGCTACAAGAAAAGACAACATGGGAATAATTGCCAAGTATACTTCCAAGGATCTTACGACCTGGGAAGATGCAGGAGTTTTTTTTGAAAATGATATGGGCAATGATTCCAATCTGGAATGTCCTACACTGCTTGAATATAAGGGAAAGTGGTATCTGTCATTTTCAGATCAGTGGCCCCATAGACTGGTACATTATCGTATAGCAGACTCCATAAATGGCGAATTTGAGAAGCCGGCTCAGGATATTTTTGACTGCAATGGTTTCTATGCCGGCAGGATGGAGACTGATGGCGACAATCTATATGTGGTTGGATGGAATGGAACCAAAAAGAGTCATATAGATACTGAAGACTATGACTGGGGCGGTAACATGGTCACACACAAGCTGGTGCAGCATGAAGACGGGACACTTACGCCAGTACTTAATCCAAGCATAGAGCAGGCGCTAAATAATGAAATTGATCTGGCACCGACAAAGCTTACAGAAACGTCCCGATTTGAAGATGGCACAGTTAGTTTTGCCGGTGAAGAATACGAGGTTGCTGTTTTCAAAAATATTCTGGGAAGCTATCTTCTTAAGACTACAATCAAAGATTTTGATAAAGAGGGCATGTTTGGATTCTGCTTTAATACCAATGATGAAAATGTGGGAAGGCTTAATATCATTTTTAATGCAGGCAATAACAGGATCGAGTTCTACAATGATACCAATATCATGGAGAGATCAGCCCAGTCATATGTTGATTATGCAATTTCAGAAAAGGATGAGCTAAAGATATCAATGCTCATTGCAGATGGCGTGGTGACAATGTATGTAAATGATGAGATTGCCTTTACTACAAGAATGTATTTATCACAAGGTTCTGAATGGGGAGTTTTCAGCGTGAGCTCAGAAGCAAGTTTTGAGGATATGAAATTGTATAAATAATTGGAGCTTCATTGAGTCACTGGGGACGTATCAAATTGACTCATTGGCATATATTTTTTGTGTGAGTTCAAATAGAAATCCGCACTGGCTGCGGATTTCGTGAGAACATGATTCAAGAGGCAAATAGGCTCTGCGACGAAGTCGCCTTTAAATAGCCTATTTGCAGTATTTTTGTCACAAAGTGACAAAAATGAGTCAAATTGATACGTCCCCGCTGACTCAGCGACAAGTATATTGGGAGAAACTTATGGGGAATATATTAAATAAAATCATAGAAAAGGTAATCAAATATAAGGTGGCAGCAGGTATTGCAGTATTGGGAATAGGTACTGTGACAACCGCAGCTGTTGCCATGAACAGACAGGAAATAGTACAGGAGATAACTGTAATTGAAGATGAGGTACTGCCTCTGGCTAGCAAATGGCCGACATCTTTTAATACTGATGATTATGTAGAGCCGGAATTTGTTGATGATGAGAGCAGAACTAACAATGCTTTTAATGTTGCGGATTTCGGAGAACAGGGTTCAAATGGCTGGTTTTACAGATATGGATCATCTCAGGATCCAACAAGATCCAAGCAGATAGAGTCATTTGATGGTGAAAAGTATTATCAGATCGGACATAACGGACTGGAGATCAAATCTGATTTTATCCATACTGCAGAGGGGACTTCTCCTATAATCGAGTGGAGAGCTGCGCAGGCTGGCAATATCAATATCCAGTTTACGTATGTGAAAAATGTGAATAATGACAAGAACCCTTCATATCCTGATGGTGTGACATTATACGTATATAAAGGTGAAGAGGCAATAGGCAGATACACGGTAGATGCTTATACAGACAAGGAAGAAATAGTGGAAGAGACTATTGATGATCTCTACGTTGATGAGCTGGAAAGTCTGTATTTTGTAGTTGATCCCAATATGAATAATGCCTATGATGGAGGCTCTCTCTATGTGGCAATAGCTGACGTAAATGCCCAGGGACCAAGTGTGGTCAAGGACAAAAACAGGATTGATAATAATGCCTATTCTATTGACGACTATGGAAAACAGGGATCAAATGGTTGGACGTACATGTGTGGCAAGACTGTTGCAGATGCAAGACTTGTTTCTACTGAAAAAGATGGAGAGTATATGAACGTGACATCTCCAAATCTTAAGCTCAGTCAGTTTTTTATTCATCCAGCGATCAATGACGCAGCAATGTTGTGCTGGCAACCATATTCAGATGGAGCTGTTGAGATTAGAGGTACCTACAAGAAGTTTGAGCAAAATGATGGTAATCCACAGTGGCCTGATGGAGTAACGGTTTCAATTTATAAGAATGGAGAAAAACTTTTTTCACAGCATATTGATGCACCTGATTCAGGTGAAAAAGAGATTTCGTTCAGAGAAAAAAATGTATCGCTGACGACAAGCGACAGATTGTATTTTGTTGTAGACGCAGGCACTAATGCATCATATGATGGCGGTTGTTTTGACATATCAATACTTGACAGGACTGATGCTACAACAGAAAAAGATATTGTAATAGAAGGCGATGATAAGAGAGACAACAATGCTGACGTAAAATATGATTTTGGAAAACAGGGCGCAAACGGATGGTTTTTCCAGGAAGGGTATGGAGATGATCCAAATGAAACCTACAATATGCGCGTGTTTGATGAAAAAGAGTATCGCTATATCGATGGAAGTAATCTTGAAATCAAAGGAGATTTTGTGAATCCTGGCCGTGGAAAGTCAGCGGTCATAAAATGGAGGGTTGCTCAGACTGGAAAAGTAATGTTGAAGGCTGCCTATACCAAGTTTAAAAATGAAGATAAAAATCCGTCATGGCCTGATGGAACCAGAGTAACAATCTATTACAATGATACAGTGATATCCCAGGAGGAATTTGCTCCGGATACAAGGCAGGAAATCACTAAGAGAATGGATGTAGATTCCATGGATGTAAAAAAAGGCGACTACATCACTATGGTGGTCAATGCCAAGGCAAACAATGCTTACGATGCCGGAAAGTATGAATTTGCTGTATATGACCTGACTGGAATGACAACAGAAGATGATATTGCAATAGATACAAGCGAAACAAGGCAGAATTTTGCTGACGTTAAGTATGATTTTGGAGAGCAGGGCAAAAACGGCTGGTTCTATCAGGAAGGCCTGACCCTTGGAAACAATAAGCGTTTGGATATAAACATGCGCTCATATGATTCAGTAGAAGAGAGATATCTGGATTCCAGAGACCTTGAGATAAAGCGTGATTTTGTTAATCCAGGAAAAGGGGAGGCTGCAGTTATCAAATGGAAAGCTGCCCAAAGCGGAACAATCAAGATTGACGCTTCTTATACAAAACTTAAAAATGAAGATAAGAATCCTGACTGGCCTGATGGAACTATAGTAACAATCTATCATAATGAAAAAGTGCTTGTGCAGGAAGAATTTACACCGGATACATTAAAAGAGATAACTAAAAGACTGGATGTTGCTTCGGTAGACGTAGCGCAAAACGATTGTATCACAATGGTGGTGGACCCAAAGGATAACAATGCTTACGATGCAGGTAAATACGAATTTTCAATAAAAGGACTTTCACCGCTTACCGGTACGACAGAAAAAGATATAGATGCCAAACTGAAAGTGCGCAGTAACAATGCTTCCATTCAGGATGACTTTGGAGAACAGGGCAAAAATGGTTGGTTCTATCAGTCTGGTTATTATCTTGATCCATTTTTTGCAGTAAATGTTGAGACTTATCAGGAAAATGAAAAGTATACAACTAATGATGGTGTGGAGATAAAAAGAGATTACATTGTGCCTGCCAATAAGGGAAGATCTGCCAATGTAAAATGGGTTGTTCCTCAAAATGGTAAGATTGACATTCTTGCTTCATATACAAAACTGAAAAATGAAGACAAAAATCCTGATTGGCCAGATGGCGTAACAGTTTATCTTATGAAAAATGATGAGGTGCTAAAACAAGAAGGATTTGAACCTCTTGTTGACAGCGAGACCACAAAAGATCTGTCGGTAGAAGGACTTGAAGTTCATGAAGGTGATTGTATCACTTTAATGGTAGATGGTAGAGAAAATACAGCATATGATGGTGGTAATTTTACCTTCGTAATTGAAGATGCAGAGCTCCGTACCATGAATATGGTCAACAACAGTGGTTCCAACTATGCCAACCTTGCTTATGATTTTGGAGAGCAGGGCTCAAATGGCTGGTACTATCTGGAAGGCAGAAGTATTAACAGAGCAGAGGTATTGTCGAAAAAAACTCCTGATAATACAGGTTATGTGTCCAGAAAACAAAAAAATCTTGAGATCAAGAAGGATTTTGTACAGCCAAGATTAAATGCAGATGCAATGTACAAATGGGTTGTAGCAGCAGATGGCGAAATTGATATTACAGGCTTGTACACTAAGTTTGGACATGAAGATCCAAATTCAGGCTGGCCTGATGGAGTGACCATCAACATATATAAAAACAATACCAATATATATTCAGAGAAATGTAATTGTTCAAAGGGTGAAGGCAATAACAATGTAAGAGAAATCAATATAAAGAAACTTGCTGTTAAAAAGGGAGATATACTGACATTTGATATTGGCTGCAACAAGAACAATGCATGGGATGGCGGAAGACTTGAGATTGATATTGCTGATTCTAACGGCATCAAGGTAGTAGTCGGTGATGAAGAACGTAGTAATAATACGGTTCTTGGAGCAATAGAATCGATGAAACAGGGAACAGACGGATGGTGGTTCCTGGAAGGTAATGATCCTCTATATGCAAGGGTTCTTACATATCAGAATGATGACAAGTCAGCATTTATCTCACCGTCCAATAATGGGCTCGAGATGAAGAAAGATTTTGTTCATTCTGGCGAGAAGAAAGCGGCTATATATCAGTGGGTCGTATATGAAGATGGACTGATCGATGTACTAGGGGATTATACAAAATTTGGGCATAACGATCAAAATCCTTCATATCCAGATGGCGTCCAGTTATCAATTTATTTAAATGGGGAAAAGCTTGATGCCAAGGATGTAGAAGTAAAGCAGGGTGATGGCAACGACACTAAAGCTGATTTTATGTTTACAAAGCTGGAAGTAAAAAGGGGAGATAAACTCTCTTTTGTAATAAGTGCTAAAAACAATATATCCTACGATGCTGGAAGGTTATCGGTAAGTATTTACAAGGCAAAAGAGAAGACTGAAGGAGATGAAGGCAGAACTAATACAACCTGCCTCTATGATGCTTTCGGTGAGCAGGGTTCAGACGGCTGGCACTATGGAATGTGCGACTGGGACGGCAAGAACTTTGAAGAACTGGGCTTTGATGCAGAAAATAACAGATATTATAATGATGGAAAACCAGAGCTTAAACCTGATTTTGTAGAGCCAGGAAATGGCCGGAATGCAGCATATCAATGGGAAGTAGCTCAAACAGGCAAGATAAGAGTAAAAGGAAGCTATACTAAATTTGCCAATAATGCAGATCCTGAGGCTAATGGAGTCTGCATGCGTATATTTGTAAATGGCGAAGAAAAGAAATGGATTGGTTCTCAGGGCAATTTTGATTCAGAGCAGGTAAAAGAATTTGATGAGGTATATACAGTTCATGAAGGAGACATCATAATGTTTGCTATCGATCCTGATGGCAATGACAGTTATGATGGTGGAAGACTTGCAGTAAATATCACAGATGCTGATGCTCCTGCTTCTGGTGATGACCCTGGTACAACAGATGATCCAATTGGAGATGATCCAATTACTGATGATCCTGAACCGGATGGCAGAACCAATAATGCCAGTCTGTCTGGTGATTTTGGCGCTCAAGGTTCTAACGGATGGTATTATGGAATGTGCGACTGGAACGGTCAGAACTTTGCACAGCTTGAATTTGACGCAGACAGCAATAGATATTACAACAATGGCAAGCCAGAGCTTAAAGCTGATTTTGTTGAGCCTGGTAATTGGCGCAACGCAGCATATCAGTGGGTAGTAGCTGAGGATGGAACTATTGTTATCAGCGGTTCATATACTAAATTTGCCAACAGTGCAGACCCGGATGCCAATGGTGTCTGCATGCGAATCTTCATCAATGGTGAAGAGAAAAAATGGATTGGTGGCTCAACTCAGGGTAATTTTGATAATGAAGTAGTGGTGGACTTCACAGAGACCTACACGGTTCAAAAAGGCGATATCATTACTTTCGCCATAGACCCTGACGGCAACGACAGCTACGACGGCGGTCGCCTTGCAGTTACCATATCACCACAATAACCCCCCTCAAGGAATTGCTTGAATGCTTTTGCATTCAGGCAATTCTTTTTTGTTGAGACACCGGGGAGTCACCGGGTGAGTCACCGGGGACGTATCAAATTGACTCATTGTGCACAATGAGTCAATTTGATACGTCCCCACTGACTCCCCACTGGCTCATTTTTTTGCGAGAAAAAACTAAACAAAATAAAACGGTATGCCGATAAAAGATATGCAATAAAAATTTGATTGTTCTATGAGGGGTTAATTATGTTGAAGGCAGTGAGAAATACTTTAAGCATTTTGATTCTTTGTTTTGCGGTTCTTTTTTCATCTAGTACGGTGGTACCTGTATTGAAGGCAGGGGCTGCTGATCCATATACTACACTTTCCAAAGCTACAAGAAAATATAATGGCGTGGATTATAGCAGTGAGTATAATCCGCTGTATTACTATCTCAATTACCCTGATCTGCAGGCAGCCTTTGGGGCTGACGGAAATAAGCTCATTGAGCATTACGTGACTCTGGGTAAGGCTGAAAAGCGTGTTGCTAACAGGCTTTTGGGCAACAATTCCAATGCTGTAGTTCCTACAGGAAAAGAAGATGTAGCAGTCATTCCGATCATCAATAACCATGATAATGGCGGTATGACTGAGAGTCAGGAGATACAGGTAAGATCCATCGCCAAGCAGATCGCTGATGGTATCAATCAGGGCGCAGCTGCTTATATAGCAAGTAAGACAGCAAGCAGCAGTAGTTCTTCTTCAAGTAAATCTTCAAAAAAGACTACAGAAGTGACAGTAACTGAAATTGAAAAGGTTGCCTATGCTGCAGGTGTTGTAAAAGCGTATTGCGATAGAGGTACATATACCACAACAGGCTCTGTTTATAGAACAGCCTATGGAGTATTTGTTGCAGGAGAGTATTCCTGCGCTGGTGCTACAAGAGCGCTGGGTCTGATCCTTGATTATCTCGGAATCAAATGGGAGCATGCCAACATCAATCAGTGGGCTGATCAGTGGTGCAGAGTCATAGTGGATGGCCAGGAAGGCTATTGTGACGGTATATATGGTATTGCAGGTTATGGCAAACATACCAATGAAGGCGGAGATTCCAAGAACGTTGTTTCTTATAAGGATGTAAGAGAGAAGTTTATTGTTACCAAGTAAAAGACTTTAGTGGAGTTTTTCCATATGGCAAAAATGATTATAAAAAAATTCATAGCATTGACGTGCGCTTTTTCATTATTGCTGTATTTGACAGGCATGTATCGCCTTACAGGAGAGGCTGCAGTTCTCTACAAGATCGATGCCAACACTTTTAAAGGCCATTACGATATAGTTCAGGTCAGGGTAGGTAGCGATGTAGAAGAAATAACGGAGATGGCATTTGTAAATATGCTAAATCTCAAATCGATAATTGTTAGTGAGAATAATCCGTATTTTTCTTCATACAGCAATTGCCTGTATAACAAGGATCAGACAGTACTTTTATGTTATCCCCAGGCCCTTACAGGAGCATATATTCCTGATACTGTTACTGAGATTGCACCTTATGCGCTCCACGGAGTAGATGATGATATCAAGTCTCAGATACGTTCCCTTGTATCTGAGGATGGCGGATTGTCAGAATCAGAAATCTCAGGACCGCATTTTATCCATACTTCCCAAGGATTGTTGTGGATAAATAAAAATGGGTCCATGGAATTGCCGTCATCAGGGCTTCTTGGAGACGTTGCATCTCTTATAGATGCGGCCACAAGCTCAGGACAGGGGCAGGAGACACAGCTTAAGAAATGCTACAACTTCCTGATCAACAGAATGAGCTATGAGAGAAGTTATGATACTCCTACAGGCAACTGGACTGCGGATTATGCGTCCAAGGCTCTTTCCACAGGCAAGGGCAACTGCTATGGATATGCAGCAGCAATGGCATATATAGCAGATGGACTTGGGTACAGTGCAAGGATAGCCGTAGGACAGATAGAGAGTTCCAACGGAGGCACAACGCCTCATGCATGGACAGAGATCAAAATAGACAATGACTGGTATATTTTCGATGCTGAGATGGAAGACGCGACAGGCAGGGATCTGTATAAAGTGTCTTTTAACAGTTATCCGATCAAGCCACTGGTCAAGTCTTCGGTTTACACAGTTTCATTAGATTGAGGTAGCTGGCATGAGAAAAATTTTAAATGTAATATGTCTGACAGTAGTTTGCTTTTCATCCTTATTTGTAATTAACTTATTGCTCTATTCTTACAGCCCTGCATATAAAGATGCAATTGATAAAAAGGTTGCAAAGACCGACAATACAGTGATTGAGGAAGAGGAGCCGAACAGGATAATCATAGAGATCCTGCCAAATGATACTTCTAAAGCAGATGTACAAAAACAGGAAGTCAAGAAAGAAAAAGAGGTCAAGACTCCTGAGCAGGAGAGATATGAAAAAGAGGCTCTTGTAAATCAGGCAGTGGAAAGCGTTCTTGGTGCCAAAAGGCAGGAGGAAGCCCTTGCAGCACAAAAGTCTGAACAGACTGAAGAAGAAGATAATGTCGTTGAAGTCGGAACCCTTGAAAAAAGTGAGACTACAGATACTTCCGAAGACAGGTTCATAGTTGACCGCTTTTACTATGAGGACTGTGGCAATGGCACAGGTTATTGGGTGATCCAATATTCTGATGGAACATTCGAGGTTGAAAATTGATTTTTTTCCGTACATAATTGAAATAACAGTTATGTACGGATTTTTTTGACCAATTACAATTAAAAGTTGTATAATGCATAGGCGCTATATGAATATATGGCTTAGAAATAATAAAGGCGGTTAATTAAATTGAAAAATATAAAAGAGGTATTGTATAGATCATTTCCATTTATCTGGGAGTTATTATTTATCATTCTCAGCTACTGTGCTAAAAAGCAGTTACTCTTTATAAATTTTGCATTCTTTTTTGGATTGATCATTTATTTCCACAAAGAATTTTCCATGAAAGATTTTGCTGATAGCCTTAGAAATATCAAAGGCTTCTGGCTTCCACTATTTCTTACATTGGTAGCAGTATGTCTTATGTACGAGCTTAAAGGTTTCATGGTAAATGACCTGTTCTGGAACATGTCACAGGGCAATCTTGGAATCAGCTATAAATCCAGTTCCAATTTCCAGATGTTCATTTACTATCTGACTGTAATGATAGTTGTACCTGTTGCTGAAGCACTTTTTTACAGGAAATATCTTATTATTTTTACAAAAAAATATCTTATGATCCTGACAGGTATCGCCTCAATGGTATTACTGGCTCTGGTACATGCCCATGCACTGCCTGCAGCTCTTGAATACGTGGTAATGGCACTTCCTATCCTGGTGGTTTATATGTTTACCAAGAATATGTATGTATCACTGGTGGTGCATCTTGGATTTTGCATTTACACTAACGGTCAGGATCTTATCTATGATCTTGCAAGGCTCTGGACCAGATAAGATAAGTGAATAGGCAATTGGGGAAAAGTGGGGGTATACATTTTATGCCTAAAAATGTATGTAGTATTTTTAAAAATGTAACTATTCAGGAACGTAAGATAATGGGCGTATACATGGCTATGGTTGCGTTCATTATCATATTTGTTATATACAGTTATGCAACAGAATATCCAAGGCTGGGGTTTGCCTCGGATGAATATGCTGAATGGACCGATGGGTGGCAGGTACTACTGGATGATGGTACTTATGTGGATATCACCCTTCCCTATAAAGAGGATGTGACTCTGGGAGAGATCAAGACTTTCAGGGCGATCATTCCGGAAGATTCTTATGCAGATCGCTATATTTTCATCAAATCAGCACATCAGAATATAAAAATCTATATTGATGGAGAAGAGTTTTATAGCTACGTCTTTTCAACCAAACAGAGGGTAAATGAGAAATTTGCACCGTCCTTGTGGCTTAGGATCAGCCTTCCTGAAGAATATTCAGGGCGGGAGATGACAGTGGAGGTTGAGACCCTTCAAAATGATGGTTCGCCTGTTATGAATACCATTTTTATCGGTGAAAGTGTTGCTGTTTTTTACAGGATCATAAGGCTTAATGCGCTTCCGGTGCTACTTGCCAGCATTGTATTGTTTTTTGGCCTGCTCCTGATCGTATACTGGATAGCCAATCTATACAGTGACACTCACTTGCACGGCGTTATTCATATTGCTTTCAGTGCTATATTTGGAGGACTGTGGCTTATTTCCCAGTCTTCTGCAAGGCAGCTCATATTTCAGAATATCCTTCTTGTGAGAAATATGGAATTTATGAGCGTAATGATGATCCCGGTTCCGACTATCCTTTCTCTGGATATAACTGAGGAAAAAAAGGATCATGCAGCAGCAATGGAGGCATGTACCCTCATATTTGTTGTTGATATCCTGTGCTTTTTGCTGGTGTTTGTAGGTGGGGTAAACTTCCTGGATATACTCTGGATCATCTATTGCACCATTGGAATTGCAGGCACCTGGGCTGTTGTTTCTTTTTACAGGATATATAAGAATTACAGAAGTCTTTTCAAGACTAAGTTCAGGACTCTGGTGGCCTATGCAATACTTCTTATATCAGGACTGCTGGAGATGAGCATGCTCAGTACCAACTATCAGGGATATTTCCTGCCATTTGGTATGATGATATTTTTCTGGGGAATGCTCAGAGAGCAGGTGGCGGCTCAGAACAGAGCCTTCGATGCCCGAATGAGGGCAGAAGCTCAGAACTCTGCCAAGAGTGAGTTCCTGGCCAGTATGTCTCATGAGATACGAAGCCCTCTCAATGCCATCTTGGGTATGGATGAGATGATACTTCGTGAGAGTAAGGAAAAAAATATCCTTGCCTATGCAACTGATATCAATACAGCCGGTCAGAGCCTTTTGAAGATAATCAATCAGATCCTTGATTTCTCCAAGATAGAGGCAGGCAGAGTAAAGCTGACTAATGAAGAATATGACCTGGGAGATCTGCTGCAGCAAGTGATCAGTCTCATACGTGTTCAGGCAGAAAATAAGGGACTAAAGCTTATAGTTGATATTGATAAAACAGTTCCAAAGGCCCTTATAGGAGATTCGGGAAGGCTCAAACAGATGCTCATTAACCTTCTGAACAATGCTGTTAAGTACACGGAACATGGAAGTGTTACTCTGATGGTATATTTCAAGGATAATGCAGATGCATCCAAGAAGAATATATGCTTTGAAGTTGCGGATACCGGTAAAGGTATAAGTGCAGAAAATATAGATAAGATCTACGAAAGATTCCAGAGAATAACAGGAAATGACTCTGGAAGAGTAGAAGGAACCGGACTGGGACTTGCTATTACCAAACAGATGGTGGAGCTTATGGAAGGTAGTATCACTGTAGAAAGTACAGTAGGCAAGGGCACTGTCTTTAGGATGATCATACCTCAGCAGGTGGCAGATTTTGAAGCTATTGGAAACTTTGAGAAAGACAACGTTGAGACTCCAAAGGTTGAGAAGTATCATGAAAGTTTTACAGCGGAAAGTGCCAAGATACTGGTGGTTGATGATAATGAGATCAATCTGCGACTTGTGGAATCCTTCCTTAAAAAGACCAAGGTACAACTTGATACTGCCAAAAGCGGTGTGGAGTGTATAGAGAAGGTCAAGAGCAATAGCTATGACCTGATACTTTTGGATGATCTGATGCCTGAGATGGATGGTCGCGAGACTCTTGATCATCTGAAAAATGATTCTGATATAAATGTTAAAAATGTGCCTATCATCTGCTTTACAGCCAATGCCATAGCAGGCAGCAGGGATGATTACATGGAATATGGTTTTGATGATTATATTGCCAAGCCTGTTACGGGAGATATCCTTGAGAAAACTGTTTCCAGATGGCTTCCTTCAGATAAGGTTGAAAAGTACAGCGCTGTTGCTGCAAAAGGCGAGGGTGGTGACGTGAAGGTCGAAACTGAATCAAGACTTGTGGACTACTCTATTGGTCTTGACTACTGTATGAATGATAAATCCACTTATATCGAAGTATTGAAGCTCTTTGTGGAGAGTGCAAAAGACAGAAAAGACAAGCTTATAGAAGATTACAAAAATAAAGATATGAAGGGCTACGTAGTAAGGACCCATGGTCTGAAATCTACTGCGCTGACTATTGGAGCCATATCTCTTTCTGAGCTTTGTAAGGACCTTGAATATGCAGGCAAACACTGTCAGAATCAGGAAAATGTAGAAGAAAACCTTGAATTTATAAGAAATAATAATGAGAATATGCTTGATCTATTTGACCAGACTGTTGCTGAATGTCATGAATATCTAAGAAAATGTAATATTTAACCACGAAATTCCGACATCTTTTTAATGACATTATAAAGCGATTTGGTGCAATCAATGTTGCGTGCTACATATGTTAGTAATAACATTATAATAGATTAAGGAACGCCCATTCTTGAGCCTTGATCTGAAAAGGTGTAATTTTTTTCAGATCAGGGCTTTTTTTATCGCAGTAAGGGTGTGTGTTTCTTAAGGAGGGGTGCATGAGCAAGCAAATAATGATTGTTGATGATGATGACATTGTCCGCAGAATATCAAACAATGCCTTATCAACTAAATATGAAACGATCACTGCGAGCTCCGGACGTGAAGCAGTACGGCTATACGATGAGCTAAAACCGGATCTAGTTCTGATGGATATCAATATGCCTGATATGTCAGGATACGAAGTATTTGATGAACTACTTGCCGCCAATTCATCAGTACGTCCGACAGTAATGTTCATGACATCCGAGGATGACGTTCAAAATGAAATAAGGTGTTTCGACATGGGGGCTGTAGATTACATACATAAACCATTTCATCCGGACGTTCTTCTTCGAAGAGTGGATGTTATTTTAAGTAATTTAGAGAGGTATGAGGTATTAGAAAAAGGGGCAGAATGTGATAATTTAACCGGGGTTTATAATAGAGGAACCACCGAAAAGAAAATCCGTAAACACTTGAATGAAAAAGAGTTTGGTACGTTCCTTATGATCGATATAGATAACTTTAAATCTATTAACGATAGCATGGGACATACTACAGGGGATCAGATACTTAAACTCATTGCGGGAGTTTTGAAAAGTGTATCAAGGTCTACGGATGTTGTTGGGAGAGTCGGAGGCGACGAATTTGTAATATATTACAATAGCCTTATTGATCGAGAAAAGGTTGCCGCAAAGTGTGAGATAATCCAGGAAAGGATACTCACATCTTTGAAGTCTGTTTTACCTTCAGTTATGCAATGTAATCTGGGTGTTTCAATTGGAGTCTGTATCACGCCTGAGGGTGGTGAAGACTATGATACAGTTTTTCAAAATGCTGACAGAGCAATGTATAATGCCAAGAATGACAGTACTAGAAAATTTACTTTCTATGAGGGAGAGAGTGATGGAAATAATGGCATAGGTCATGGAATATCTTATATTGATATCCCGATGACCATGAAGATCATAGGCGAAAGAGGTCATGACGCTGGGGCTTATAGCGTTACATATAATGACTTTTGTAATATATTCAGATTTATTCAGAGGCATGCTGAGCGAAATGATGACAAGGTTCAACTTGTTATGTTTACGCTCAAGCCTAAAAAAGACAAGATTAGCAGTTTTGGGAAAAAGTATAATAGCGGTGCTGTAATAACAGAATTTAGCAAGGCTGCAGAGAAAGCACTTCGAAGAAGTGATGTGGCAGCGAGAATTGGGGATTCGCAGGTGATGATGCTACTTACAGGAACCGATTCCCAGAATGGAATGATAGCTATTAACAGGATAATATCAAAATGGAATCTGGAATATCATTCCGGAGATTTTGATGCATCCTATGAAATGCAGGATGTCTGCGGTTGATCAGAGAGGGAAAAAATAGTCTTTCACAAAGTAATATTGTGAAGGACTATTTTTTTTTGACAAAATTTAGGGTAATATTTATATATAAGCAAAGTTTCATATACGACGGGGCGTAGAGTATGAGTAGTGTACAGTTGGCTATATGTGAGGATGAACAGATCCAGAGAGTCCTAATAAAAAAACGAGTAGAAGATTACATGGAAAAACACCACATGGATGTGAATATCAGGGAATACGACAGTGGTGAGCAGTTTTTACAGGATGAAAAAAGAAAAGAAGTAGACATCGTTTTGCTTGATATATATCTTGAAGGTATGTCAGGAATTGAGCTTGCCAAAAAGATGAGAGCAGAAGGTGAAAAGCTTCAGATCATCTTTATCACATCCAGTAATGAATTTGCTTCAGAGGCTTTTGAAGTGGAATCTTTATATTATTTGAAAAAGCCTTTGGAAGATGAGAAATTTGTAAAGGCTATGGATCTTGCTATGCGCAAGTTTAACAAACTCAGATGCATCGAGATATTTGAAAATCGCGAAAGCAAGAAGATATATCTGTCAGACATATACTATGTGGAAACAATGTATAGAAAACTGGTTATCCACACAGCACTTGATGAATACGTAACATACATGACTCTGAGCAAAATGATGGATACTATTCCAAAAGAGGATTTTGCCCAGATTTCAAGATTTTCACTGGTAATGCTTGGTAAAGTCCTTTCCTTTGATGGTCAGGAAGTCCTTTTAAATAATGGCATCAGATTGGAAGTAAGCGACAAATTTAAAGCAGATCTGGAAGATAAGTACAACGCCTTCAAGATCAGGGAGTAGATCATTAAATAATGAAAAGCCAGACAATAAAAGATTTGATCATTGTCTGGCTTTAGCTTTGTTCGCTGACGGCCATTGCATCTACGATGAGGCCGCGAATGTGTTCGTATTTGTTACTTTTTAGGAAGTCATGGGTGCCTTTCTGCTGCAATATTTCAGGCTGCCAGTTCATTCCTTTGATGAGGCAATCAAGTAGTCGATCTCTTTTGTAAATATTATAAATGCGCTTTAGCTTTTTCTCATTGCCCTGGGCGCTGGCATAGAGCTCGTAACAACGGATGCCCTTAAAAAAGTGAAATAGAGCTTCTTCTACATCACTTGAATCATAACTGTCTTCGCATGCAATGATAGGAAAGACATTGCGGTAATTGTGGAGCTCATGCTCGCAATCACTGAAAAAGTCATAGAACCACTTGTCGTCTACTTCCCTCAGGCTTATTTCTAAAAGCTTTTCCGGAAGCTTACTGTCAGGTATATACTTTCCGTTTTTGAATATTCTTATAGGTCTGTCGTCATCGTCTTTTTCATCAACAAAATAGTATACTTCCTTCACCATCTTGCCTTCCTCATTAGGAAAAGCCTGGATGTGAGGTTCCTGCAGATAGTCTTTTGATTCTATCATCGCAAATTCAATTGAAGTGTTAAGGACTCTTTGTCCATAATTTGATATCAGCATACATCAATTATAATATTCCCTTATTTTCCAACCAATCTAAATAGAATTAACTTTATATAAAAAATTTATAACTAATAAAATATCGATATACTTAGTGGGAAAAACAGTGAATTGTGATAAAATAGTTATATGGGATTTTTGCTTTTTTGATGGAAAGGAAGGATCATGTCTGAAAGCTTTTATGATATAGACCAACTTACAGGACTAATGAATAGAGAATCTTTCAAGAAAAGTATCACTAAAGCTATGGGAGACTTTCCTGAAGACACTTTTTCTCTTATATCAGTCGATATAGATAATTTTAAAGTCTATAACTATTATTTTGGTGTTGAAAAAGGTGATGACCTTTTGCGCTTTCTTGGAGATAAAGTTGGAGCAATGATAGAAAACCTGACTCATGCATATGCCTGCAGGGTTTCAGGTGATAAGTTCCTTGTCTTTTGTGTTTATGATGACGAGCTGCTTAATCAAAAGATCAAAGATTTTTTGGAAAGCTTTAAGGAGTATGTCTCCAGCTATACCATTAAGCCAAGTTTTGGAATGTATGTGATCACAGATGTTGGTACTCCTGTGGAGCTTATGATCAACTATGCTGTTATGGCGGGCAAAAGTATCAAAGGTGATCTGAAAAAATATATTGCTTATTATACTCCTGCTATGGGTGATGAGGTTGAGAGAGAGCAGGAAATAATGGGCAAGCTTCAACCTGCTCTGGAGAATGATCAGTTCCTGATCTATTATCAGCCAAAGTATGATCTGAAGACGGAGCGGCCTTTCTGCTCTGAGGCTCTTGTAAGATGGAGAGATTCCAAAGGCAATATCCATATGCCTGATGAGTTTGTGCCTATTTATGAGAAAAATATGGTAATAGGCAATTTGGATTTCCACGTTTTTGAATGTGTATGCAGGCATCTTAGGGAGCTTTTGGATTCAGATATCAAACCGTTTCCTGTATCTGTAAATATATCTTTGATAAATCTTTTTAATCCTAATTTTATTGAGATATTGATGGAAAAGCTCAATAGATATGATATTTCTATGGACCTTGTACAGCTGGAATTTACTGAAAGTGCCATGTTTGAAAATCAGAATCTGATAAGAGCAACTATTGAAAGGCTTCATGATAAAGGTTTTTATATACTGCTGGACGATTTTGGTAAAGGTACAGCTTCGCTTACTATGCTCAATGATATGTCCATCGATATCCTGAAGATAGATAAGAGTCTTTTGGAAAAGAATCCTTTTAATTCCAAGAGTGGCAAGATACTGACATCCATCATCAATATGGCAAAATGGCTGGAACTTCCGGTTATTGTTGAAGGTGTTGAAAGTAAGGAGCAGGTACGCTTCCTTAAAAACATAAATTGCGAATATGCGCAGGGCTATTATTATAGCAAGCCTATTCCTGAAAAAGAGTATGATGAACTTCTCATCAGAGAGATGAAACGAACTATAAAACATGATGAAGAAG
This sequence comes from Butyrivibrio sp., assembly GCA_015056495.1. Classification (GTDB taxonomy): domain Bacteria; phylum Bacillota; class Clostridia; order Lachnospirales; family Lachnospiraceae; genus Butyrivibrio. Next base: position 71,497 of record SVGC01000001.1, read on the forward strand.
TTGACCAATATCTTGAGAATAAAAACAAGAGGCAGATCATTAAAGAAATATTTAAGGGTATCTCTCTTGAAGACGCAGCTTATTTGGCTTTGAAGGCAGCTGGAATACAGACCTGGATCTATGATCCAAAATATAAGGCTATCTACAATGATAATAAGATCGGAGCCTTTTGGGATTATGGAATGCTCCTTGAAAATGTGCCTTACAGTATGACTGAGACAGGACTTGTTCATCCTGACGATAAGGAAAAATTTATCAAAATGTTCAAGTCAATTGATGAAGGCGAGCCATACGTTGAGTGCTTTGCCAGATTAAAAAATAAGGAAGGTAATCAGAATTATTATCTGTCGCACATATGCTATACCAATGTTTTTGATGAGCATGGCAACCCGATCAAGGCTATCGGTGTACTTCTTGGAACTTCTGAAATTACAGTTGGCGACGACAGCGAAAGACCAATGGTTCCCGGAATGTACTTTATTATGTCTATGAATCTGAGAACTAAGGCTGTACTCGATAAGAGAACTGTTTTCCCTGATCTTAGAGAAAATATCAGCAATGTTGATCTGTCCACGCTTAGAAGAGAGGTAACAGATTATTTTCAATTCCCTGACGATATTCATGATTCAATGCGCCGCTATGTTGATGAACTGCTTACCAAGGGAAGGTTATCTGATAACGCTGTTGTTAAGAGGTTCAATTTCTTCAGAACATGGCCTGATACTAATAAAAAGCAGTGGCTGGTTTGGGAACTGTATGTCAAAAAGGATGAAGAGACAGGAGACATGATAGGCTATAATGTTATCAAAGATAATGATATGGCCTATAGAGAGCAGCAGCGACTTGAAAAGGCGGCTGAGAGTGATAGTATGACAGGTTTACTGAATCATAATGCTGCTGTTAAAAATATCCGTGAATTCTTAAACGGAGAAGGCGCAGTAGGCAGACATGCTCTGTTTATGCTGGATATTGATGATTTCAAGAGTGTTAATGACACCTTTGGGCATCAGACTGGAGATGAAGTAATTATTAATATTTCCAGAAGATTGAAGCGTTTGTTCAAGCAAACTGATATAATCGGTAGATACGGAGGCGATGAATTTATTGTTCTTGCCAAGAACTACAAAGAGCCGGATAAGCTGATCAATAAGGCCAAGTCTATGCTTGAAAAGCTGGAATATACACTGGAAAAGGGTGACCAGAAGTATACAGTTTATTGCAGTATAGGTATTGCTGTAGTCCAAAATGGCAACATTAATGATATCGAGCTTCGCCAGAGGGCAGATGCAGAACTTTACAAAGTAAAAGAAAAAGGAAAGCATGGGTTTAGTATTATTGAGTGAAATTGTGGCTTGAGGAGAATTTGACATGAAGATTAAAGACAAGGCAATGAATAGTAAATGGGCGGCATATACTATTGCTACATGTTCAGCTGTGGTGCTTTATCTGGCGCTTTCACACCTGAGTGTATTTTTGAATTTCCTAAAATACATATGGAGCGTTTTTTCGCCTGTTATTATTGGAGTTGTTATTGCGTACATATTAAATCCACTGGTTAAGGTTTTTTATCATAAAGTATTTAAAAAGGTAAAGTCTAACAGAGCTAGAAATAATCTATCTATTATGGCAACCATTTTATGCGTTATCGCTATCATTGCTATTTTACTGGTTGCTATGATACCTCAGATTGCAGATAGTGTGACTACCTTTATAGACAACCTGGAATTGTATTCAACTTCTTTTTTGGATACTGTGGGACATCTGGGAATAACTCTTCCTGCCATAAGCAGTTATGTTGAGAGTTTTTCTACTTTCAGTGGAAATGTTTTGAAGAATATAACGAATCTGCTTACTACTCACTCGTCAACTATTATTGATACTTCCTATAGTATTGGTGTTGGTGTTTTCAATGGTCTTGTGGGATTTATCCTGGCTATATATTTCCTGGCTGACAAGGTCAGGATAAAAGAAGGTATCCGCAAGCTGATGCATCTGATCCTTTCAGATAAAAGATATGACGAGTATTCCGCATTCTGGCTCAGATGTAATGATATTCTGATCAAATATATAGTTTTTGACATACTTGATGGTATAATTATCGGTCTGGTCAATGCCTTGCTGATGCTGATTTTTGGAATACCTTATGTAGTACTGATATCAGTTATTGTAGGTGTGTTTAATCTTTTGCCTACTTTTGGACCTATACTGGGCGGTGCTATCGGCGCATTCCTTCTGGTACTGGTCAATCCATGGTATGCATTGACTTTCCTTATCATTACAGTTGTCATACAGACCTTTGACGGATATATCCTCAAGCCTAAGCTCTTTAGCGGAAGCCTTGGAGTACCTGGCGTATGGATCCTGATCACGATCATCATAGGCGGCAAGCTTTTTGGTGTGGCAGGCATCCTGTTATCAATTCCATTTGCAGCAATATTCGTTATTGTATATGATGAATATATTCTTGTTAAACTTCAGCAGCAAAAGGATAGGAGATCTAAGAAAATTGAAACGAAATTACAAGATGACGATAAGCTATGATGGAACAAGGTTTTACGGATGGGAGAGGCAGCCTGGAAACGATATGACTATCCAGGGTAAGATTGAAAATGTTCTTACCAAGATGTGCCAACTTCCTGAAGGTAAAAGCGTTCAGGTCATAGGTGCCGGAAGAACAGATGCAGGTGTTCATGCAAGAGCCATGACCTGTAATGCTGTTATAGATACTGATAAAACAGAAGAAGAAATCTGGAAGTACATGAATGAATACCTTCCGGATGATATAAGTGTAAACGAAGTCAGAGCATGTTCTGACAGATTCCATAGCAGATACAATGCTATTGGAAAGACTTACAGATATACCTGTTGGTATGGCTTATCCAAGCCTGTTTTTGACAGAAAATATGTTACAGTACTGGAACAAAAGCCTGATACAGAGCTTATGAGACAGGCGGCCCAGATCCTTGAAGGTACTCATGATTTCAAGAGTTTCTGTGGCAATTCCAAGATGAAAAAATCTACAGTCAGATGCGTTGATACTATAAATATTGAGGAGAGTGGCAATTATATCAGACTGTATTTTCATGGTAATGGCTTTTTACAGAATATGGTAAGGATCCTGACAGGAACACTCCTTGAGGTAGGTTATGGCAATATTCCTGTTGCTGATGTTCAAAAGATCCTTGATGCTATGTCCAGACAGGCGGCAGGCCCTACAGCACCTGCTCAGGGATTGTGCCTGATGAAAGTTGATTATTGAGTCACCGGGGACGTATCAAAATGACTCATTGTGCACAATGAGTCATTCTGATACGTCCCCAGTGACTCATTTTGGAGGAATGGCTATGGCAAATATATATGACTACCTGGATTGGCGCGGAGACCTTACTTTTGAACAGTCCCCCTTTAATGAAGTCGATAATCTGGTGCTCAGTGGAGTGGCCTATGTCTTTTTTGATGGTATTGTTCCCGGCATAGGAGAGGGTGATGTTACTGTAAAAGAGGCTGCCAAGCATTTCTTTAAGATCCACAGCGAGGCTGAATTGGCAGCAGATAAGTCTTTTATAAATTTTGCTCCGGACGTACTCAGAAAAATGGCTGTGTCAAAAAGATTTTCCAATGCGATCCTGCGTAACTATGTCAGTAAGATAGATTATGATGCTAATATTCAGTTTTCTGCCATAGAAATAAGGCTTCAGGATGGAGCCTCTTATATAGCCTTTAGAGGCACTGATGATTCTCTGGTTGGCTGGAAAGAGGATTTCATGCTGAGCTTTGGAACTGTTCCATCAGAACAGGAGGCAGTAAATTATCTTGATCAGACTCAGAAGGGCAAAAAGAAAAAGCTCATTCTGGGCGGTCATTCCAAGGGCGGACACATAGCCATCTATGCAGCAGCCTTTTGTGACCAGAAGATAAGGAATCGCATCATCAAGATATATAGTAATGATGGTCCGGGCTTTTATGAGGAACTGATCAACACGCCCCAGATCAGGGCTGTTGCGCCCCTTGTAACCAAGATAGTACCTGAGGCCTCTGTTATAGGCATGCTCATGGAACACGTGGCGACTCCAAAAATCATAAAGAGCAGTGAAGTAGGCTTTATGCAGCACAAGGTTACTTCCTGGCAGGTAATGGGAACTAAGTTTGTTCCGGGAAAAGGTATTACTATAGCCGGACAGGCGCTTGATCAGGCTCTGAACCATTGGATACATGAGATAGATTACGATAAGAGAAAGATAGTAGTTGATGATATATTCAATGTCCTTGAGGCTTCCGGCTCCAAGGGGCTGACAAATCTCACAGATGGCGGCATCAAAGCCCTTATGAATATGCTTGAGAAAAACAACGAGACTGATCCTCAGACCAAGGAGATCATTAAGCTTTTGATCAAAAATCTTGCCTCTCAGGTAATAACTACAATACCAATGGCAAAGAGCAAAACACGCAGGAAAAAAACTGTAAAAATGAGAGAAAAATTCTAAGAAAACCAGGGGCTGTTGAGAGTCTTTTTTGAATGAAAAAAAGACTCTCAACAGCCCTATATTTTGCGACAAAAACAGACCGCAACACTATATGTAGAGCGACTTTTGGAAAGCGCTTACAAAGTAAATTTTCTATAAAAAAAGGCGATTGTTATTTAATTGAATCGTAATATTTGGACTCCAAAATCCGATATATAATATGGGTAGAGATCATATTCTATATTACATAATTTACAAGGAGGTAAGGGGTATGAGAAAATTTCTTAGCGTTTTATTATCAGGCATAACCGGGAGCGTTCTTTTAGCGGCATTTTTACTTTCGCCAGTTACGGTAATGGCTGCCCCTAGCGTATCTTCTGATTCAGTAGTAGTTTCTGGAAAATATGTGATTCCTGATACATCAGGAACATCAACAAGATATGTTTTAGTTGCTACAAATGAATTTGATATGGACATTGCTATTGAAGCCAAGTTTTATGCTATTGATGCTGACAACAATCTTCTGTACAGGGCAATTGATTTTGCAGAAGCAGTTGAGGCCGGTCAGGAATTTATGCTCTATGGACAGTTTCCACAGGAGATAGCAGACCAGACTGATCACGTTGAGTACACACTCTCAGTCAATGAAGCTGATAATTGTGCTTACAACGCAGCAAGCGTTACAGCAACAGAAGGCAATGACAACCTGCTTGTAGTTGAAGGAACTAATTATTCCAATAACGATATCCAGGGCATCAATGTCAGGACAGTATTTCTTAAAAATGGAAAAGCAGTAGGCTTTGGAACTGTTAATATCGCTGATTACGGTTATACTTTATGCAGCGGAAGCACCAACACTCAGGAACTTGGACAATTTGTTTCTGACTATGACAGTTATATACTGACTTACACAACATGTATGCCATGATTTAAAAGGAACTTTGTGAGAACATGTTCCAGCAAGTGGGCTGGTTCATTTTTCATAAAATAGATGAAAAAGTAAAGCGCCTGACCTCTCCCCCGGTCAGGCGTTTTACTTATCTAAAAAAATAATGTAAATTGTGTTGCTAAAATGATTCTTTAATGCAATAATTGGAAAGGTGTAAAAAGAATAAAAATAATCACCGCCAAAAAGTTTTGTTGTGGTCATGAATTGGCCAAAAGGAGGAAAAATGAGTGACAAAGCTATAAGGAATCAGGCGATTTACAATGCCAAAGAATTGGGGGCGCCAAAAGTAACAATCTTAGGTTTGCAGCATATGTTTGCAATGTTTGGCTCCACTGTTTTAGTCCCACTTCTTACAGGACTTAGTGTTTCTACTACACTTCTTTTTGCCGGTCTTGGCACATTATTGTTTCATTTGATTTCTAAGAGAAAAGTTCCAGCGTTTTTAGGTTCTTCATTTGCATTTCTTGCAGGTTATTTCGCAATTGCACCTAATGGTGAAAAAGAGTTACTTCCATATGCATGTTTCGGTGTTGCTGTAGCAGGTCTTTTTTATCTTGTTCTTGCAGGCTTATTTAAGGCTTTTGGTGCAAATAAGGTAATGAAATATTTCCCACCAGTAGTAACAGGACCTATTATCATTGCAATCGGTCTTAACCTTTCAAAGACAGCTATCAACAGCTGCTCTACACATTGGATCGTAGCTATAGTCGCTATCCTGATCGTTGTTGCATGTAATATCTGGGGAAGAGGATTCGTAAAGATCATCCCTATTTTGCTCGGTGTTATTGGTTCATACCTGACAGCTATGTGCATGGGTCTTATTGATTTCACTCCTGTAAAAGAGGCTGCATGGGTAGGCCTTCCAATTGATTACAATAGAACAGTATTTTCATTATTCACAAGCGGCAATCTTGATTCTTCACTTCTTATCACAGCTGTTATCACTATCGTTCCAATCGCTTTTGCCACAATGATGGAACATATCGGTGATATTTCTGCTATATCTTCAACAGTTGGTAAGAACTTCATCAAGGATCCTGGTCTTCACAGAACTCTTACCGGAGACGGACTTGCAACAGCTGTAGCTTCTTTATTCGGAGCTCCTGCAAACACAACATATGGTGAAAACACAGGTGTTCTTACACTTACAAAGGTTTATGATCCATTTGTTATTAGACTTGCAGCATATTTTGCAATCCTGTTTTCATTCTGCCCTAAGTTTGCAGCTGTTATCGAAGTAATGCCAACAGCTACTGTAGGCGGTATCTCACTTGTTCTTTATGGTATGATCTCTGCAGTAGGTATCAGAAACGTTGTTGAGACTCAGGTTGATTTCTCTAAGAGCCGTAACGTTATCATCGCAGCTCTTATCCTTGTACTTTCAATCGGTATCAACTATTCAGACGCAGGTGCTCTGATCTTTGCTGTAGGCAGCGTAACGATCAGCTTCTCTGGTCTTGCTACAGGTTCACTTGTAGGTATAATCCTTAATGCTATTCTTCCAGACAAGGATTACAAATTTGAAGATGATACTCCTAATAAGACAGGCGTTGATTTTGAAATGGCTCAGGGAAAAAGTATTGGCGTAGAAGAATAAATAACGAAAACTCCGAAAATAATAAGCGGATAAATAGCCTAGACAGTGATACGGTTTTTTGGAAACTAAGGCACTGTCTGGGCTTTTTCTTTGTTCTTTATAAAAAGTTTATTATAAAATAAGTGCCTGATATGTTAGCATATTGAGTGAAAGGGTTAACGGTTCTATGTGAAAAGGGAGTCACCGGGGACGTATCAAATTGACTCATTGCACACAATGAGTCATTGGGGACGTATCAAACTGACTCATTGCATACAATGAGTTACTTGGGACATATCAAAAAGACTTATGAAAATTTTAGCGCATTCCAGATTCTGACAGGGTATGGGATGCGTAAATGTTTTGTGGAATATGGAGCGTTTTTATTCTAGACGTTCTTGTAATTCAAGATAAGAAAACGTTTTTTTAATCATTTTTCTTATGAAAAAAATGTGCTATTATGTTGGTTAGTTGAATAATCTTGTTAAAAATTATTAGGAGGCTAATATTATGATAAATTGGAATAACTTTGATACACTCAGCAGTGTTAGCACACTTGAAAAAGCTGAAAAAGTTGACCTTGTAAAGGTTATGAGCGGCGAATCAGGTGCAGAGAGAGTAAAGAAATATTCAGTACCTATGGCTGGAAATCTTACTTACAACTACGCTGCCAAGGAAGTAGATGACACAATTCTTGAAGGCTTGAAAAAGCTTGCAGAAGAGGCTCAGCTTACTGAGAAATATGAAGCTCTTTACAATGGAGAAGTTATTAATACAGGTGAGAAGCGTATGGTTCTTCACCAGCTTACAAGAGGTCAGCTTGGAGAAAAGGTAGAAGCTGATGGCGTTGATAAGCGTGAGTTCTACAAGAAAGAGCAGCAGAGAATTGCTGATTTTGCTAATAAAGTTCATTCCGGTGAGATTGCAAATGCTAAGGGTGAGAAGTTCACAACTGTAGTTCAGATCGGTATCGGCGGATCTGACCTTGGTCCTCGTGCTATGTATCTTGCACTTGAGAACTGGGCAAAGAAGAACGGCACATTCAAGATGGAAGCTAAATTCATCTCTAATGTAGATCCTGATGATGCTTCAGCTGTATTAAACAGTGTTGATGTTGCTCACTCTATTTTTATCCTTGTTTCAAAATCAGGTACAACACTTGAGACACTTACAAACCAGTCATTTGTAATGGATGCTTTAAAGAAGGCTGGACTTGATCCTGCTAAGCACATGATCGCTGTTACTTCAGAGACATCACCACTTGCACACAGTGATGATTTCATTGAAGCTTTCTATATGGATGATTACATCGGCGGACGTTATTCATCAACATCAGGTGTAGGTGGAGCAGTTCTTTCACTTGCATTTGGTCCAGAAGTATTTGCTCAGTTCCTTGATGGCGCTGCAGCAGAAGACAAGCTTGCTACAAACAAGGATCTCCTTAAGAACCCAGCAATGCTTGACGCACTTATCGGTGTATATGAGCGTAACGTACTTGGATATCCAAGCACAGCAATACTTCCATATTCACAGGCACTTAGCCGTTTCCCTGCTCACCTGCAGCAGCTTGATATGGAATCAAATGGTAAGAGTGTTAACCGTTTTGGCGAGCCTATAAATTATGTTACAGGTCCTGTTATCTTTGGCGAACCAGGTACAAACGGACAGCATTCATTCTATCAGCTTCTTCACCAGGGAACTGATATTGTACCTCTTCAGTTTATTGGATTTAAAAACAGCCAGCTTCACAATGATGTTACAATCGAGAACAGCACAAGCCAGCAGAAGCTCTGCGCTAACGTTGCTGCCCAGATTGTTGCATTTGCTTGCGGTAAGGCTGATGATAACAAGAACAAGAACTTCGAAGGTGGTCGTCCATCAAGCATCATCATTGGTGAGGAGCTTACACCTGCAGCACTTGGTGCTCTTCTTGCTCACTTTGAAAACAAGGTTATGTTCCAGGGCTTTGTATGGAATATCAACAGCTTTGACCAGGAAGGCGTTCAGCTTGGTAAAGTTCTTGCAAAGAAAGTACTTGCTCACGAAACAGAGGGTGCTCTTGCAGTATACAGCCAGCTGCTGAATATCTGATCTAGTGCTGAAATTGGCTTGAAGTAGTGAGTGTTCACTACTTTGGCTAGTGTGACATATTGATATATAGTTACTGTTAAGAGGTAGCAGGAAGCGCTACGCCGCTGACTGCGTAAGAAAATGATTCAGGGGTGAGCGCATTCCTCGCCGAAGGCGATTTGGAATGAATGCGCGAATTTGTTACTGGAGCGAGCTGTTAGCGAGTGAACAGTAACGATATATATTGATTCTATTGATCCCAAGAGGTTGGATTTGACCTCTTGGGATTTTTGATGTATATTATTTGCTAATCTTAAAAAATATATTATCTATCTAACATTCGAAGATGCAGTGAGATTTTTAGTCTGTTTGCTGCTTTTTTCCAAGAGAACTGATTATAAGATGTCGAGGAATTATATATTAAGGAATGAAAATTAGAGGTGATAAGTAAAACGTAGCGAAAAACCTGTTGGAAAATTAAAAGTTTCAAAAAGCAATAGGTAAAAACAGAGCATACAACCTTTTGGAAAAGCGAAAACCGCAAAAAACAATAGGTAAAAACAGAGCATACAACCTTTTGAAAAAGCGAAAACCACAAAAAACAATAGGTAAAAACAAAGCACACAACCTTTTGGAAAAGCGAAAACCGCAAAAAACAATAGGTAAAAACAAAGCATACAACCTTTTGGAAAAGCGAAAACCGCAAAAAACAATAGGTAAAAACAGAGCATACAACCTTTTGAAAAAGCGAAAACCACAAAAAACAATAGGTAAAAACAAAGCACACAACCTTTTGGAAAAGCGAAAATTGCAAAAAACAATAGGAAAAAGCTCTAAAAAATATCTGTTGGAAAAGAGAAAAGTTATAAAAGCAACAGGAATATAGCTTACCAGACTTAATGAATGAATTATTTGTATAAGTGATCCTTTGAGAATGGAGTCGGATAAAGCTATGGAAATAGCATTAGACTCACAAATTCAAACAGAATGTTAGAAAACTTAAAGCTAAAAGGAGAAAGGAAATTTAAAAGTAATGGATGGCTTAAAAGAAATGATGTTGAAAGAAGAGAAAAGACTACAGAAAATACAAAGAACTCTTGAAGAAAGACTAATAGATGTTCCAGAAGGTACTCTGAGGATATTTGAATCGAAAAATCAAATCCAGTATATTCATTGCACTCAGAATGCCAATGAATCCGGTAACAAATTATCCTACATCAAAAAGGCAGATCGTAACATGGCGAACCAGTTAGCACAAAAGTCATATGATCAAAAAGTTCAGAAAATCGTTTCCAGAAGGTTAAAACAATTTGATAGGCTTGTTGAAGAATATGAGGATAATGAAATTGATAATATATTCGAGAGGATGCATCCAAATAGACAAAGGCTTGTTGAGCCTGTCGAAAAGATGTGGGATCAAAAGGTTTTAGAATGGAAGAATGTGCCCTATATTGGGAAAGAATTTGAGAATGGTATTCCTGAGATTTATACCAAAAAAGGAGAAAGGGTTCGTTCTAAATCAGAAAAAATACTTGCTGATACTTTTTGTGATCTTGGGATTGAATACAAATATGAATGTCCCATTAAACTTAATGGATATGGGATTGTATATCCTGATTTCACAATACTAAGAAAAAGAGATGGAGAAGAAGTATATTGGGAACATGATGGAAGAATGGATGATCCTAAATATGCTGAAAAAGCTATCAGAAAGATAAACAATTATATATCAAATGGATTGTTTCCAGGAGATAGACTTATTGTATCTTTTGAATCATCAGGAGTAGTAATAAGAGATAGTGTGATAAAAATGATGATAGATAAATATCTATAAAAAACCTGTAAAGCAAGAATATTGATATGTCATCATTTTTAACATTTGTCTGATAAAAAATGATTATACATAGCGCATATTACTTGCCTTACAGGCTTTGGATTTGTACTAAATCTTTTCTATGCTTTTTTAGGTCTTATCTCGGCATCAATAAAACTTTATTTCCAGATACCCGATAGTACCAAATTATGTTTATGGTTACAAATTGGAATGATGCAGTTAAAAATATTTTTTGACATCATATAATGCACAAAATATATCCCATGACTTTCGTCATTATCGCATTTATGTCATTAGAATATATTAAAAAATACTGCTCCAGGGATTACGTTGTTATAGCATGAGTTGATGATTGAATCCTTGGTGCTCTCTACAGTGGAGCGGATGCTTGACTGAGTGGATGAACTTGGTGTTGTGACTGAAGATCCGCTTGGCAGTTTATCTGAGCTTGAACCGCTGAAACCGTAGATATTGCTAAATGTCTTTAAGGTCATTGAGCTGAGATAATAGTTATATCCATTATCGTAGCTTACGCAGTTGGACATGTAGGCTGTAACTGAACTGTTATTGTTGTCAAAGCCTTTTTTGTCATGGTCAAACGCAAGACAATAGCTCATTGTACGTACGCAGGAGCTTGATGAATATGCACTTCCCAGCTTAAATCCATTAGGATTGCCGTCGTAGTTGGAGCCTGTCCAGGAAGAAATGGAGAGTGTTCCTGAGCTGGTTGCAATGAAGCTGGATGTTGGAAGTGAGAATGTGCCCTTTGCGTAATTGGTTGCAAAAGAAGAATCTTTGGCAGTAATGAGCTGTACAAGGAGCAGGTTGGTATCCAGAGCATCTCCATTATCAAAATCATATTTTCCTGTAAATACGTCCGGATTACCATTATTCCAGCATGCACACCAGGTATAAGTAAGATCTGGTGTCAGATCACCTGATTTATCATAGGAATCCCAACCATCATCTGAATTATCCCAAGCATAACAGCAATAGAATGTATTTCCAGAACCTGCACCGAGTTTTGGAGCAAATCCGTCTGCGTTGCCGCCGATTGTGTATACGTCACAGTTTCTGTAGCTGCATACATACTCGATAGTATTGCTATATGCTCCGCCTGTGATCTGGAGTCCAGCATCATTGTTGTATCTTGTGATGACATTAGATACAGTGTTGTTTCCTGCAGAAGAGCCTTTGATCTGGATTCCATTGTCAGGAGCTTTCTGTATGATCAGATTCTTGATTGTATAATAGCTGCCTGTGATACGGATTCCGACTGCGCTATCAGAGGTTGACTTTCCGATGTAACTGCTAAGGAATGATGAAAAATCAAGGACAGGATATGTACCGTCGCTGTTCTGAACTCCTACGATATTTACTTTTGCATTTGAAGTAGAAAGAGCAATCTGGCCGCTGCAGGAGATTGTTGATCCTGAAACATAAACTGTACCGCCGCCAGCTGCTTCTGCACTGTCGATAGCACTTACGAGGTCTGAATAATTAGTAACAACAGTGCCATTGGAAGTATCTGTAGTTGTGCCAGATGAACTGCCTGAAGTGCTTCCTGATGAACTTGATGAGCTGCCGGAAGAACTGCCAGATGAACTGCTATTGGATGTTGCTTCAAACTTGAACTGCTGGCATGCAAGTCCGTTGTATGTCCATGTGCTGATATTGCCGCCGCTCTCTGTGGACCATCCGTATACGTCAACTGCCTGTGTGTTGCCGCTTACCACAGTCTGAAGACAGTATGCACCATCTGTATCGCTGGCTACTACTGTAAACTGCTGAGCTGTTGTTCCATTGTAGCCGCAGATATCAATATTTGTACCATCTGTGTTTCCGCCGTAGTATACATCCAGCATTCTACCGCCGCTCATACCATTAGTAAGAGTGATCACGTTATTGCCAAGGTTTGTAACATACCATTTCTGGCTACTGTCCCCTAAGCCAGTTTCCTGATCCACATTGGCAAAATCGCTGTCGTTATCACTGGCAACGTCAAGATACATCTGACTGTTGATGTTTTTGATATAGTACCATCCATCAGCGATAAGATTTGATGAAGAAGTACTGCTTGATGAGCCGTTTGAATCAACCTGGATCTTGTAGATGTTGATACCACTGTTTGAAGAGTACAGATAAACATAGCCTGAGCTTCCGGAGTAGTTGTAGCTCTCTGTAGAAGCACTTGTTCCGGCAGTCAGAGTTGTTAACTGATTGCCTGATCCATCAGCAATGACAAGATTTCTTGATGATGAACCTGAACTCTTAAGTGTTACCTTGATCGTGTCAGTTCCAGATACAGGAACCTTTACAGCTCTGTAGGATGTTGATCCGCTACCTCCGAGCGCCAGACAATAAGTGTATTCTGTGCCATTTACTGTCTGAGAATCTGCTTTTACACTCATAGTTTTCTCACTGGTAGCAATAAGTGTCAGGTTATCAACTGTAATGGTTGATGAAATTGTACCTAGATCTTTAAAACTTGAATTTTTGAAGTTCCACGAAGTACTTGTGGAAGCTAAGGCAATAGAACTGCCAAAGTTAGAACTGAAGAATGTTACAAGTAAAACGGCAAATGAAAGCACGAATGCTGACACAGCCCTGAAGCCCCCTCGTTTGAGCTTTTTAAACATGTGTATCCTCCCGTATTAAGATTTAGTACGGTTTTCATTTTAGCAAAAGCTTCAAATTGAAATCTATAGTCGAAATTGTAGAAATGAGATGAGTCGAATTGTAGATATTACCTAGTTGTGGTGCACTCGTTAGCAACTCGCGCCAAAAGCTTATTAACGAGCAATTCTTTCTACATAGCTTTTCATACTAATAAAAATAAAACTATGATATACTTCATTTGACTAATTATTCGATGCTTTCTTATTCATGGATATAAGTGATGAAAAAATGAAAAGCAGTTAATTTGATTGATTTTTAAGAGGACGATATGGCGTTATATGCAATTGGAGACCTGCATCTGGCTTTCGAGTGCGACAAGACCATGGATATCTATGGCGGAGTGTGGGTCAAACATGAAAAAAAGATAGAGAAATACTGGAACAAGGTTGTTACAGAAGATGATACAGTGGTGGTCGTTGGAGACCACAGCTGGGGCAGAAAATTAAAATACTGCAGACAGGATCTTGAATTTATCTGCGATCTTCCGGGCAAAAAGGTCATGATCAGAGGAAACCATGATATGTTCTGGGATGCAAAAAAGACGGATAAATTAAATGAAGAATACAAGGACAGACTCTTTTTTCTCCAGAATAATTACTATCCTTACGGAGAGTATGCACTGGTGGGAACAAAGGGCTACGTCTATGAAGGCAAGGATACCAGAGAGCACTGCGAGATGATAATTGAACGTGAGTGCAAGAGGCTTCGTGCTTCCTTTGAGGCAGCAGAGGCTGATGGATACAAGAAGTTTATCATGTTCCTGCATTATCCACCTACAGAGATTGGCAAAAAAGAGAGCCGATTTACCATGATCGCGAAAGCATACGGCGTCACGCAGATAGTATATGCACATTGCCACGGTGAAGAGCGTTTTCACGACAGCCTGCTGGGAAAAGTAGGCGGTATAAAATATAGCCTTGTTTCCGGGGATTATCTTGTGTTCAAACCTCAGAAGATACTGGATTGATGTGGATCATATATGTTTGTTGTTTGAAATGCAGTAATAGAACAAATTGATATTTTGTGGCAATCTATGTTTGTCCATATATAACAAGCGTTTTCTTACTTTTTCTGTATTTTTTTATTAGAATTTATATGATACAATATACAGTGTTAGATTAGGGGAGAAGTATGAAATGCAGGCAAATGAAGGGGAACAGACTGATAAAAAACATACTGACAGAGTGAATAGACTCCGGAAGCTCATTATAGCACTTCTTGTTTTCGTGGTTGCAGTTCCTATTTGCGTTAGTATCATACTTGCCATAGCTTACGACAGGATGCGTAGTGATCTGGACAATGCCTTATCTGATCTTGAATGGTATCACAACCATTATCAGGAACGGATACTGACTGTCGATGAAGATACTACCATGGTTACTGAGCCTGAGATTGTTACTGAGGATACTCCACAGGTATCGGATAGAGAGCCTGGGCCGGAAGAGACATTTGTAGATGATGACATCAGGAGAGTATATCTTACCTTTGATGATGGTCCGAGTATCTACACCAATGAGATACTGGATATACTTGCACAGTACAATGTTAAGGCCACATTTTTTGTTGTAGGTAAAGAGGAAAGCGAATATCGCGAGGTCTATGACCGCATAGTTGATGAAGGACACACGATAGGCATGCATTCCTATAGCCATAAATATGGTGAGATCTATAGTTCGCTTGATGATTTTCAAGTGGACATGCACAAATTACAAACATTTATTTATGAAAATACCGGAGTTTGGACCAATCTGTACAGATTTCCGGGAGGTAGCTCTAATACTGTAAGTGATGTTGATATGGCTGTTTTGATAGATTATCTGAACAAGTCGGGCATTACATATTATGACTGGAATGTGTCATGTGGAGATGCAGATACAGGAAAGACAGTGGATGAGATTGTTACAAATGTAGTAAGTGGTGTATCTAAGTATTCTAATTCTGTTGTGCTCATGCACGATGCACAGGATAAGCATACTACAGTGGAGGCACTTCCACAGATAATAGAGCAGATACAGCAGATGGATGCAACAGTGATAGTTCCGATAACGGAGGATACGTTACCGGTTCAACATATCAAAAACAAATGAGAAGTGATTGGAGGAAAAAGAGATGGGATTTTTTTCGGAGCTAAAAAGCGACCTTTCTCAGGCTGTTAATACTTTGATGCCAGAGGAAGAGGCAGAGGGTGCTAAAGCTCACGAAGGTACTGAGGCAACTAATAAATCTGAAACTCCTGTTAACAAAGATGTTGATTTAGGTAGTATGCTTGATCGCCTTGACGATATCAAGCTTGATGAAAATGTTGTTAATGCAGCACCTGAGGCAGAAGAGGCAGTAGTTGAAGAAGAGGTTAAAGACTCTGATAACGAACCTAATGTAGTCGAGCCTGAGGTTCAGGCAGCAGAAGAGGTTGTTGAGAAGCCTGCAACAGAGAACGTTGTAGAAGCAATGGACAATCTTGAAACTGAACAAAAAGAAGAATCATACGAGGATGATGTTAAAGAGACTCTTAGTGCAATTGAAGCAATAGGCAAAGCCCATATTGAAGATACCATTGCACAGGAAAATATAGAATTAGAATCTACAAATGATGGGGGAAATGATACTATGGATTTTGAGCAGATGACAGCAACAGATGAGACAGCAGTTATCACTGAGGGAATGGTAATTACCGGCGATATGAAGACAACAGGATCTCTTGATCTTATTGGTAGAGTTACTGGTAATGTTGAAGCTCTTGGAAAATTAAATGTTACAGGTGAGATCGAAGGCGATTCTAAGGCTGCTGAGATCTATGCAGAGAATGCAAGGATCACAGGTGAAGTAAGAAGTAATGGTTCTGTTAAGATTGGACAGAGCACAGTAATCGTTGGTAATATCTTTGCTACAAGCGCTGTTATTGCAGGTGCTGTAAAGGGTGATATCGATGTACACGGACCAGTTATCCTTGATACAACAGCTATCGTAATGGGTAACATCAAGTCTCAGTCAGTACAGATCAACAATGGTGCTGTTATCGAAGGTATGTGCTCACAGACATATGCTGAGGTTAACCCGGCTGAGTTCTTTGAAGGACTTAAGAGCAGCAGAAACAGATAATATTCTTGTGACTATACATGAGATCCGCACCGGTTGCGGATTTCAAAAAAGGTCATACACGCTGCTTTGAGTAATATATATTAGTAATTGGAGAAATATATGAGAATAGTATTAAAGCTTAGCGGAGAAGCGCTGGCAGGTAGTAAGAAGACAGGTTTCGATGAAGAGACTGTTAGAAAAGTTGCACTGCAGGTTAAACAGCTTGTTGATGCAGGCACAGAAGTTGGTATCGTTATAGGCGGTGGTAATTTCTGGAGAGGCAGAACAAGTGAGAATATTGACAGAGTCAAGGCTGATCAGATCGGTATGCTTGCCACTGTTATGAACTGTATTTATGTTTCAGAGATCTTCCGTAGCGAAGGTATGCCAACTAGTATACTTACACCTTTTGAGTGCGGATCCTTCACTAAACTTTTTTCTAAGGACAGAGCAAATAAATATTTCTCAAGGGGTATGGTAGTTTTCTTTGCTGGCGGCACAGGACACCCATATTTCTCAACAGATACAGGTGTGGTTCTTAGAGCTGTTGAAGTCGAGGCTGATGTGCTTCTTCTTGCAAAGGCAGTTGATGGCGTTTATGACAGTGATCCTGCCAAGAATCCTGATGCAAAACGTTATGACAAACTTACAATTGATGAAGTTGTAGCAAATAATCTGCAGGTTGTTGATATGACAGCATCTATTCTGGCTAGAGATAATCACATGCCAATGCGTGTGTTTGCTCTTCAGGAAGAAAACAGTATTGTAAAGGCTGCTAGTGGCAATTTCAATGGCACTACAGTTACTTGCGACTAATAAAGAGAGGAAATACCATGAACGAAAAAATTAAAGCTTACAATGATAAAATGGACAAGGCATATAACTTCCTGATTGAAGATCTGCAGGCAATCAGAGCTGGACGTGCCAACCCACATGTTCTTGACAAGATCAAGGTTGATTATTACGGAACACCTACTCCAATCCAGCAGGTTGGTAATGTTTCTGTTCCAGAAGCAAGAATGATCCAGATCGCACCTTGGGATAAGAACCTTATTAAAGATATTGAGAAGGCTCTTATGACATCTGATCTTGGTATCACACCAAGTAATGATGGCAGTGTTATAAGACTTATTTTCCCAGAGCTTACTGAGGAACGCAGAAAACAGCTCGCAAAGGATATTAAGAAAAAGGGCGAGGATGCAAAGGTTGCTGTTCGTAATATCAGACGTGATGGCAATGATGCTTTCAAGAAACTTAAGGGAACAGAAATCTCAGAGGATGAGATCGCGGATCTTGAAGATGAGCTTCAGAAGCTTACAGACAAGTTCATTAAGGACATTGATGCTGTAGTTGAAGAAAAGAACAAAGAGATCATGAAGGTCTGATAAAATTTAGATTATTAAAATATCTTTGGGGCTGGAGTTATGGGACTTCAGCCTCATATTAGTAGGTGGTATAAATGGAAGAAGATAAGAAGATCCCACAGCATGTAGCAATTATTCTTGATGGAAATGGCAGATGGGCCAAGGCTAAGGGCATGCCTCGTAATTATGGACATATGCAGGGTGCTAAAGCCGTAGAAGATATACTGGAAGTAGCAAGAGATATGGGTATTAAATATCTTACAGTATATGCTTTTTCAACTGAAAACTGGAATAGACCTGATACAGAAGTTTCTGCGCTTATGACTATTCTTAGACAGTATCTTAAGACAAGTATCAAAAAGTCTATGAAGAACAATGTAAGATGTCGTGTAATAGGCGAAAGAAGCAGATTATCAGATGATATAAGAAGTGCGATAGAAGAGCTTGAAGAGACTACTAAAGAAAATACAGGCCTTCAGTTTACTATTGCTATCAACTATGGCAGCCGTGATGAAATAACAAGAGCTGTCAGAAAGATTGCAGCAAGATGTGCTGCAGGAGAAATCTCAGCAGAAGATATCACAGAAAAGATGATCAGTGAGAATCTTGATACATGGGATCTGCCTGATCCTGATCTTATGATCAGAACCTGTGGAGAGCAGAGAATATCTAATTATCTGCTTTGGCAGTGCGCTTATACTGAGTTCTATTATGCTCAGGTTGCATGGCCGGATTTTGACAAAGAGCAGTTGCAGATGGCTCTTGATTCCTACGGCAAGCGTGATAGAAAGTATGGCGGACTTCTGCAGGATAAGTGATATATAAATACATTATTAGGGAGAGTACAGAGTGAAAACGAGGGTTATTAGTGGAGTTGTAATAGCAATATTACTACTGGTAGTTCTTCTTTCTGGCGGTTATGTAATGGCTGGGGTACTGATGTTGCTTTCTTTTGTAGCATACAACGAACTGATCAGAGCTTGTGGTGTGCATACTGAGGGAGTGAAGGTCAATGGCCTGGAACTTATGGGGTATATAGGAATAGCACTTCATTATTTTTTGATGGTCTTTTTCAAAGACGCAAAAGTGTTCATTATTTCTGTAATGTTTACATTTTTTGTAGTTATGGGAGTTTATGTTTTAACTTTTCCTAAGTACAAGGCACAGCAGGCAATAGCAGCTGTGTTTAGTTTTGTGTATGCGCCGGTGATGCTTTCATTTATTTATATGCTCCGTATAATGGATGACTATGGAAGATTTATCTGCTGGATACCATTTGTGGCATGGATCTGCGATACTTTTGCATATCTCTCAGGAATGGCTTTCGGCAAACACAAGCTGGCACCTGTGCTGTCTCCTAAAAAGACTATAGAAGGCTCTATTGGAGGCACTTTGGCCAGTGTTATCACTGGAGGGATTTTTGGATACATTTTATCCACAAATATGGTTCATAATAATAATCTGATATGGGTATTTATGATAATAACATTTGTGGCAGCAATTGTTTCTCAGATAGGTGATCTTGCTGCTTCAGGTATCAAGAGAGACCATGGTATCAAGGATTACGGCAATATCATTCCTGGACATGGCGGTATTATGGATAGATTTGACAGTGTTATTTTTGTAGCACCTATGATATATGGACTTGCAGTGATCATGTTGTAAGATGATCATCTTAAATGAATTTGTTTATTTGGAGGCGTAAGCTTAATGGGTAGAAAGTTGATACTTCTTGGCTCTACAGGGTCAATCGGAACACAGACTCTTGATGTTGTAAGAGCAAATAGAGAAGAACTTGAAGTTATAGGTCTTGCTGCCAATTCCAATGTGGAACTGGTAGAGAAGCAGGCTAGAGAATTCAGACCAAAGGTCATTACAATGTATGATCCAAAGGCTGCTAAAGATCTTAGGATAAGACTTGCTGATATGCCTGTAGAGATCCTTGAAGGTATGGAAGGCCTTATCAATATGGTGCAGGTTCCGGAGGCTGATACAGTGCTGACTGCTGTAGTTGGTATGATCGGTATCAGACCTACTATTGCAGCGATCGAGAGTCACAAGGACATTGCTCTTGCCAATAAGGAGACTCTGGTTACTGCAGGACATATTATCATGGCTCTTGCAAAAGAGAATAATGTTTCAATCCTTCCTGTTGATTCAGAGCATAGTGCAATCTTCCAGGCTCTCAACGGTGAGCCAAAGCGTAAGCTTGAAAAGATCCTGCTTACTGCTTCAGGTGGCCCTTTCAGAGGTAAAAAGAGAGAAGAGCTGGTGAACATGACAGCCAGTGATGCCCTTAAACATCCAAACTGGAGCATGGGACCAAAGGTTACTATTGATTCAGCTTCTCTTGTTAACAAGGGACTTGAAGTAATGGAAGCTAAATGGCTCTTTGATGTAGATCTGGATCAGATACAGGTTGTAGTACAGCCACAGAGTATCATTCATTCCATGGTGCAGTATGTTGACGGCTCTGTAATGGCTCAGCTTGGTGTGCCAGATATGAAGCTGCCTATCCAGTATGCACTTTTTTATCCTGACAGAGTGTTTATGGATGAAAAGAGGCTTGATTTCTATGAGCTCGGTAGCATAACTTTTGAAAAGCCTGATACTGATACATTTGTAGGATTAAAACTTGCCTATGATGCAGCAAGAACAGGCGGTTCTATGCCTACTGTATTTAACGCTGCCAATGAAATGGCTGTTAAGATGTTTTTACAGGAAAAAATCAAATTCCTTGAGATATATGACATGATCAGTGAAGCTATGGCTCATCATAAGGTGGTACTCAACCCATCAGTAGATGAGATCCTTATTGCTGAGTCTGAGACATACGATTATCTGGGCTCTAAAGAGTGGTAATGTTGATTGGACTGCGTATATGCTAGTTGCAGGAGGTTGTTGATCTATGATAGTCAGTATCATCATATTTTTTATAATATTCGGAGTGCTTGTAATATCCCATGAAGGCGGGCATTTCCTTATTGCCAAGGCTAACGGCATCAGGGTAAATGAATTTACCATTGGAATGGGACCGGCACTTTTTAAAACTAAAAAAGGTGATACGGAATATAGTATAAGACTGCTTCCTTTCGGAGGCGCATGTATATTTGATGGCATGGATGGCCTTGAAGATGACAAAGAAGAAGAAACTCAGGAATATGATGAGCATTCTTTCAGAAATGCCAAGGTATGGTCAAGGATCGCTAC
>SVGC01000001.1:92819-220081 GCA_015056495.1 Butyrivibrio sp.
GATGACAAAGAAGAAGAAACTCAGGAATATGATGAGCATTCTTTCAGAAATGCCAAGGTATGGTCAAGGATCGCTACAGTTTTTGCGGGACCGTTTTTCAATTTCTTGTTGGCATATGTGCTTTCAATCATCGTAACTGCTTTTTCTACCTGGACATTCCCAGTAGTGGCCGGACTTACAGAAGATTCTGCAGCGGCTGAAGCAGGACTTGCCGAAGGAGATACTATCATCAGTATAAATGGTGAGAGCATTTCCATGGGGCAGGAAGTGACGCTCATCTCACAGCTCAATAATGGTGAAGATCTTACTATAGTATATGAGCGTGATGGTGAAGAATATACTACGGTTCTGACTCCTAAATATGACGAAGAATCCGGCAGATATTATATGGGTGTCTATGTAGGTGAATATGGCAATATTACCGGAATAGACATATTGCCTTATGCATACAAAAATGTTGTATTTTATTTTAAAATGACCTGGAAGAGTCTGGCGATGCTCGTAACAGGCAGATTTTCTGTAAATGATCTGTCAGGTCCTGTAGGTATTGTCAAGGCTGTTGATGATACATATGAGGCAGTTAAGCCTTATGGCCTGCCTTCTGTTGTGCTCACAATGCTTGATCTGGCACTGTTTTTGTCAGTCAATCTGGGTGTGATGAATCTTTTGCCTATACCGGCTCTTGATGGAGGAAGACTGATATTCCTGTTGATAGAAGTTGTCAGAGGAAAGCCTGTACCTCCTGAAAAAGAAGGTTATGTGCATCTGGCAGGCATGATAGCACTCATGGTACTTATGGTTATTGTTTTATTCAATGATATTGGGAGATTTATAAGATAATGGCAATCAGAGATAATACAAAGGTTATACATATTGGAAATAAAGTGATCGGTGGCGGCAATCCTATCATGATCCAGTCTATGACAAATACAAGGACTGAAGATGTTGAGGGAACTGTTGCACAGATCTTAAAGCTTGAGGCTGCAGGTTGTGACATCATCAGATGCACTGTGCCTACTATAGAAGCAGCCAATGCGGTAAAAGAGATCAAGAAGCAGATACATATTCCGCTTGTAGCAGATATTCATTTTGACTATAAGATGGCTATAGCTGCTATGGAAAACGGCGCTGATAAGATCAGGATCAATCCTGGAAACATCGGTGGTAAGGAAAAGATCGCAGCAGTAGTTAGTTGTGCTAAAGAGAGAAATATTCCTATCAGAGTAGGTGTAAACAGCGGGTCTCTTGAAAGAGAGCTTGTTGAAAAATATGGCGGCGTAACAGCAGAAGGCCTCGTAGAGAGCGCTCTGGATAAGGTCCATATCATTGAAGACCTTGGCTATGACAATCTGGTCATCAGTATTAAATCTTCTAATGTTATGTTATGCGTTAAAGCACACGAAGTACTTGCAAGTCAGACTAATTATCCTCTTCATGTTGGAATAACTGAGGCAGGTACATTGTATGGTGGAAATATCAAGTCTTCAGTAGGTCTTGGCATCATCCTGAACGAAGGAATCGGTGACACTATCAGAGTATCCCTGTCTGGAGATCCTGTTGAAGAGATCAAGACAGCAAAGAATATTCTTAGGATACTTGGTCTGCGCAAGGGCGGAATAGAAGTTGTTTCATGCCCTACCTGTGGACGTACCAAGATCGATCTCATAGGCCTTGCCAATAAAGTTGAGAATCTCGTACAGGCTTATGAGCACTTAAATATCAAGGTTGCTGTTATGGGCTGTGCAGTCAATGGCCCTGGTGAAGCCAAAGAAGCAGACCTTGGAATAGCAGGTGGAGTTGGTGAAGGACTTCTTATCAAGCATGGAGAAGTTGTCCGTAAGATTCCGGAAGATCAGTTTATTCAGGCTCTGAAGGATGAGTTGGATCATTGGGAGAATTGAGTTAGTAAGAGGAAAGTATGGCTAAAGCTTTTTTTGATGTTTTTCCATCTCTACAGCTGGAGGGGGATTTAAAAGAAATAATTCAGGAGACTCAGGTAGAAAAAGTCTCCACAACCAAGAAACAGGATTTTATCCGTATTTACTTAACAAGTAATGTCCTTATAGATAAATCATTCATTTTAAAAACTGAGCGCGAGATCAAGCGCCAGTTTTTTAAAAATGAAGATCTTACAGTAAAGATCTACGAAAAATTTAATCTGTCAGCACAATATAATCCTAAGACCCTTATGGATATCTATCAGGAGAGTATTTTTGGAGAGATCAAAGAATACGATCCGATAGAATATGTGGTCTTGAACAACTCTGATTTTGAATATCCATCTGAAAAAGAGATGGTGGTTGTTATGGAGGATACTGTTGTTGCTGGTCAAAAATCAGCTGACATCATAAGAGTTCTCGATAAGATCATGAACGAAAGATGTGGCTTGTCGGTAAACATAGTTCCTAAATTTAAAGAAGTTGAAAAGAAGAAGGATACTCCTGACTATAGCGCAGAGTCTGCCAAGATAGCTGCCCGCATAGAGGCTGCAGAGCAGAAGTCTGACGAACGTAAGAAAAAGGCTATGGAAAAGGTTAAGGAGGAATCTGATAAAGGCCGCGAAGCTCTCAAAAAAGCTGTTTCTGCCGGAGATTCTCAGCAAAAAGGCGGAAATGGTGGAAATCAGTCTGCTTCCAATGCTGGCGGTGCCGGAAAGACATTTGATAAGAGCAAGTGGAAGTCTAAAGGAAGCTTTGGCGGCGGCTTTAAGAGGTCAGACAATCCTGATGTCGTTTACGGAAGAGATTTTGATGATGAGACTATAAAGATCTCTGAGATCATTGGCGAAATGGGTGAAGTTACTATCCATGGACAGGTTATTGCCTATGATAAGAGAGATATACGAAATGAGAAGACTATCCTTATTTTTGATGTAACTGATTTTACAGATACCATCACTGTCAAGATGTTTACTCATACCGAGGATGTTCCTGAACTTGAAAAGAGTATCAAGAAAGGAGCATTTATCAAATTGAAGGGTATCACCATGATCGATAAGTTTGATCATGAGTTGACCATTGGTTCAGTTGCCGGTGTTAAAAAGATACCTGATTTTACAGTTAAGAGATCAGATAATGCTCCTATTAAGCGTGTAGAGCTGCACTGCCATACCAAGATGAGTGATATGGATGGTGTCAGTGAAGTAAAAGATATAGTCAAGCAGGCTTATAAATGGGGCATGCCGGGCATAGCGATCACAGATCATGGCGTTGTTCAGGCACTTACAGAAGCCAACCATGTGTGGGATGATCTCTGGAGCGACGAGAAAAAGAAGCGTAAGGAAGCAGGAGATACTAACCCTGACAGACAGGACTTCTTTAAGCTGATACTGGGTGTAGAGGCATATCTTGTAGATGACCTGAAAGAGATAGTTGTAAACGACAAGCATCAGTCAGTGGATGACAGTACTTACGTTGTATTTGATATTGAGACAACCGGTTTTTCTCCTCTTAGAAATAAGATAATTGAGATTGGTGCAGTAAAAGTTAAAAATGGTCAGATCATTGATAGATTTTCAGAATTTATAAATCCTAAGGTCCCGATACCATTTAAGATCACCAAGCTGACCAGTATCACTGATGAGATGGTCATGAATGCACCTCCTATAGAAGTGATACTCCCAAGGTTTGTGGAGTTCTGCAAAGATTGCGTAATAGTAGGACACAATGTTGCTTTTGATATCAGCTTCATTAATCAGAATTGCAGAAATCTTGGAATAGATGCAGATTACACAACTGTGGATACCCTTGGATTATCGAGAGTATTTTTCCCGCTTCAGGCAAAACACACTCTGGATGCAGTTGCCAAGACTCTTGGAGTTATACTTGAGCACCACCACAGAGCTGTTGATGATGCGGAGTGTACAGCACTTATTTTTCTTAAGTTTTTACCAATGCTTCAGGAAAAAAACTGCGCGACTCTGACAGATGTTAATGCTCTTGGCGGATCTAATCCAAATACTGTAAAGCATTTAAGACCGCATCACTGCATACTGCTTGCAAAAAATACCCTTGGCAGAGTTAATCTCTATACACTGGTTAGTGAATCTCATGTTAAGTATTTCCATAGATTTCCACTTATACCAAAGAGTGAGCTCATCAAATACAGAGAGGGTATCATAGTAGGAAGTGCGTGCTGTGCCGGTGAATTGTATGGTGCAGTTGTAGAGGGCAGACCGGATGAAGAAATAGCCAAGCTGGCCAACTTCTATGACTACCTTGAAATACAGCCTATTGGTAATAACCATTTCATGGTTGATTCTGACAGGTATGATGATATCCATTCAGATGACGATATCAGAGAGATCAATAAACAGATAGTAAAGCTTGGAGAACAGTTTAATAAGCCGGTTGTAGCTACCTGCGATGCTCACTTTTTGAATCCAAGCGATGAGATATATCGTACTATTATCCAGGCTGGACGAGGCTTTGATGATGAGTCTCCGGCTCCTCTGTATCTCAGGACTACTGAAGAAATGCTCAAGGAGTTTGATTATCTGGGAAGTGAAAAAGCAGAAGAGGTTGTGATCCACAATACCAGAAAGATACTGGATATGTGTGAGAGTATCTCTCCTGTAAGACCGGATAAATGCCCACCTGTAATTGAAAACAGTGATGAGATCCTTACCAAGATCTGTTATGACAAGGCTCACGAGATATATGGCGAAAATCTACCGCCTATAGTTCAGGAGCGACTTGAAAGAGAGCTGAATTCTATCATCAAAAACGGATTTGCGGTTATGTACATCATTGCCCAGAAACTGGTTTGGAAGTCCAACGAAGATGGATATCTGGTTGGATCACGTGGATCTGTAGGTTCTTCATTTGTAGCCTTTACTTCAGGTATTACAGAGGTTAATTCACTTAGCCCGCATTATGTATGCCCGAAGTGTAAATATAGTGATTTTGATTCGGAAGAAGTTAAGAAATATGCCGGTAATTCAGGATGTGACATGCCTGATAAGCGATGCCCTAAATGTAATACCATGATGGTCAAGGATGGTTTTGATATTCCGTTCGAGACTTTCCTTGGATTTAAGGGTGATAAGGAGCCTGATATTGACCTTAATTTCTCTGGAGAATATCAGTCCAAGGCTCATAACTACACCAAGGTTATCTTTGGTGATGAGCAGACCTTCAGAGCAGGAACCATAGCGGGTCTGGCTGATAAGACTGCTTTTGGATATGTAAAAAAGTATTATGACGGTATAGGCCTTAGTAAGCGTAAATGTGAGATAAACCGTGTCCTTCAGGGACTTGTTGGTGTAAGAAGAGGAACAGGTCAGCATCCGGGAGGTATCATCGTACTTCCTGTTGGTGAGGATATTAACTCTTTTACCCCTGTACAGCATCCTGCTAATGATATGACTACGGCAACCATTACAACTCATTATGATTATCACTCAATTGACCACAACCTGTTAAAGCTTGATATCCTGGGTCATGATGATCCTACCATGATACGTTTCCTGCAGGATTGTACAGGACTTGATCCTAAGACAGTTCCGCTAGATGACAAAAATGTAATGAGTCTGTTCATGAACACTGAGGCTCTGAATATTACTCCGGAACAGATTGGAGGCACCAAGCTGGGATGTCTTGGACTACCTGAATTTGGTACTGATTTTGCCATGCAGATGGTTATTGATGCCAAGCCAACCACTTTTTCCCATCTGATCCGTATTGCCGGACTGGCTCATGGTACTGACGTATGGCTGGGTAACGCCCAGACACTTATCCAGGAGGGCAAGGCTACTATTGATACAGCGATCTGTACTCGAGATGATATCATGATCTACCTGATACAGAAGGGACTTGATCCATCAGAATCCTTTAAGATCATGGAAGCTGTCCGTAAAGGTAAGGTTGCCAAAGGAAAAGAGAGCAACTGGCCTATATGGAAGCAGGACATGATAGATCATGGTGTACCTGACTGGTATATCTGGTCCTGTGAAAAGATTGCCTACATGTTCCCTAAAGCTCACGCTGCGGCGTACGTTATGATGGCATGGCGTATTGCATACTTTAAAGCCTACATTCCTCAGGCCTTTTATGCTGCGTGGTTTAGTATCAGAGCAAAAGCCTTTAACTATGAGCACATGTGCCAGGGTAAGGCGCATCTTCGTGGCATCATGAATGAATACAGAAGCCGAAAGGATTCTCTGTCCAATGCTGAGCAGAACGAATTGTATGATATGCGTCTGGTTGAGGAGATGTACGAGCGAGGAATTGAATTCGTTCCTATCGATATCTTCAAGGTCCAGTCCAGATCATTCCAGGTGATCGGAGACAAGATCATGCCTGCTCTTACCAGTATTGATGGTATGGGTGAAAAAGCTGCAGACGCAGTCGTGGAAGCAGCAAAAGACGGCCCATTCCTTTCCAGAGATGACTTTAGAGAGCGTACAAAGTGCCCACAGACTGTAATAGAGAAGATGGCTAACATGGGACTTTTGGGAGATATACCTGAGAGTAACCAGATCTCGTTATTTGATCTGTTTGGACAAAACTAGATTGATAATAATACTGAAATATATATAATAAATGCCGATATATTAAGGGCTTGACAACATCATCCCTGATAAAATATATCGGCATTAAGTATAAATAAGCCTTGCAATAACGATTTTTGAAAAAAATTAAAAAAAGTACTTGCAAAAAGTATTGGCATGATATATTATAAGCAAGTCGGTTGCGAACGACACCGACACAAAAGAAAAACAAAGAATATGGCTCGTTGGTCAAGAGGCTAAGACGCTGCCCTCTCACGGCAGAATCAGCGGTTCGATTCCGCTACGAGCTACTGACTGTTTATAACAGCCCAACCCGAATCCCGAACCAATTATGGTTTGGGTATTTTTTTATCTGTTTCTAATAAAGGCTTGACTTTATTGTGTTTTGTGTGTTAGTTTATTTATTAGAAATGCTAGATGATTTAACGAGTGGACTTTCCGGAGTCCACTTTTTTCATGCCAAATAGTTGTTTGATTGGCTTGAAACGTAGCAATCACCTTGTTTTTTACAAAAGAAGGAGACACATGTCTAGAAAAGAAAATATTGAAAAAAAGACAGAAGAGTTATTGGAACCAATAGCTAAAGAAAACGGCGTATCAATTTATGATGTTGAATACGTTAAAGAGGCTGGCGAATGGTACCTCAGAGCTTATATTGATAAGCCGGAGGGAGTTAACATCAATGATTGTGTTAATGTCAATCATGCATTGTCAGATGCCCTTGATGTTGATGATTTTATTGAAGAAGCTTATACCTTAGAGGTTAGCAGCCCTGGACTTGGAAGAACATTAAAAAAGGACAGACATTTTGCTAACAGCCTTGGAATGGAGGTTGAGCTCAAGCTCTACAAGCCTGTTGATGGCACTAAGGAATTTAGCGGTATTCTCAAGTCATTTGATGCAGAGAACGTTGTTATTACTATAAATGATCAGGATAAGACATTTGTAAGAAAAGAAATATCAGTTATAAAGCTTGCTTTGGATTTTTAATCCAGCGAAAAGGAGATTACGATGAGCAAAGAATTAATGGATGCACTTGACCTTCTTGAAAGAGAAAAAAATATCAGCAGAGATTCTCTGTTTGATGCAATTGAAAATTCTCTTCTCACTGCATGCAAAAACAATTTTGGCAAGGCAGACAATATCAAGGTTGAAGTAGACAGAGAAAAGTGTGAGTTTAAGTGCTATGCAACAAAGACTGTTGTAGAGACTGAAGAGGATGTAATGGATCCTGCTATAGAGATTTCTCTTGATGATGCTAAGAAGATCAAGAAGAAAGTTGAAGTGGATGATGAGATAGACGTTCCTGTTAATTCTAAGGAATTCGGAAGAATCGCAACTCAGAATGCAAAGAACGTTATTCTTCAGAAGATCCGTGAAGAAGAGCGTGGAGCAATCTACAACGAGTATTATTCAAAGGAACACGACATCGTAACAGGTGTAGTTCAGAGATACATTGGAAAGAACATCAGCATCAATCTTGGAAAGTCTGATGCTATTCTTAATGAAAATGAACAGGTTAAGACTGAACGTTATAAGCCTACAGATCGTATAAAGGTATATATCCTTGAAGTTAAGAATGGTTCAAAGGGACCAAGGATCCTTGTATCACGTACACACCCTGATCTTGTTAAGAGATTGTTTGAGCAGGAAGTGGCTGAGATCCAGGATGGTACAGTAGAGATCCGTTCTATTGCAAGAGAAGCTGGAAGCCGTACTAAGATCGCAGTTTATTCTAACAACCCTAACGTAGACGCTGTTGGTGCTTGCGTAGGTGTTAACGGAAGCCGTGTAAACCTCATCGTTGATGAGCTTAGAGGCGAAAAGATCGATGTTATCAATTGGGATGATAACCCAGGTAACCTTATTCAGAATGCATTATCACCAGCTAAGATCGTTGCAGTATTTGCTGATCCAGATGAAAAGAGTGCAAAGGTTGTAGTTCCTGATTACCAGTTATCACTTGCAATTGGTAAGGAAGGTCAGAATGCTCGTCTTGCAGCAAGACTTACAGGCTATAAGATTGATATTAAGTCAGAGACTCAGGCTAAGGATGCTCCAGGATTCCGTATGGAAGACTACATGGATGATTCTTATGATGAAGAAGAGTACGATGAAGAGTACGAAGACAATACAGAATTAGATGAGTCAGCAGAAGTTTCAGAGGACGAAGAGTAATAGGAGACATGCATGGCTAAAAAGATACCTATGAGGCAGTGCGTAGGCTGTGGCGAGATGAAGAGCAAAAAAGAGCTCATTCGTGTGCTGAAGACTACGGAAGGCGACATAGTTCTGGATGCAACAGGCAGGCAGAATGGAAGAGGCGCCTATATCTGCAATGATAAGAACTGCTTTTTGAAAGCCAGAAAGAGTAAGGGACTGGAAAGGTCTCTGAAACAGCAGATTCCTGAGGATGTTTACGAAAGATTACAAAAGGAGTTTGACTGATATTGGATAAAAACAAGATATATTCATTACTGGGATTGTGTACCAAGGCTGGTAAGCTCAAGAGCGGCGAATTTGCTGTTGAGCAGGCCATAAAGAGTGGCCAGGCCAGGTTGGTGATCGTGAGCAAAGATGCTTCAGATAATACTAAAAAGAAGTTTCATGACAAGTGCGATTTCTACAAGGTGCAGATGTTCAGCTTTGGAGATAAAGATAGTTTAGGACATGCAGTTGGTAAGGATGTTCGCACTAGTCTGGCCATAACAGATGATGGCTTTGCAAAAACGTTAGCGAAAGACTTACTCTCAGAAGAACAGTACGGAGGAAATGTGAATGGCAAAAATTAAAATATCCGAACTTGCGAAGGAGCTTGGAATAGAAGGAAAAGAACTTGTAAGCTACCTGCAGGATCAGGGAGTTGAGGCGGCTAAACGTTCTACAAGTTCCATAGATGAAGAGGATGCAGCAAAAGCAAAGAAGCATTTTGGTGGATCTTCAGCAAAAGAAGAAAAGGTTGTTAAGGCCGAGAAGACAGAGCCTGCAAAGGATGCTGAACCTAAGAAACAGTCAGCAGAAGAGCAGCATGTTAAGAAAAAGAAAAATATCATTTTTGTAACAAATCCTAGCAACTCCAGAAATGGTGGATTTAACAAAAATAATGGCGGAAATGATAACGGAAGAAACAACAATAATAACAATCAGAGACGCCAGAATAACAATAACGGAAATAATAGGAACAATAACAGAGGTACATTTGCTCAGTCACAGAATGTATACCATCCTATTAAGCCTAAGACAGCTCCTTCACAGCTTGAGAGCTACGATACAGTAATACATAAGTCTGTACAGCCAGCTCCAAAGCCTGTTGAAAAGGAAGTTAAGGAAGAAGTTAAGACAGAGCCTGTTAATACAACAGCACCTGCAACTAATGAAGCTCCAGCTAAGCAGGAGAAAGTTCAGGATAAGTCATCTGATCGTGGCCAGAGAAATAACTCAGATCGTGGTCAGGATAGAAATAATGACAGAAGAAATGATAACCGCGAGAATCGTGGAAGATTTGATAATAACCGTAATCAGAATGGTGACAGAAATGGTAACCGTTTCGATCGTAACGGACAGAACGGCCAGGGACAGAATGGTCAGAGAGATAGAAATATGAATCGCTCAGATCGTAATGGCAATGGCAATAACGGATTTAACAGAAACGGTCAAGGCGGATTTGGCGGAAGACCTACATTCAACAAGGATGAAAATGGTGGACGTCAGGCTGGCTTTGGCGGAAGAAATGGTCAGAACAATAAGTTCTCTAAGGGATCAAAGAACGCAGGTGATGCTCCAATGATGCCAAGCGAGAACAAGAGAGATGACAAGAGAAGACTTAGCCAGGAAAAGGATAAGAGAAACAAGAAAGACCTTGCTTACGAGGATGAAGAGAACATGCCAAGAAGTAAGAAGGTTGGACGTTTCATTAAGCCTGAGGTTAAGAAGGTTGAAGAACCAGAAGAGCAGATCAAGGTAATCACAATTCCTGAGAAGCTTACAATTAAAGAGCTTGCTGAAAAGATGAAGATGCAGCCTTCAGTGATCATCAAGAAGCTCTTCATGGCAGGTCAGATCACAACAGTTAATACAGAGCTTACTTATGAGGAAGCTGAAAATATTGCAATCGATTATGAGATCATCTGCGAGAAGGAAGTTCCTGTTGATGTTATTGAAGAACTCCTTAAGGAAGATGATGATGCAGAAGAAACATTGGTTAAGAGACCACCTGTTGTCTGCGTAATGGGTCACGTAGACCATGGTAAGACATCACTTCTTGATGCTATCCGTAAGACTAGCGTAACAGCTAAGGAAGCCGGTGGTATCACACAGAGGATCGGTGCTTACACTGTATCAGTAAATGGTCAGTCTATCACATTCCTTGATACACCTGGTCACGAAGCATTCACAGCTATGCGTATGCGTGGTGCCAAGTCAACTGATATTGCAGTTCTTGTTGTAGCTGCTGATGATGGTGTAATGCCTCAGACAATCGAAGCTATCAACCATGCAAAGGCTGCTGAAGTTGAAATAATCGTTGCAGTTAACAAGATTGATAAACCTAATGCTAATATAGACAGAGTAAAACAGGAAATGACTGAGCACGGTCTTATTGCTACAGATTGGGGCGGACAGACAGAGTTTGTTCCTGTATCTGCTAAGACTGGAGAAGGTATTGATACTCTTCTTGAGACAGTACTTCTTACAGCTGAGATCCTTGAACTTAAGGCTAATCCAAACAGACAGGCAAGAGGTCTTGTACTTGAGGCTAAGCTTGATAAGGGACGTGGTCCTGTTGCTAATATCCTTATCCAGAAGGGTACACTTCATGTTGGAGATTTCATTTCAGCTGGAGCAAGCTCAGGTAAGGTAAGAGCCATGGTTGATGATAAGGGTAGAAGACTTAAAGAAGCTCTTCCTTCACAGCCGGTTGAGATCCTCGGTCTTTCAGATGTTCCTAATGCCGGTGAGGTATTAGTTGGACATGAAAGTGATAAGGAAGCTAAGCAGTATGCTAACACATACCTGCAGCAGCACAAGAAAGACCTTATCGAAGAGACTAAGGCTAAGATGTCACTTGATGACCTGTATTCTAAGATCGAGGAAGGTAAGCTTCAGGATCTTGAGATCATCATCAAGGCTGACGTTCAGGGTAGTGCAGAGGCTCTGAAGCAGAGTCTTATGAAGCTCTCTAATGATGAAGTAGTTGTTAAGGTTATTCACTGTGGTGTTGGTGCCATCAATGAATCTGATGTAACACTTGCATCTGCATCAAATGCTATCATCATTGGTTTTGATGTTAGACCTGATGCTACAGCTAAGAGTATTGCTGAACGTGAAGGCGTTGAGATCAAGCTTTATAAAGTTATCTACCAGGCTATTGAAGATGTAGATGCAGCTATGAAGGGTATGCTTGCTCCTATCTATGAAGAGAAAGTTATCGGTCATGCTGAGATCAGACAGATATTCAAGGCTTCTAAGGTTGGTAATATCGCCGGTGCTATGGTACTTGACGGTATGATCCAGAAGGATTGTAAGGTTCGTGTATCAAGAGATGGCGAGCAGATCTTCGAAGGTGATCTTGCTTCTCTTAAGAGATTTAAGGATGATGTCAAGGAAGTTAAGGAAGGCTATGAATGTGGTCTTGTATTTGACGGATTTGATCAGATCCACGAGCTTGATCAGGTTGAAGCTTATATAATGGTTGAAGTACCTAGAGAATAAAGATTTGATGCAACAGGTTGAAGACTCTTTTTCAATCTGTTGCATTTCTATACGGAGAATATAAATGAGAAAAAACAGTATAAAGAATATTCGTATAAATGGCGAAGTTATGAAGGTCATTTCTGAGGCTATCAGATTTAGTAAGGACCCTCGTATCAGCCCTATGACTTCTGTTATGGAAGTAGAAGTAGCTCCTGATCTTAAGACATGTAAGGTATGGGTTACTGTAATGGGTGATGATGAAGACAGAGCTCGTACTATGGAAGGTCTTAAGAGTGCAGCCGGTTACATCAGATCAACTGTTGCCAAGGAACTTAATATGAGATACACACCAGAGCTTAGATTTATTCTGGATGATTCTATTGAGTATGCTATCAATATGTCCAAGAAGATTGATGAAGTAGCAGCTGCTGACGCAAAAGCAAGACAGGAACGCGGCGAAGTTGACGAAGAATCAGAGGCAGAAGAGTAATCCTATGCCAAATATGTATAACGGACTTATCAATATTTATAAAGAAGCTGGCTATACATCCAGTGATGTTGTTGCCAAGCTGCGCGGTATCCTTCATCAGAAAAAAATAGGCCATACCGGCACTTTGGATCCTGATGCTGTAGGCGTACTTGTGATATGCGTAGGCAATGGTACCAAGATGTGTGACATGCTGACAGATCATGATAAGGAATACATTGCTGTATGTAAACTTGGCGTAACTACAGATACGCAGGATATATCAGGTAATGTTTTATCTGAGTCTGAGGTAAATGTCTCTACAGAAGAGCTCCATGAAGCAGTTGCAGCATTCGTGGGTGATTATGATCAGATACCACCTATGTACTCTGCGATCAAGATCGGCGGCAAAAAGCTCTATGAGCTGGCCAGAGAAGGCAAGAATGTTGAGAGAAAAGCCAGAAGAATACATATTGATGCAATATCTATTCTTGATGATTCCAAGCTTCAGAGCGAAGGCCTTTTTACCATGGAAGTAAAATGCTCAAAGGGTACATATATCAGGACTTTGTGCAATGATATAGGTGAAAGACTTGGCTGCGGAGCTACAATGGCCCATCTTACAAGAACTGCCGTTGGCAGTTTCCATTTGGAAGATGCCGTAACTCTTGATCAGGTTCAACAGCTTAGAGACCAGAATGAGCTTGATAGCATCATAAGGCCAACTGAGGTGTTGTTTAAAGACCTTGATTTTGTTCATATCAAGGAAGATCATTTGCCAAAGCTTAGGAATGGTAATCCATTCAAAGTGGATAACATTGTGGATGAGCACCTTACTGATGAGCAGGATGTTGTGGATAAAGACGACGAATACTCTGATGGAACACGGATAAGAGTGTACGGCGCAGATGATATATTCTATGGAATATATACTTATGATGCAAGGACTAAGACTTTCCGAGTAGAAAAGTTTTTCTACGAGGCAAATTGACAATATGGAAGTAATAACAAATCTTGAAGAAGTAAAAATAGATCAAAAGACTGCTCTTGCTATTGGTAAATTTGATGGTATCCATATGGGTCATCAGAAGATAATAATGGCTCTGGCAGCCAAAAGAAAAGAAGGGTACAAAACAGTGATATTTACGTTTAACCCTTCGCCGGCTACGCTTTTTTCTGGTAAACAGATACCTGAGCTTACTACTACCAGTGAGAAAAGAAGGTATTTCGAGAAGATGGATGTCATCGATTATTTGGTGGAATTCCCTCTTACCTTTGAAAGCGCAGCTATAGAGCCTGATATTTTTATAAAAGATATCCTTGTTGGAAAGCTCAACGTTGGATTTATCGCGGCAGGCGAAGATGTATCTTTTGGCAATAAAGGCCTTGGTGATTACAAGCTTCTTGAAAAAGAGGCTGCAGTATATGGCTATGAAATAGATATAATCGATAAGGTTCAGTTCGCAGATGGAAGACCAATCAGCTCTACCTATGTGCGTGAAGCCATTGCAAATGGAAATATGGGTAAGGCAAAGAAACTCCTTGGAACACCATATTATGTCAGCGGAGTGATAACCCACGGAAAGAGCCTGGGACATACCATAGGAGTGCCTACTGTAAATATAATCCCTGAAAAAAGTAAGCTTTTACCTCCAAATGGAGTCTATTATTCCTATGTGATCCTGGATGGCAAGACATACAAGGGAATGACCAACATCGGTTATAAGCCAACTGTTTCTGATGAGAAGCAGTTGGGTGTTGAGACCTATATTTATGATTTTGATCAGGATATTTATGGAAAATTTATAGAAGTAGAGCTTTTGTCTTATAGAAGATCAGAAAAACATTTTGACGGCATAGATGCTCTTATAAGTCAGATGCAGAGCGACATTGAAGCTGGTAGAGAATTTTTTGCCGATTATGATGACTGACAAAATGCCTGTCATGATTCGGATAGTAGCTTTGGCGGACAACTGAATTTTAACAAAATGCTTTACAGACGATATTATTTATGTTAAATTATGATAGTTATAAATATAATAATCGGAACACCGATACTTGGGAATTGGAAACTCCAACCATTTCTGTGTATACGGCGAATTGATTAAAAAGGAGAAAAGTTATGATAAGCAAGGAAAAGAAAACAGAGATCATCAACAAATTTGCAAGAACAGCTGGCGATACAGGTTCACCAGAAGTACAGGTAGCAGTTCTTACAGAGAGAATCAAGGAGCTTAACGAGCACCTTCAGACAAATCCTAAGGATCACCACTCAAGAAGAGGTCTTCTTAAGATGGTAGGTCAGAGACGTGCACTTCTTGCATACCTCAAAGAGAAGGATATCGAGAGATATCGTAAGCTTATTGCTGATCTTGGTCTTAGAAAATAATTTTGCTATGACTTTCAAGGCGGTTGGGGCATGGATTTCCATGTTCCTGACCGTCTTTTTTTGACCATAGGAATATTATTCTGTTAAGGATGGGCTTTTCTTAACTCTTTTTTAACTTTGTTTATTTACTATTTAGTGATATACTATATTGTGGCTGTCACAATAAAAACGGTAACTATTTAAATTATTATAAAGAAGAAGCAAAAGAAACTGCACACGCCCCGACAATGCTAGTAAAATCGTTGTTTGGATAGTAGCATGGTGTTCATGCGGATAGTTACACAATGTAGCAGATGACGGTGAGCGGATGAGCAGAAAAGGAGAAAAAATGTATAAGACTTACACAATGGAACTTGCAGGACGTACACTGCGCGTAGATATCGGAAGAGTAGGTAAGCAGGCTAATGGCTGTGCTTTTATGATGTATGGTGATACAACAGTATTATCTACAGCAACAGCTTCTGCAAAGCCAAGAGAAGGAATCGATTTCTTCCCTCTTAGCGTTGAGTACAATGAGAAAATGTATGCAGTAGGTAAATTCCCAGGTGGATTTAATAAGAGAGAGGGAAAGCCTTCTGAGAATGCTATCCTGACAAGCCGTGTTATTGATAGACCTATGCGTCCTTTGTTCCCAAAGGATTATAGAAATGATGTAACACTTGAGAATATGGTAATGGCTGTAGATACAGAGTGCAGACCTGAGCTTGTTGCTATGCTTGGTTCATCAATCGCTGTTTCTATTTCAGACATCCCATTTGATGGTCCATGTTCTATGACTCAGATCGGTATGAAGGACGGAGAATTCGTTATCAATCCTTCACAGGAAATCTGGGATACAGGTGATATGAGACTTACAGTTGCTTCAGTTGGTCAGAAGGTTATCATGATCGAAGCTGGATGTAACGAGATCCCTGAAGAAAAGATGAAAGAAGCTATCTACCTTGCACATGATGTTAACCTTAAGGTTATCGAGTTCATTAAGGGCATCGTTGCTGAGGTTGGTAAGCCAAAGCATGAATATGTAAGCTGCGCAGTTCCAGAAGAACTCTTTGCTGCAATGAAGGAAGAAGTTCCTCAGGAAGAAATGGAAGCTGCAGTATTCACAGATGAGAAGCAGGTTCGTGAAGAGAACATTGCCAAGATCACTGAGAGACTTGAAGCTAAGTTTGCTGAAAACGAAGAATGGCTCGCTATTCTTCCAGAAGCAATTTATCAGTATGAGAAAAAGACAGTACGTAAGATGATCTTAAAAGATCACAAGAGACCAGACGGTCGTGATATTAAGCAGATCAGACCTCTTTCAGCTGAGGTTGATATCGTACCTAGAGTACATGGTTCTGCTATGTTTACTCGTGGACAGACACAGATCTGCGACGTTGTAACACTTGCTCCATTATCAGAGATGCAGAAGGTTGAAGGACTTGATCCATTTGCTCCTGATAAGAGATATGTACATCAGTACAACTTCCCTGCTTATTCAGTAGGTGAGACAAAGGTTTCAAGAGGACCAGGACGTAGAGAAATTGGTCACGGAGCCCTTGCAGAGAGAGCACTTCTTCCTGTACTTCCATCAGTAGAAGAGTTCCCATATGCAATCCGTGCCGTATCTGAGACATTTGAGTCAAACGGATCAACATCAATGGCTTCTACATGTGCATCTTGTATGTCACTTATGGCAGCTGGTGTTCCTATTAAGAAGATGGTTGCTGGTATCAGCTGCGGTCTTGTTACAGGCGATACAGATGATGATTTCATCGTACTTACAGATATCCAGGGTCTTGAAGACTTCTTCGGAGATATGGACTTCAAGGTTACAGGTACAAAAGAAGGTATCACAGCTATCCAGATGGATATCAAGATCCACGGTCTTACAAAGCCTATCGTTGAGACAGCTATTGCACAGTGCCGTGAAGCTAGACTCTTCATCATGGATGAGTGCATGAGCAAAGCTATAAGCGCTCCACGTACAGAAGTTAGCAAGTATGCTCCTAAGATCGTTTCTATGCAGATCGATCCTGAGAAGATTGGTGATGTTGTAGGACAGCGTGGAAAGACAATCAACGAGATCATTGCTCGTACAGGTGTTAAGATTGATATCACAGATGATGGTAAAGTATCAGTTTGTGGTGAAGATAAAGACAAGATTCAGGAAGCAATTGATATGATCAATATTATTGTTTCTGATTTTGAAAAAGGACAGGTCTTCAAGGGAAAAGTTGTAAGCATCAAAGACTTTGGTGCATTCGTTGAATTTGCTCCAGGCAAGGAAGGTATGGTTCACATTTCAAAGATCTCTAAGGAGAGAATTGATCATGTTGAAGATGTACTGACACTTGGTGATCAGGTAACAGTTGTTTGCCTTGGTAAGGATAAGATGGGACGTATCAGCTTCTCTATGAAGGATGTGGCTCAGAACTGATTTTGCATTAAAGAGAGCTGTCTAACTTAAGTTAGGCAGCTTTTTTCTTTCTGAGTCCGTATGAGAAAGGAGTTTTTATGAGTAGAGTATTTTTAATTGTTCTTGATAGCTTTGGAGTAGGAGAAGAGCCTGATGCAGCAGAGTTTGGCGATTTTGATGTCAACACATTGAGATCCTGCACAACAAGCAAGTATCTGAATATACCAAATATGACTAAGATGGGACTGTTCAATATTGACGGAGTTGGTGTTGGTACCCCTGTAGATGCACCTATAGCTGCTTATGGCAAATGTCAGGAGGCTTCCAGAGGAAAAGATACAACAACAGGACATTGGGAGATAGCTGGTATTATTTCTGAGAAACCAATGCCTACTTTCCCTGATGGATTTCCACAGGAACTTCTTGATAAGTTCAGCAAAGAAGTTGGAAGAGGCGTACTTTGTAACAAGCCATATTCCGGAACACAGGTCATCAATGATTATGGTGATGAACACATGAAGACTGGTGATCTCATTGTCTATACATCAGCTGACAGTGTATTCCAGATTGCTGCTCACGAAGACATTGTTCCTTGTGAACAGTTATATGATTATTGCAGAAAAGCAAGAGCAATCCTTCAGGGTGAATGGGGCGTTGGACGTGTTATTGCAAGACCTTTCGTTGGTACAAGCGGCAATTACACAAGAACTCCTCGCAGACATGATTTCTCTCTTGAGCCACCAAAGGATACAATGCTTGACCTTCTTAAGAAGGCTGGAAAAGAAGTACTTGGAGTAGGTAAGATCCATGATATCTTCGCAGCAAAAGGTCTCACAGACTTTGTATTTACA
The DNA here is from genome assembly GCA_015056495.1 of Butyrivibrio sp. Taxonomy (GTDB): domain Bacteria; phylum Bacillota; class Clostridia; order Lachnospirales; family Lachnospiraceae; genus Butyrivibrio. Next base: position 111,126 of record SVGC01000001.1, read on the forward strand.
GAAGGCAATGCAGACGGCATTGACAAGACTCTTACATGGATGGACAGAGATTTTGATGGTCTTTGCTTTGTAAATCTTGTTGATTTTGATATGCTTTACGGCCACAGAAGAGATATAGACGGATATGCCAAAGCTCTTACATATTTTGATGAGAAGCTCCCTGAGATGATGGCGAAGCTCCGTGATGATGACATTCTCATGATCACAGCTGATCACGGTTGCGATCCTGCTTATCAGAAGACTACAGACCATACAAGAGAATATATTCCAATTCTTATGTATGGAAAAAATGTCACACCAAAGAATGTTGGTACAAGAACTACTTTTGCAGATATAGCAGCAACAGTTCTCGACAAGTTCGGTGTAGAAAAGAACTTTAAAGGTGAATCTATGCTTTGAGTCACCGGGGACGTATCAAAATGACTCATTTTGGCGTTCTATGTGACTTATAACAAAATACCCTGCATGTAATCAGGTTTATTTGCACGTTGATATTTGAAATGAAGATCAACGTGTAAATAAATTGATTTCTGCAGGGTTTTTTGACACAAAAAAACATAGTCATGTATTATGAGACTATCCTGCGATATTGCCGTGGGGTCATGCCTCGCAGACGGCGAAAGACTTTTTCAAAGTAGGTGACGTTACCAAAACCGCATTGTGAGGAGATGGCAGTGATGCTGTCATTGGTGGTCTTAAGGTATTGACAGGCCATGCGGATGCGAACAATAGTCAGGTACTGCACGATCGTGATTCCTGTAATATTTCTGAATGCTCTGGTAAGTCCGGCGCGGCTTACAAAAAATCTGTCTGAAAGCATTTCAAGGGTTATATCTTCAGCGTAGTTTTCGTTTATATATTCTGTTACATTCTGGATGGTGCTGTATACACCTGATGTTACACGATAGGATTCATTTGAAGGCATAACGGTATTGAGCTTTTGCTCCATATCCATTTCCTGTATATACATTAGTAACAGTTCAAATGCCAGACATTTTATCATTGGGGCGCTGTAGGCAATATCATCGGGCTCTTTTGAGGCTTCTTTTTTTAACTCATCGTATTTCGACATGAGCCTTTTCCAACCTTCGTCAGAAAAAGTGATCAGACCACCATATTTATGTGCCAGTTCTTCATAAGTAACACCAAGAGCAGACTGGATCATTCCTTCAAAGAGTTCTTTTGAGAATTGAAGCAGGAATCGCTTGTGCTCAGGTTTGCCTTCAATGATACTCGTTTTGTGTATCTGACCAGGCGGAATGAGCACAGCCATTTTTTCTTTCATGTGGTATACATACCTGTCCACGAAATAGTATCTTTCTCCTTCAGTCAGGACAAAGAGTTCAATGGTTTCATGATAGTGCCTGCTCTTCATGCTCTGCTTGTTATACACATGACTTTCACTTATTTTCAAGCCTTCAATCTCAACCTGAAAAGAGTAATTAGGTGTCTTTTGCATTATAATTTTGCCTTTCTATACAGATCAATAAAATCATTTTATCCGATTTGATAAGTTTTGGCTATAAAATAGCCTTTTTTGATAGAAAATGAAAAAAAGAAGTATACAATATAATGATGATAGGTCAAAAGGTCAGAAGCAAAATAATAAAGAAAAATAAGTAGGAATCATATGTCAGAAGAAGTAATAAAGAAAAAACCAAAAACTAAGATCGATATGACAAAAGGATCGATCATGCAGCTGGTAATACTATTTGCATTGCCTATCATTGCAAGTAATGTACTGCAGCAGTTCTATACAATTGTAGACACATTGATCATAGGCAACTATTGCGGCGCCACATCTATTGCCGCTATTGGAACAAGTTCTCAGCCTATAGAAGTATTCATGTGCGTGTTCATGGGTATCGGCGGTGGAGTATCCATACTGGTATCGATGTACACAGGCAGCAGAGATGATGTAGCTTTGGGAAAAGTAGTAAAGACTTCGATTTCTTTTACCTATATGGTGGCAATCCCATTGTCGATACTAGGAATCATCCTGACTCCTGTTATTTTGAGATTCATGAATGTGCCTGATGATACCTGGGATCTGGCAGTTATCTATATACGAATAGTGTTTCTTGGACTTTTGGGCAACATGGGATACAACATGAATGCCGGAATCCTGAGAGGACTTGGAGATAGCAGTTCAACACTTCTGTTTCTGATCATTTCAAGTATCACCAATATTGTTTTGGATATTGCCTTTGTGGCAGGACTTCGTATGGACGTTGCCGGTGCTGCAATTGCTACCATCATATCCATGTACCTGGCCTGGCTTGCCAGCGTGATCTATATAATCAAAAAATATCCACAGAGCGGATTTACTTTTTTGCCAAAATCCATGGATAAGAAGAGCTTGGGCGATATATTGCGTATAGGTTTGCCTCTGGGATTCAACAATTCGATCTATACAGTTGGTCATATTCTTATGCAATCCCTGATCAATATGCAGGGATCAGGATTTATGGCAGGTGCTTCTGTAGCCGGCAAGATAATGGGCGTAAGCAGTGTGGCAATATCTTCATTCTCTCAGGCTATGTCAACCTTTGCAGGACAGAACTATGGTGCCAAGGCTTATGACAGGCTCAGAAAAGGCGGCCGCATAGTGCCGATGTATTCAGCCTTTATCACCATCACACTCGGGGTGATCATGTATATTTTTGCCGAGCCTCTTATCATGTGCTTCACCAAAGATCCTGAAGCTATTAAATATGCGCTTTTATGCGTTCATATACAGGTGCCGTTCCAGTGGTGCTTCTGCGTACTAAACACCATACTGAACCTGGCAAATGGTATTGGCGCAGTGAAATACTCAACTGTTGTAAACCTGCTGATGCTATGGGCTGTAAGAATACCAAGCGCATATCTGATCGCATTTTTATTTGACGGTCACTATGTTACCGGTGGAGTATCCATCAGCTTTGTATTTGGAATGTTGGCATCACTTCTTTTCTACAGATCCAAGTCATGGAAAAAGATTAAAGAGCTTGAAATGGCTATGTAAATAAACTAAGGGGTTATAGCAATGGACAATAAAATGATATTCATAGACAAACTTTACAAAAATGATCTTCCGGGAGAGATGTGCAGCGTGGCTGTTCCAATGGCAAGAGGCGAGCTTTCTCAGGATGGCATCCGTGATCTGGTAGTCATTGATCCTAAAGATCCTTCTCATATACTTCCATCACAGATCAAGGTCACAGCCACTTGGGATGACTTGAGCGTTAAGTTCTTGTTTGTAAGATTCCTGGCAGACGTTCCCGGTAACAGCAAGATGATCCTTGAACTTGTTGAAGACAAGGATTCTCAGATAAAAAAGAATGCTCATGATCCTAAAGACAGTGACTGTAGCTTTTTGCCTCTATCCATATCAGAAAAAGAGGGCGTTATAGCAGTAAATACAGGTGCCTTGTTTTTTGAAGTGGAAAATGATACTGAGGCTTTGCTTACGAGGGTAGAAATATCCGGAAAAACCTATGACAGCAGGCAGTTTGTAGGACCTGTGCTGTCAGATAAAGGTATATCTCAGAATATCAGCATCTCTAAGTGGAATATAGTTGAACAGGGCGAAGTATGCGTAATACTTGAAGGCAGCGGAGCTATAAATGATGTAACCCGCTGCATTGTAAGACTTACAGCAGTAAGCGGACAATCCTTTGTTGATGTATCTGTAAGACTTTTTAATGATAGTGATAAGGAACTTGTTCCGGATAGCTTTAAATTCTTTATCAAGGCCGATCATGAAGGCGATGCCAACATGACTTTACCTGAATTTGTGGGAGAAAAAATAGATTCCACAGGTTGCGGCGATATGAATAAAACTGAAGCGGATGACAATGAACTCTTTTTCCATACCACAGGAACTGTAGCGCTGGAAGGCTTCGAACAGGAGATCAGGGAAAAGACAACTACCGGAATCCGCACAGTATCAGGAATATCCAATTATAAGACCCGATTTACCATATCAGGAAATGGCAATACTGTCGGAAATCGCATTACAGGTCCATTCCTTGTTGGAGAAGCCAATGAGCATTTTGCAGAAGTATTGTATGGAACTTTGTTTGCAGATCATAATGATGAAAAAGGCGGAGTATGTGCTACCATTTTTCAGGCCCATCAAAATTATCCAAAGGCTATCAAAGCTGATAAAGATGGAGTGTGTGTATTCATAATTCCTGAGGGAGAAGAGAAAGTTGTCTTTTCTCCGGGAATGGCGAGAGAGCAGAGATTTATGCTGCATTTCCATGATAGGGATACGACCATTGAAAAAATAGATGACAGAAGTCTTGTATATCAGATGCCTGTAAAACCTTGGGTATCACCGGAAGAGTTTAAAAAAGCCGGCATATTCCCTGATGTTATAACAAGCCCTAAGGACGCTGATCCGGATGTAGAGCTGGCAATGATTGCAAGAGCAGACAATCACGGAAGAGCCTATGGCATGATGAATTGGGGTGATTTTCCTGATTCAAACTATACATCACAGGGCCGTGGCGGCGGAAGGCTTGTGTGGACCAATAATGAATATGATTATCCTCATGCAATGTTTATGATGTATGCAAGAAGCGGAGTCAGGAGATTTGAGGATTATGCCGAGGTTGCTGCAAGGCACTGGATGGATGTTGATGTATGCCATTATAGCTCAGATGAACTCAGAGTTGGAGGACAATGGGAGCACACAGCAGGACATAATGGTGGTGGCCTTGAAGGAGGCATAATGGTGTGCAGCCATGAATGGGTCGAGGGACTTATTGATCTGTGGCATTTTACCGGCGACGAAAGAGCTCTCCACACTGCAATCGGAATCGGAGAGAACGTACTAAGGCTTCTTGACACTCCAATGTATCAGAAAGCTGGTGAAGCAAGTGCCAGAGAGACAGGATGGGCGTTAAGATCACTTACAGCACTGTATGTAGAAACTCATGACAAAAAATGGCTCCCAAAATGCGATCTGATCATAAATCAGTTTAAAGAATGGAATCAGCGCTATGGCGCATGGCTTGCTCCATATACAGACAATACAGTTATTAGAGTTGGCTTTATGATATCCGTGGCAGTGGGTTCGCTTATGAGATATTACAGGGAATTCCCAGACGAGGATCTGAAAAAAATGATCCTTGCAGCCATAGATGACCTAACAGAAAACTGTATGAATCCATATGGACTCTTTTACTATAAAGAGCTTCCTAGTCTGTCAAGAAATGGCAATAACACACTGCTTCTGGAAGCTATGTACATAGGATATGAGCTTACAGGAGATAGGAAATACCTGGAATGTGGACTGAGGACATTCTGGAATAACATAAAAGAAAATCCATCTAATGGAGGTGGAAAGAGAGTCGTTGAGGATGCAGTGTTAGTAGGCTCAGCACCAACCAAAAGCTTTGGTCAGAGCTTTTTACCACTTATGCAGTTCTACAACGCAATAATAGCGGCCAAGTTACTAAGATAAAAGAGTCACTGGGGACGTATCAAATTGACTCATTGTGCGCAATGAGTCAATTTGATACGTCCCCAGTGACTCATTGTGCACAATGAGTCATTCTGATACGTCCCCGCTGACTCACCTGATCTTTTGGCTTATCTGTCAGATTTACGTCTGCCAATCTTTTTGTAGTGTTCAGCTTTGGCATCGTACATTTTCTGGTCGGCTTCTTTCATTATGTTAATAATCTCTTTGGAATCCTCAGAGTATTGCCAGCCAGCCGCTACGGAAATATCAGTTTTATCTGCAAGCATGGCAGAAAATTCAAGGACCTTCGACTGGAAATCATCGAATGAGATATCCTCACAGATAGCCACAAATTCGTCGCCTCCTGACCTGTAGGTATTATCTTTGCCAAAACAGTCGGACAGTGATAGGGCAAGCTCTTGTATGATGCGGTCCCCGGCTTCGTGTCCCTGAGTATCGTTTATTTTCTTTAGACCGTTTGCATCTGCATAAATTACTCCTACAGGAATGGAAACTTCTTTTATCCTGCTGATCGTAAGTTCCATGGCATTTCTGTTTTTTACATTACAGAGGCTGTCATAGATGCTCATGTTCTCCAGCTTGGACATAAGTTTTTTTCTTGTAATCTCAGATGCTATAAAAAATGATATTGTCTCAAAAAGGTGCTCAACATCAAGCATGTCATCTTTTTGAAGATCTACAGCGCCAATGGCTCCAAGACGCTTATTTTCCTTTAGAATCGGAATTTCAACAATGCTGTTGATCTCATAGTGTTTCAAGTTATTATAGACGTATGGATGAGTCTCTTTGCAATCTTCAGCGTCATAGATCACAACATTGTCGATGCCATCAAATTCGGAGCTCCAGTTTATTATCTCATCAGGCTTTAGTCTCTTAAAGTTTTCCTTTAGCATATCATTAGGATCTCTGGCCCATGCATAAGTAACAGAAAAAGAACTGCCTTTTTCATTATCAGGTTCAATTATATAAATTCGCTTTGCGTTTAGCTTTTTACCAAGCAGTTCGAGAAGATTGTTGATGTTTTCTTCGAAAGGCTTGCCATTATCAAGCGTTTTCACACAATCTATTATTAGATCATCAGTGCGCCATTTTCTGTCTTTTTGGATGCTTGATGCCTGTTCCTCGGTAACGTCTTCCATCATAAGTGTGAACTTGCCTCTTTCAGCAGCCTGATTCAGCAGCAACCTAACCCATTTTCCGGTTTTTTCAATATATAATGTTTCGGTTATGGATTCACCTCCCAACGCAACTCTGGCAATGATATCAAGCCATTGTTTTTTATTGCTTAGGGAATCTATGATTGAATGTCCTATAACATGTTCTATAGGGACATGCATGAGCTGAGTTATTTTGCTGCTGGCAAACAGACAGATAATGTCAGTTACTCTGTTATTGATAGAAAAAACTTTAAAAATTGAATATGCCATAGGCATGTCAAAAAACAGGTCAATATAATTTTCTTCCAGCAGAGCATGCTCTTTGGTCAGGTCTACATCTCTGATACAGAGATAAAAGAGAGATGAGCTTTTATCAACTACCTGCATTAAAAGAAAAGCCTTCCACACATACTCATCATATAAATTTTTAATTCTGTAATAAGTGATATGGAAACGCCTTTTTGCCTTGTGAAATAGTTTCTTTATTTGTGCTTCATCAAAGTATTTTATAAATTTATCCTGCTCAGAGCTATATACATAATTTTGCGCATAGTTATTTATTATTGATGTATAATCAGAACCGATTATGCTTTCAGATTTTACGGGTAAATTGGTATAGATGTATCTGAGATCGGAATTGTCCAGGTTTATAAGAGTTATAGTGTCATAAAGAGAATACAGGCTCCTGAGAGCGGTATCCAGGTTGTTGTTTTCATGATTATACTTAGATACGTTTAACAGGAATGCTCTTATGACTATTATGTCTTTACTTTTTTCTGAATAAAAACCACGGATCTTTATTGTGCAGTAAGTTTCTTTAGCGACAAATTCCTTAGTTACTGTGGTTCCGGAATCAAGAGACATAAGTACTGAATTGTAGAAACTATCATAGACACCTGAATCTTTGTTGTTAAAAAAATCCAATGCGGATTCTAAAGAAGAAAAACCTATTGATTGCAATTCCTTAAGGTAGCAGTCTGTATGATTGACATAATCAAATAAACCGTCTCTATGTATTATTATAGCAAGAGGCAGATCAAGACTTGGAAGTGCAATATCATTATATGATAATAGGTTACTTGTAATTAAATCCATCAAAACTTCCTTTTTATAAGAGAAAGATTGGTGTGCTATCGATTAATTATATCACATATAATCAATTTATAGTGATTATATGATTATAAAAAATTCATAACACAACTTTCTGTTTTTGTGTTAAAATACTGTGCGGTATGCGAAAATTTCTATGAACCAGTTTTTGAGAGGAAATCATGAGTAATAATATTAACGAAGAAATAAATAAAAGACGTACTTTTGCGATCATATCCCACCCGGATGCAGGTAAGACAACTCTTACTGAGAAATTTCTGTTATATGGTGGAGCTATAAATATGGCTGGTAGCGTTAAGGGTAAGGCTACTGCCAAGCATGCAGTTTCTGACTGGATGGAGATTGAGAAACAGAGAGGTATTTCAGTTACTTCATCTGTACTTCAGTTCAATTATGACAATTGCTGTATCAACATCCTTGATACTCCTGGACACCAGGATTTCTCAGAAGATACATATAGAACGCTTATGGCAGCAGATTCAGCAGTCATGGTAATTGATGCATCTAAGGGTGTTGAGGCACAGACCAGAAAGCTCTTTAAGGTATGTACCATGAGACATATCCCTATTTTTACATTCATCAATAAGATGGATAGAGATGCTATGGATACATTTGATCTTCTTGATGATATCGAGAATAACCTTGGTATTGCTACATGTCCTATGAACTGGCCTCTCGGTTCAGGTAAGAACTTCAAGGGTATCTATGACAGACATGAAGGTCACATCGTTACTTTTGCTGATACTCAGAAGGGTACAAAAGAAGGAACAGAGAATTTTATAGATTTAACAGATAAAGAACAGATTGATGCTCAGATTGGTGAAGAAGCATTTGAAAAACTTCAGAATGAGATCGAACTTCTTGACGGTGCAGGTGCTGAATACGACCTTGATGCCGTAAGAGCCGGAGAGCTTACACCAGTATTTTTTGGTTCTGCACTTCAGAACTTTGGTGTTGAAATATTCCTTTCAAACTTCCTTAAGATGGCTACACCTCCTACAGGAAGAACTTCTAAGGACGGCGAAGTGATTGATCCTCTTGATCACGATTTTACAGCATTTGTATTCAAGATCCAGGCCAACATGAATAAGGCTCACCGTGACCGAGTTGCATTTATGCGTATCTGTTCAGGCAGATATGATGCTAACATGGAAGTTAAGCACGTTCAGAGTGGCAAGGTTATGAGACTTTCACAGCCACAGCAGCTTATGGCTGATGAACGTAAGATATTATCAGAGGCTTATGCCGGCGATATCATGGGTGTATTTGATCCGGGTATCTTTTCAATAGGTGATACAGTTTGCTGTCCTAAGGACACAGTTGTATACGAAGGAATCCCTACTTTTGCACCAGAGCATTTTGCAAGAGTAAGACAGGTAGACACCATGAAGAGAAAGCAGTTTGTTAAGGGTATTACACAGATTGCTCAGGAAGGTGCTATCCAGATATTCCAGGAATTCAACATGGGACTTGAAGAAATAATCGTAGGTGTTGTAGGTGTTCTTCAGTTTGATGTGTTGAAGTTTAGACTAAAAAGCGAATATAATGTAGATATAATTCTTGAAAACCTTCCTTATGAACATATCAGATGGGTTGAAAATACTGATATTGACATGTCTTCACTTGTTGGTACTTCTGATATGAAGAAGATCAAGGATATGAACGATAAACCGCTCCTTCTCTTTATCAATGAATGGAGTGTTGGTATGACTCTTGATAGAAACAAGGGGCTCGTTCTTTCAGAGTTTAAGAAGAACTGATGATATAAACGGTGGCATTGTAGTTTTATGACGGGGGATAAAGCTTGATCAGTAATGGTGCTATTAAGAACATTAAAAGCCTGCTGGTGATCATCTGTATTGCAGCTGTTTTAACAGGCTGCACCATGCCGGAAGCGTTGGATGATTATCTACAGGAACTGGGCATAACAGATCCTGATGAATACAGGGTAGAAAATGGTATTGTCACTACAGGCTCAACTGATACCAGTGTTTCAGGTATCAGCGTGGAGGTTATTGATAATTATTTTGCCGCGACAAGTGATAGTGCTGATTCTGCCGCTGAGAGCAGTTCTGAACAGGAAAAAGACAATAGTAAGAACATAAATCTTACAGAAAATGAACTTTCAGATCTCGGTGATGTTTTCAGTACTCTTTATGCTTATAACCAGCTTGATGAAGAAGAGCAAAAGCTCTACATAGAGATATATACTATTTTGTCTACTTTAGACAGTGACGTGGTGGTATCTACCAAAGACAAGGATGTTCTTGCAAAAGTGTTTAACTATGTCATGCAAGATCATCCCGAAATCTTTTACGTCACTGGTTTTACTTATTCTGAATATACTCTTGGTGATGAAGTACAAAAAATCTCACTTACAGGTACATATACCTATGATGAGGCTGAGATTGCCCAGAGACAGAGAGAAATAGACCTTTATACTGCAGCCTGTCTGGCAGGACTTCCTGAGGGAGCAGGGCAGTATGCAAAAGTAAAATATGTATATGAGTACATAATAAATAGTACTGATTATGTAGCTGGTTCCGACGATAACCAGAATATATGCTCAGTTTTTTTATACAATAAATCTGTTTGTCAGGGATACGCCAAAGCAATGCAATATCTTTTGCAGCAGATGGGCGTTGAGTGCTGCCTGGTAACTGGAACAGTAGTGGACAGTGATGGTCATAGAGGTGGCCATGCCTGGGATCTTGTCAAAATAGATAGTGAATATTATTACGTTGATCCGACCTGGGGAGATGCTTCCTATCAGACAAGTGCTACTGATCTTGACAGCAATCAGAGGATCCCAACAATAAATTATTTTTATTTAAATGTTACGACAGACGAACTTATCAAGACTCACAGCATATCCAATGATGTTCCTATGCCGGACTGCAACAGCATGGTTGCCAATTACTATGTTATGGAGCAGGAATATTTTGAAAGCTGTGATACTGATATGATCAAGGCACTGTTTGACAGACGCTTGTCTGATGGCAGTAACAATGTTACAATCAAGTGTAGTTCCTCTGATGTTTACCAGCAGATATACGATTTGTTGGTTACTGATAGAGGCGTTTTTGACTATATTAGTGGTGAAGATCATACAGTTTCATACACCATGTTTAAAAGCCAGAATACAATGATTTTCTGGCTATAATGCACGTAGTTGCGGAAGGAGTTAATATGGGAAACGAGAAAGAATCTAAGAAGACTATCAATATAGGAGCAGTTAAGATTGCTGATGATGTTGTAGCAAGGATTGCAGCACTTGCAGCACTTGAAATTGAAGGTATTTCAGCTATTGCTGGTAATTATACTACAGATAATTTAGAGAGAGTGGGTCGCAAAAACCTTGGTAAAGGTGCGAAGGTTACAGTTACATCAGGTGAGGTCAGAGTAGATCTTTCACTTGTTATGGGTTACGGATATAATATTCCAACAACATGCAGCAAGGTTCAGAGCCGTGTTCGCACATCAGTTGAGAATATGACAGGTCTTAAGGTTACAGACGTAAATATCCATGTAGCTGGTATTTCTATGAATCAGGGTGAATGATTTTCCGTATTCAGGAAATGAACAGTAACCGAATAATTACAGGAAGAAAAATTTTATGAAAAGAAGTGAATTAAGAGAACAGGTTTTTAAACTGCTATTCCGTGTAGAGTTCAACTCTATGGAGGAGATGTCAGAACAGGAAGATCTTTTCATTGAGAATGATGATAAAGAGATGACTGAGGCTGACGCCAATTATATCAAAGGTAAGTATGAAAAAATTGCTGAGAAGTTACCTGAGATCGATGAACTGATCAACAAAGAGACTACAGGTTGGGACACAACACGTATCGCTAAGGTTGATCTGGCTATCATCAGACTTGCTATCTATGAGATTAAGTATGATGAGACAGTTCCTACAGGCGTTGCTATCAACGAAGCTGTTGAACTTGCCAAGAAGTTTGGTCAGGATCAGTCTCAAGCATTCGTGAATGGAGTGTTGGCTAAATTTGCGTAACGTATATACTGTTGCACAGGTAAATGCGTATATTAAAAATATGTTTAATCAGGACTTTCTCTTGAGACAGATCACTGTCAAAGGAGAGGTCAGTAACTGCAAATATCATTCTTCAGGACATATCTATTTTACCCTGAAGGATGGAGCAGGTGCCATAGCCTGTGTCATGTTCAAAGGAAACAGACAGGGCCTTAAGTTCCAGATGCAGGATGGACAGCTTATCGCAGTTACAGGAACAATAGATGTTTATGAGCGAGACGGCAAATATCAGTTGTATGCTCAGAGCATTGATCTGGACGGAGAAGGCAAGTTATATGAACGATTCGAGCAGTTGAAAAAAAGACTGGCCGAGTCTGGTATGTTTGCGCCTGAATATAAGCAGCCTATTCCGAAATACATACATACACTTGGTGTCGTAACGGCACCTACAGGGGCTGCTGTAAGAGATATAATTAACGTCAGTACCCGTAGAAATCCATATATTCAAATTGTTCTTTACCCTGCGATCGTGCAGGGGGATCAGGCCGTTGCCAGTATCGTCAAAGGAATTGAAGTTCTATCCGAAAAAGCGGTAGATGTAATTATCGTCGGACGAGGCGGCGGATCTATCGAAGATTTGTGGGCTTTCAATGAAGAAGAGGTAGCAGAAGCTATTTTTAATTGCCCAATTCCGATCATTTCAGCAGTAGGACACGAGACAGATACCACAATAGCAGATTATGTTGCAGATATGCGCGCACCTACGCCGTCTGCGGCAGCAGAACTTGCTGTTTTTGAATATAATAGACTCATGCAGGATATAGCAGATTACGAAATGACTCTGACAAGCTTTATGAACAGACGGATCAGATTTGACAGGGACAAGGTAGCTGGTCTGCAGCGTAACATAAATGCCCTTAGTCCTATGAGCAAGGTTCGTGACAGAAGGATGAGAGCTGTTTCCTACGAAGATGCTATTAAAAATGCCATGGATAAAAAGCTCTGGGCAGCCAGACACAGATTAGAAATTGGCATCGAACGTATGAAAGGCTTGTCGCCACTGGACAAACTGAATTCAGGTTTTTCTTATGTAGAGGATGCAGAGGGCAAAAACGTCCGAAGCATAGAACAGATACAGCCTGGAGATGATCTGACCATCCAGATGTCTGATGGTAGTGCTTCTGCCAGAGTTGTTGACATAAAGAAAAGAAACGAATAAAATAAATAGAACATTTGTTTGAAAATCCATAAAGGAGAAAATTTATGGCACGGACAAAAGCTAATGAAGAGAGCATGTCCATAGAGACAGCTTTTAGTGAAATAGATAAAAAAATAAAAGAACTTGAGAAAGATGATATCTCTCTTGAGGATTCTTTTAAATACTATAAAGAGGGTATGGAATTATTAAAGTACTGTAATGACGCTATCGATAAGGTGGAAAAGAAAGTTCAGAAAATTGCCGGAGATGGCGAGCTTACAGATTTTGAATGATGGGTGTTATCATGAGTGATTTTGAAGAGTTATTGCATACTAAAGTTAATGAATGTGAAGATATAATAATCGGTTTCCTTCCTGAGGAGACAGGCTATCAGAGCAAGGTTATAGAAGCAATGAATTATAGCGTAAAAGTAGGCGGTAAGAGACTTAGACCGATGCTCATGCGTGAATTTTACAGACTTCTTGGCGGGGATAATGATCAGCTTATAGCACCATTTATGGCAGCAATGGAGATGATACATACTTATTCTCTTGTACATGATGACCTTCCTGCAATGGATAACGATGAATACAGACGAGGAAAAAAGACAACCCATGTTGTGTATGGCCCTGGAATGGCTACACTTGCAGGTGATGGTCTTTTGAATTATGCATTTGAGACAGCTTTAAAAGCATACCCTTATGCCAAGAACCTTGAAAAAGTGGGTGGTGAGATAGAAGACAGATTTATCTATGCTCTTAATATCCTTGCTACCAAGGCTGGAATATATGGCATGGTAGGCGGACAGTGTGCTGATATTGAAGGGGAAGGCAAGCAGACTCTTACAGAAGACGAGATCCTCTTTATACATGAAAACAAGACAGCAGCCCTGATCGAGAGTTCCATGATGATCGGAGCAGTCCTGGCCGGCGCAGACCAAAAAGCAATCGAATCTATCAAAAAAATAGGTTCAAATGTTGGTATCGCTTTTCAAATTCAGGATGATATACTTGATGTAGTGGGTGATCAGGCTGTAATAGGTAAACCTGTAGGCTCAGATGAGAAAAATGAGAAAGTAACTTACGTGACACTTCATGGACTGGACAATTCCAGAAAAGAAGTTGAGCGACGTTCAAATGAAGCGGTTGAACTAGTTAAAAGTCTTGGCGAGGACAACGAGTTCCTTGTTGAGCTTATTGAATATCTTATATCAAGAAATAAGTAAAATGATGAAAAGATAATCTGATCATCAGAGGTTATATAGATGCTGTTAGATAGAATTGAAAAAGCAAATGACATAAAGAAAATACCTGAGGATGGCTATGAACAGCTTGCAGCAGAGATCAGAGAGTTTCTGATAAGCAAGATAAGCGTTACAGGTGGACATCTGGCTTCCAATCTTGGATGTGTGGAGCTTACTATGGGCCTTCATCTGGCTCTTAATCTTCCAAAGGATAAGATAATCTGGGATGTAGGTCATCAGTCATATACACACAAGCTGTTAACTGGCAGAAAAGATGGATTTGATCATCTGAGACAGTTTGGTGGCATGAGCGGATTCCCAAAGAGATGTGAGAGTGATTGTGACTGCTTTGATACAGGTCACAGTTCCACTTCTATTGCTGCAGGAATCGGTATGGTCAAGGCCAGAGATCTTGCAGGTGAAAAGCATGCAGTAGTTGCTGTTATAGGTGATGGTTCCCTTTCAGGAGGTCTTGCCTATGAAGCATTGAACAATGCTGCAAAGCTGGAAACAAATTTTATCATTGTGCTTAATGACAATGATATGTCCATATCTGAAAGTGTAGGCGGCATGTCCAAGTATCTTAACAGTGTACGTACCACACAGAAGTACCTTGATCTTAAGGCTGATGTATACAGTCAGCTTACTGATAAACCTAAGGTTATTGATAGTATCAGACGTGCCAAGAACTCTGTTAAGCAGCTCTTTGTACCTGGAATGGTATTTGAAAATCTTGGTATTACTTACCTTGGACCTGTTGACGGACATGATGTCAAAGCAGTAGAGCGTGTTATAAGAGAGGCTCGTAAGGTTCCAAAGGCAGTTATAGTCCACGTTATGACTAAGAAAGGCAAGGGCTATGAGCCTGCAGAAAAGCACCCTGCAAGATTCCATGGAACAGAGCCATTCCTTGTAGAAAATGGTATTCCTAGAAATCCAAGAACTACAGCCAACTATCAGGACATATTCAGTACAGTAATGTGCAAGCTTGGTGAGCGAGATGACAAGGTAGTGGCTATAACAGCAGCTATGGCTGATGGTACAGGTCTTAAGAGATTCAGGAACATGTATCCTGACCGCTTTATAGATGCAGGCATTGCAGAGGAATACGCTGTAACAATGGCTGCCGGAATTGCAGCAGGTGGTTATACTCCTATTTTTGCTGTATATTCTTCATTCCTTCAGAGGGCATATGACCAGATTATGGAAGATGTGTGCCTTCAGAAATTGCATGTAATATTTGCCATAGATAGAGCAGGTCTTGTTGGCAGCGATGGTGAGACACATCAGGGTATATTTGATCTGTCATACCTTTCAAGTATACCAAACATTACGATCATGGCTCCTAAGAATAAATGGGAACTGTCTGATATGATGAAGTTTGCAGTGGCTTTTGATGGACCGATAGCAATCAGATACCCTAGAGGACATGCTTATTCAGGTCTTGAGGACCATAGAGCAAAAGTCCAGCTTGGCAAAGCTGAACCAATTTATGAAGAAAAAGACATACTTCTTTTAGCAGTTGGCTCAATGGTAGTTATTGCTGAAAAAGTACGTGAAATATTAAAAGATAAAGGTTACAGATGCTCATTAACAAATGCCAGATTTGTTAAGCCTTTAGATGGCGAGTATATTACCGGTGCAGCCGCTGATCACAGACTTGTTGTAACAATGGAAGAAAATGTTCAGACTGGCGGATTCGGTGAAGCTGTCAGAACTTATGTCAGTGAACATGATCTTGATATAGACGTTATGACAGTTGCTATCCCGGATGAATTTGTTACACATGGTAATGTTGACAAACTCAGAGAGATGCTGGGAATAGACGCTGTGTCTGTAGCAGATAGAATAGTTAGATATCTGGCGAGGTGACAAATGGCAAAAGAAAGACTTGATGTGATCCTGGTAAATAGAGGATTAGCTACTTCAAGAGAAAAAGCAAAAACAATAATCATGTCCGGTGATGTATTTGTAAACGGACAACGTGAAGATAAACCAGGAACAGCTTTTGATGAGACTAAGATAACAAGTCTTGAAGTCAAGGGCAATGAGTTGCCATACGTATCAAGAGGCGGACTCAAACTGGAAAAGGCTGTAAAGAATTTTGGATTTTCACTGCAGGATGCAGTGTGCATGGATATAGGAGCTTCTACAGGCGGATTTACAGATTGTATGCTCCAGAATGGCGCTAAAAAGGTATATTCAGTAGATGTCGGACACGGACAGCTGGACTGGAAGCTTAGAAGCGACGAACGTGTAGTATGTATGGAGAAAACCAATTTCAGATACATGGTACGTGATGATATACAGGATGACCTTGATTTTGCTTCCTGTGATGTGTCTTTTATATCACTTACCAAGATACTTATTCCGGCCAGAAAGCTTCTTAAGGATGGAGCTCAGATGGTATGCCTTATCAAACCTCAGTTTGAAGCTGGAAGAGAGAATGTAGGTAAAAAAGGCGTTGTAAGGGATCCGAAAGTCCATGAAGATGTAGTGCACAGGATCGTAGACTATGTAGATATCATAGGATTTGATGTATTACATTTGGATTTCTCACCTATCAAAGGACCTGAAGGTAATATTGAGTATCTGATCCATATCCGTAAAAATCCTGACAGAAATGAAGAGGTTCAGGATATAACCGAAAGTGACGGAATAACAAAGCTTGCAAAAGAAAACGGAGAAAAGACAGGTTATTCATGGTCTGATGCTATGAATGATCTTATTACCAAGACAGTAAGTGCAGCGCATGGTAATTTTTGAGGCCTGAAATGGAACATTTTTTTATAATAACTAATCTTAGTAAAGATAAAGATCTTGTAGAAACAAAATATATTAAAAAGCTGCTTGAAAATAAGGGCAAGACATGTGAACTGGCAGAATATCATGATGAAGCCAGAAATGATACTGGTCTTGATAACAGGGCTTATAAGACCCATGTGCCGGATGATGTTGACTGCTGCATAGTACTTGGCGGTGACGGAACCATGCTTCAGGCTGCCAGAAATGTGGTAGACAGAGATATTCCAATCCTTGGTGTTAACCTTGGTACTCTTGGTTATCTGGCTGAAGTTGAGAAAAACTCTGTAGACAGCGCTATTGAAAAGATCATTGATGGAAACTATGAGATAGAAGACAGGATGATGCTGTATGGCAAGATAAATGGTCAGGAAAGTGATTACGCTCTTAACGACATAGTTATTGCCAGAGGGTCTTCAATACAGGTCATCAATCTGAATATATATGTTAATGGATTGTTCCTGAACAGCTATCATGCTGATGGAGTTATCATATCTACTCCTACAGGATCCACAGGATATAACATGTCTGCCGGAGGCCCGATTGTAGAGCCTTCAGCACAGATGATACTGATGACACCTATCTGTCCACATACTATCAATGCAAGAAGCATTATCTTATCTCAAAATGATAATGTAGTCGTAGAGATAGGTCAGGGAAGAGGTGGCAGCGAACTTGCAGTAGAAGCTACTTTTGATGGCAGTAACTGTCATATATTAAAGACTGGTGACAGGATTGAGATCAAAAAGTCCAGCAAATCCACTAAGATATTGAAGCTTAACAAAGTAAGCTTTTTGGAAGCGCTTCACAGTAAACTTTCATAATAGGTGAAGAAGCTCCGTATAAAGGAAAAGAGATGAAAAAGAACAGACACGAAAAGATTTTTGAATTGATAGAGAACTATGATATTGATACACAGGAAAAGCTGGCAGAGATGCTCAGAGCTGAGGGATATGATGTTACTCAGGCAACTGTATCAAGAGATATCAGACAGCTGAAGCTGACTAAAGTAGCAACAGCAGAAGGTTCTCAGAAATATGTGGTTTCAGCTCAGGATGTGGATGTCCTGAAGGAAAAATATATTAATGTTCTTAGAGCTGGCTTTGTATCAATGGATAACGCTCAGAATATCCTTGTTATGAAGACTGTTTCAGGTATGGCTATGGCTGTAGCTGCAGCAATCGATGCTCTGAAGTTCAAAGAAGTACTGGGATGCATTGCCGGTGATGATACTATCATGGCTGCTGTCAGGACTACAGAAGATACTATTGTTGTGATGGATAGAATCAGAGAAATGTTGGGAGAGTAAATGCTTTACAGTCTGCATGTGAAGAACCTTGCTCTTATTGATGAGCAGGAAATTGAATTTACAAATGGATTGAATATTCTGACCGGTGAGACCGGAGCCGGTAAATCTGTTATCATCGGTTCCATCAACCTTGCTTTGGGAGGCAAGGCTGAAAAGGATATGATCAGGACCGGTGCAGAATATGCTCTTATTGAGCTTACCTTTGGCGTTGATAATGAGAATCAGCGCAAGGCAATTGAAGCCATGGATATCCCTGTCGAGGAGGATGGCAGCGTTGTCATACAGCGTAAGATAATGCAGAGCAGAAGTGTATCTAAAGTTTGCGGGGAATCTGTTTCAGTCAAGCAGCTTAGAGATCTATCTAATATTCTTATCAATATTCATGGTCAGAACGACCATCAGGAGCTTTTACATAAGCAAAAACACAAAGAAATCCTCGATGATTATGCCGGAGATGAACTGTTAAAGGTCAAGGACCAGATCCGTGCAGAATATCATAAATATAACGAATTAAAGGAAGAATATTCCAATACTGATCTTGATGATAAAACCAGGATCAGACAGCAGGAGCTTGCTGAATTTGAGCTTAATGAGATAAATGATGCGGCTCTTAAACTTGGTGAAGACGAGCAGCTGGAAAAAGACTATAAGAGAATGGTCAATGGCAGAAGAATATCTGAAGCCCTTGGTATCTGCGGAAATATTACGGGAGCGGATTCTGATGAAGAGAGTGTTTCCGATAATCTTGGAAGAGCTGTTCGTGAACTGAATTCTGTTCGTAGTTTTGATGAAGAGGTAAACAATCTTGCAGATCAGCTCATGGAGATTGAGAGCCTTGTTGGAGACTTCAATCACGCCTTGTCCGGATACCTGAGTGACCTTGAATTTGACGAAGAGGATTTCAGAGCCACTGAGGATAGGCTTAATCTTATAAATCATCTTAAAGATAAGTATGGTGACAGTATAGAAAAGATCATTGCCTATGGCGAAGAAAAGCAGAAAGAGCTGGATGTTTTAACTGATCTTGAAGCACACAGAAATCAATTGCTAAAACAGATACAGGACTCTGAAAGTAAGGTACTTGCTCTGTCAGAGAAGGCTTCAAAGATTAGAAAAAAGGCAGCTAAGGTTCTTTCCGAGAAATTAAAGAGTGCTCTTATTGATCTGAATTTTATTGACGTACAGTTTGAGATACAGGTAACACCTGATGAAGAGAAGATCTCATCAACAGGTTATGATGAAGTGGCATTTATGATATCAACCAATCCTGGAGAGAGCATGAGACCTCTTGATCAGATAGCAAGTGGTGGTGAGCTTTCTCGTATCATGCTGGGATTAAAGACAGTGCTTGCTCAAAAGGATGATATTGCAACACTTGTCTTTGATGAGATAGACGCAGGTATAAGCGGAAGAACAGCTTGGAAAGTATCTGAAAAGCTTGGTGTGTTATCAAAAAAACACCAGATACTGTGTATTACGCATTTACCACAGATTGCAGCTATGAATACTACTCATTTTGTCATTCAAAAGAACGTGTCCAACAATAGGACAGTCACCACCATTACCAGAATGAATGAAGATGAGAGCATTGGTGAACTTGCAAGGCTTTTAGGTATGGACAATGTTACAGATGCAGTACTTGATAATGCCAAAGAAATGAGAAAGACAGCTTTAGAAACGCGAAATGGAGATTAAGTATGACCCTTGATAATGACGACTTATTGAATAGCATACTGGCAAGTCTGGAGAGAATAGATAATATTAAGCTTGATGAGCTACCTAATATAGACTTATACATGGATCAGCTTACTACTTTCATGGACGGAAGACTTCGTAAGACAACTCGTTATCCTGATGATGACAAGATCCTTACCAAGACCATGATCAATAACTATGCCAAAAATGATCTGCTTCCACCTCCTGTCAGAAAAAAGTATTCAAGAGATCATGTAATACTGCTTTTGTTTATTTATTACTACAAGAGCATTCTGTCTATAAATGACATCCAGACATTGCTTGAGCCATTAAACAGTAAGTTTCATATAAGTGAGGATGGCAATATTACTCTTTCCGACGTCTATAAAGAGATATATGAGATGGAAGAGGAGCATCTTGAGAGTTTTAGGGATGATATCATCAAAAATTTTGAAAAATCCCAGACTACCTTTGAAGATGCTGCTGAGAGTGAAAAAGAAAAACTGCAGATGTTTTCTTTTATCTCCCTGCTCAGCTATGATATTTTTTTGAAAAAACTCATCATTGAAAAAATGCTTGATAATTTTGCAGCTAAGAATAAGACAGCAGAAGAGCTGAAAAAAGCTGAAAAGAAGCATAAGGAAAAGAAAAAGGATAAAAACAGTAGTAAGGAATAAATATAAATATGTCTATTTACGATACACTAAATTCGCAGCAGAAAAAAGCAGTCCTTCAGACAGAGGGACCTGTTCTTATACTTGCAGGTGCAGGCTCAGGTAAGACCCGTGTTCTTACACACAGAGTAGCCTATCTGATCGATCAGTGCGGTATCAATCCATGGAATATCATGGCTATCACATTCACCAACAAAGCTGCTGGGGAGATGAGAAACAGAGTTGATAAGCTGGTAGGCTTTGGCTCTGAGAGTATCTGGGTAGCCACATTTCACAGCAGCTGCGTAAGGATCCTTAGAAGATACGCAGACCGTCTTGGCTATGATAATAATTTTTCCATATATGATACAGATGATTCTAAAAGCGTAATGAAGGATATCTGCAAGAGATACCAGCTTGAGACCACACAGCTCAAAATGCGTGCCATCATGCAGAGCATTTCAAAATGCAAAGACAATCTGGTTACTCCTGAGGAGTATTCATTAAATACGCAAAATGATCCTAGAAAGATGCGTATATCTAAAGCCTACATGGAATACCAGGCAGCTCTGAAAAAGAGTAATGCCATGGATTTTGATGATCTTCTCATGAAGACTGTAGAGCTCTTTAGAAAAAATCCGGATGTTCTTGAACAGTATCAGGAACGCTTCAGATATATCATGGTCGATGAGTATCAGGATACTAATAATGCTCAGTTTGAGCTTATCCGTCTCCTTGCTCAGAAGTATCAGAATCTCTGCGTTGTAGGTGATGATGATCAGTCAATCTACAGATTCAGAGGCGCTAACATCAGAAACATCCTGGATTTTGAAAAGGTATATCCTGATGCATGCGTTATCAAACTGGAACAGAACTACAGATCAACTCAGAATATCCTTGACGCAGCCAACGCTGTTATCAGAAATAATGAAGGACGTAAGGATAAGTCTCTATGGACTGATGAAGGAACAGGGGAAAAAGTACATTTAAGAGTACTTGAAGATGAAGCAGAAGAAGCGAAGTATATAGCTGATGAAATTAAGGCTTTGAAAAAAGAGGGTAAGTTAAGCTATAGCGACACAGCAGTATTGTATAGAACAAATGCTCAGTCAGGTTTATTGGAAAGTAGCTTTGTATTAAATGGAATACCATATGATTTAGTTGGAGGAGTAAACTTCTTTGCAAGGCGAGAAATAAAGGATTTACTATGTTATCTTAAGACTATTGATAATGCTCGAGATGATGTGGCAGTAAGAAGAATTATAAATGTTCCTAAAAGGGGAATCGGTGCTACAACTATTGAGAATGTACAGACCTATGCTAATGAGCGCGGAATAAGCTTTTATGATGCTCTCTGTGAGGTTGATCAGATTGTATCTGTTCAAAGGGCAGCGTCAAAATTAAAGGATTTTGTGACAATGATCAGTGCCTTCAGAGCTAAGATGAAGGAATATTCGTTAGAACAACTATTAAAAGATATATTAGCTACTACGAGTTATATTGAATTTATTAGAGCTGAATATGAAGATGAAGGCGTTGAAGATGATGATAATGTTCGAGAACTCAATATTGAAAGGTTAACGTCTAGAATTGCAGCTTATGAGGCTGAGCAAGATGAACCTTCCCTTAGCGGATTTTTAGAAGAAGTAGCATTAGAGGCTGATATCGATTCTATTGGTGATGATGAAGAAAAGGTCCTCCTTATGACTTTACATAGTGCTAAAGGATTGGAGTTTGAACATGTATACATAGTTGGTATGGAAGAAGGCATTTTTCCAAGTGGAAAAACTTTAGAAGAAGAGGACTTTGATCCGTACGCAATGGAAGAAGAAAGGCGTCTTGCTTATGTAGGCATTACTAGAGCTAAGAAGAATCTTACTTTGACTAGTGCAAAGAGGAGAAGACTTTGGGGAAAAATCCAATACAATCCATTAAGCCGCTTCGTAAACGAGATACCCAAAGACTTATTGGATCAGGCACCTCCTAAAAAGACAATGCCGGATTTCCTGTATGATGATGGTGAGTCTATTGATGATGACGACGATATAGATATCTTTTCAGGAACTATGTTCAAGAAGAGTTCGACATCCTATGGCTATGACGGAAGAGGATATAACACCAGACCGTCATATAGCGGAAGCGGAACGACTTATCAGGAAAGAGGCAGCAGCATCTACGGACAGGGCAAAAAGAACAGCGAGCCGATCTACCAGGAAAAGGGCAGTAGCATCTATGGTGTTGGCGGCAAATTAAGAGCTGTCAGTGCAGCACCTAAAAAGAGAGCTGTTCCACAGGATAAGCCTTATATAGCAGGAGCCTCCAAGTCTCATGCAGCAGCTGCCAAGGGAAATGGACTTGCAGGTCTGTCTAAGGGCATACAGGCACCGGCAACACTTGATTATAGTGAAGGTGACAGAGTAGAGCATGTAAAATATGGTGTTGGTACTGTAAAAGTCATTGAGCCTGGCCCAAAGGACTTTAAAGTGACTATTGAGTTCGATGAATGTGGTCAGAAAATAATGTATGCTGCATTTGCAAAACTAAAGAAAATATAAACCAATAATAAAACTGCACTAGCATCTTTAAAATGGCTGTAAGCCAGTAGTACCGAGCTTTATATGGCTTTCTTAAAAATGTATAAAGTTTATAAATACAATGGAAAGTAAATGCTTTAAGTGGTAAAATAATATTTGCAAGCAGATGGATCAGGATGATCCTTTTGCCTTGCAAAATTATTCAGAGGTCGGCAAAGAGCCACCCGGAAAAAATAAAAATACTGCTAATGAGGGGGATACAATGGACGTAAAGACTAAACTTGAAGATGTTTTGGAAGTAACTAGAATAAATGAGCTTTTGAACAAAAAAGAAGCTGAAAACGCTAAAAAGCCATCAAACGTCATTCTTTGGATCCTGGCTGTAATTGGTGCAGTTGCAGCTGTAGCAGCAATCGCGTACGTAGTGTATTGTTATCTGATACCTGATTATGAAGGTGATTTTGACGACGACTACGACGATTTTGATGATTTTGACGATTTTGATGATGAAAAGGTTTGACTCCTATAAGTGGCAAGGAAGCGTTTAGGGGACTCAATTTTCATTGAGTTCCCTTTTTTTCGCCATATTGAAATTATCTGCTGACAAGCTAGCAGGATGCGGATAATAGTTATAGGTATTGGGCCAATCAAAAAGCGTTGACCAATTCGAAAGGGTAATGCGCTGGGAGCGCACAACGGGAAAGTATGAAAAAGAAAGAAATCATTGAGGGTATTGTTACCCGTGTGGACTTTCCTAATAAGGGAGTTATCGAAACTGCAGATGGAAAGTGTATTGTAAAGAATGCACTTCCCGGACAAAAAGTATCTTGTAGGGTACAGAAAGTTCGTAAGAATTACGCAGAGTGTGCTTTGCTTGAGGTACTTGAGGATGCACCCGATGCAGTTTCAAGTCCATGTAAGCATTTTGGCAAGTGCGGTGGATGTACCTACCTCACTATGCCATATGTTAAAGAGTTAGGACTAAAGGAACAGCAGGTAAGGAGCCTGCTTGGACCTATTATTGAGAGCCAGTCAATGGACTTTTCCTGGGAGGGAATCAAGACCAGTCCTAGCAAATTTGAGTACAGAAACAAGATGGAGTTTTCTTTTGGTGACGAGGAAGTCGGTGGAGATCTTCAGCTTGGTATGCACAAAAGAGGCAGCTTCTACGATATTGTAACAGTATCAGACTGCCGAATAGTAGATAATGATTATAGGATAATAGTAAAAGAAGTAAGAGATTATTTCGCAGATCTATATGGTAAAAAAGAAATTACATTTTACCATCGTTATAGAAAGGAAGGATATCTAAGGCATCTGCTTGTTAGAAAAGCTGTTAAGACCGGAGATATTCTGATTGATTTGATCACAACATCACAGGAGGAACATGATCTACAGCCTCTATGTGATATGCTTTTAGATTTAGAACTGGAGGGTCGTATTGTTGGTATTTTGCATACTACCAATGATAGTGTGGCCGATGCAGTCAAGGATGAAGGAACAGAGGTGCTTTATGGCAAGGATTTCTTTTATGAAGAGCTCCTTGGCTTAAAGTTTAAGATTACGCCGTTTTCTTTCTTCCAGACTAACTCATTGAGCGCTGAAGTACTATATGAAACAGTCAGAGAGTACATTAGAGGGCTTTATGACCAGTCAGGTTCTGAATTGGCGGGCAAAGTTATTTATGATCTGTACTGTGGTACTGGTACGATCGCGCAGGTTCTTGCTCCTATAGCAGATAAGGTCATTGGTGTTGAAATCGTTGAAGAAGCAGTAGAAGCCGCCAAGATAAATGCAGAAAAGAACAATTTAACAAATTGTGAATTTATTGCCGGTGATGTTCTAAAGGTTTTGGATGAGATTGAAGTTAAGCCGGATCTTATTGTGTTGGATCCACCACGAGATGGTGTCAATCCAAAGGCGCTTTCCAAGATAATAGGGTATGGAGTTAAATATATTATCTACGTATCATGCAAGCCAACAAGTCTTGCAAGAGATATGGAAGCTCTTATAGCGGGAGGTTATCAGGGAAGACGAGGAGTAGCGCTTGATCAGTTCCCATGGACAGCTAATGTTGAGACTATCGTTTTATTTGAGAGAGTGGATAGACAAGCATAAGTAAGGCAGCGTTCTCATAATTTTTTTAATGGGGAGCGGCAAATGGGGTTTGCATTTTTATATAACGAGATTAATGCTTTTTGCGTATTTATTATTATTTTGATGGCTGCAAAGTCAGAACTTGTTGTTGGTAAAAACGCACATTCATATTATTTAGGTTCCTTGATAAATATAATATCCTGTATAGTAATGGACAGTATATGGTTCATGGTGGAGAACGGATACTGGAACATATCTGTTGAATATAAATATGTTATTTATTCAATTTACTTTGTATCCTTTACCGTATTTGGCTATGGAGCTTATCTGTGTGTTGACTATCTTGGCAATGCACATGCCAATAGTCGTGTTGAGGCACATTATATTGCATTTGGATTTATCCCAATGCATATAGCTCTTACAGTGCTGAATTACTATTTTGGCTTCCTGTTCAGAGTGGATGCAGTAGATGGTTATTCACGCGGACCGCTGTTTATTATGCAATATGTATTTCTGTTGGCATATACCTTTATTGCCTGGGGAAGGATTATAGGTTGCATGACTAAGGGCGAGACAGAGATGGAGAAGGAGAAATATATAGCTATTTTATGTTTCCCTCTTTTACCAATGATAGCTCTTGCGGTTCAGATGTATAGACCTGAACTGCCACTTATCAGCATTAGCATTACAGCAGCAGCGCTTATCTTATACTTTGATCTTGCTCAGAACGTTATTTCTCTGGATCCTATGACTGGATTGAATAACAAGAAGCAGTTCAAGGCAGTGCTGAGACGTAAGATGGCTGAGTCTGACAAGAATACTGATCTGTATGTACTGATGATCGACATTGATAAGTTCAAGCATATCAATGATACCTACGGACATATCGAAGGTGACAAGGCTATCATCAGAACAGCGTCAGCTCTCAGAACTGCAAGCGTAGGTACTACAAGACGTACAACTCTTTCCAGATTTGGCGGAGATGAATTTGTGGTCTTGCTTGAGTATGAGAAGGACAAGAGAGATGAGGCTCAGGATGAGATCAGACAGTTTAGTTCCAAGGTAAAACAGAGTATATTATCTCAGGGAATAAATGCTTGTGTACCATATGATATGCATGTATCTATCGGTGTAGCAATGTTCAACGAAACAATGAAAAATGCAGATGATGTCATCTGTGCAGCTGATTCTGATCTCTATGTTAAGAAGCAGGAGAAAGATGTTAATATTGGTGCTCAGGTTACCTATATCCAGCAGGCAGCACAGTGATAACAATTTTTTTTTACTTGAATTTGCAATAATGAATTAAGGGCTCGTCAAAAAGACGAGCCCTTTAATAATTAATTAGTATTCATCGTTATCTCGATACGCTTTATAAGCCTGTATCAAATCTTTTACAACTATAAAGAAATTTTTAAGTCTCTTGATGAATCCTTCCTTTCTTTGGCTTTTCTCAGCCTCTTTTTCAATGCATTCCTGTAATTCTTCAAGAGAATAAATATTGTTCATGATCTTCTTACCTCTAAATACTTATGGATCTGCTACTTTCTGATGATCTGATCCATATAATGTTAAAATGCTCTAGTTGATAGAGTAAGCTGTTAGTCTGCAATTCCGATTTCTTTTATTCTAAATTCGTTACCCTGTTGCAAGTATGTGTTTGAACTATTGCAATGAGGACATGTTTTTCCATATTTCATAGTTTCATAAGTCTGCTTGCAATCTTCACAATAGGTGATGGCCGGTATTGTTATGATCATAAGTGAGGCATCTGCCACCAAAGGATGCTTTTTCTTGGCCCATTCCCAACAATCCGTGAGATATTCGGGAACTACTGATGATACTTCACCAAGTTCAAGGGTAACAGTTTGAACATTAGTTAAATTGTTTTCTTTTCCAACATCTTCGATTGTATCAATAACGTTAAATACAACTCCAAGTTCGTGCATATAAACTCCATTCTTTTTACAAATAAAAACGCTGTAAAGCAATAGGCCTATTTTAACAGAAGAGTGAAAAAATGGCAAATCAAGAATTAGTTGTTCTAATATGCAAATATAGCAAATATAGCACAGAATTGCGTTTCTGGCGAGTTGGAAAAAGAGAATTGTGGTAAAATATAGTAATGACAGAGATGTGCACAAGTCGCATTATTCTACAGTTTACGGGAGATAGGTATGAATATTTGTCTTTTAAATGATTCTTTTCCACCAGTTATAGATGGTGTTGCAAATGTAGTTATGAACTACGGAAGTGTATTGACTCAGGAACTTGAATCCAACGTAGTTGTAGGAACGCCAAGGTATCCGGATGTGAGCTATGAAGGCTATCCTTACAAGGTTGTAGCCTATCCCAGCTTTGATACCACTGATTTTGTCAAAGGCTATAGGACAGGATATCCGCTATCCATCAGAGAGATAGCGCAGATGGCAGAGACCAAGCCGGATATCATCCATACCCACTGTCCTGCAACTTCAACAGTCATGGCAAGGATCCTTAGAAGGGAGACAGGTGCTCCTATCATTTTTACATATCATACAAAGTTCGATGTCGATATCGCAAGAGCTGTGGGAGATGGCTTTTTGAAAAAAGAGACTATCAAGACCATGATCAGCAATATAGAAGCCTGTGATGACGTCTGGGTAGTGTCAGAAGGCGCCGGCGAAAATCTGAGATCTCTTGGCTTTAAGGGCGATTATATAGTTATGCCAAATGGAGTTGATTTTCCAAAGGGACGAGCAGATCAGTCTGCGGTGGAAGAACTTCAAAAGAGTTATGATATTCCTGTTGGAATACCGCTTTTTCTCTTTGTGGGCCGCATAATGAAATATAAGGGGTTGCCTATCATTATAGACGCCATGAAGCTGTTATCTGATAAAAATATAGACTATAGAATGGTATTTGTTGGCGGTGGCGCTGACGCAGAAGAAATGCAGCAAAAGGTCAATGAACTTGGCATTGGTAATAAAGTCATTTTTACAGGGCCTGTGCATGACAGGGAAAAGCTCCGTGCCTGGAACACAAGAGCAGATCTGTTCCTGTTCCCGTCTACTTACGATACAAATGGAATTGTAGTAAGAGAGGCAGCAGCATGTGGCCTAGCCAGTGTGCTTATCAAAGGCTCCTGTGCTGCAGAAGGCATTACTCACGATAGAAATGGATATCTTATTGAAGAAAATGCAGGATCCATGGCGGCTCTATTAGAGCAGGTCTGCACCGATATTGATCATCTGCATCAGATAGGTCAGAATGCTATGGATGAAATCTATATATCCTGGGACAAGGCTGTTCGTCAGGCCTACAACAGATACAAACTGATCCATGAAAGGGCCATATCAGGTGAGCTAAATATCCGAAAGCACCAGAGCTTTGAATACCTTATGAATTCTGCTGCAGATATATTAAACGGAACCCAGAAAGTATTTGTAGACATCCCTAGAGAAATCCATGAAGGCATGCGTGAGAACTACGAAGATTTCATGGACAATGTCCGTGAGAACTATAAAGACTTCAAAGGCAATGTCCGCGAGAACTATGAAGGCTTCAAAGGCAATGTTCGCGAGAACTATGAAGGCTTCAAAGGTAATGTTCGCGAGAACTATGAGGATTTTAAAGGTAATGTCCGTGAGAATTATGAGTTTATAAAAGAAAACGTCAAGGATAATCTCAATGATTTTAAGGATGATGTGTCCGATGGCATGGAAAAGATAAAAGAGAAGTGGAGAGAATAAGAATAGATAGTACAGAAAAAATGAGGGTGGCGGATAAAATGACTGATTCAGGAGACAGAAAAAAAGACTGGTACAAGGAAATGAGCTTCTATCAGATATGGGTTAGAAGCTTTGCTGATGGCAATGGGGATGGAATTGGTGATCTATATGGAGTCTATGACAAGCTGGAATATGTTAAGCGGCTTGGAGTAGATGGTATTTGGTTTTCACCTATATATCCATCGCCAAATGCTGATTTTGGTTATGACATCTCAGATTATAGAAATATCCATCCGGATTTTGGGGATCTGGATCAGTTTAAAAAAGTGCTGAACAAGGCTCATAGCCTTGGGCTGAAAGTGATCATGGATCTGGTGGTCAATCACACATCAGATGAACATCCATGGTTTATTGAGAGCTGCAAGGGCAAGGATAATCCCTATAGCGATTACTATATCTGGCGAGACAAGCCAAACAACTGGAAGAGTCTCTTTGAAGGCGAAGCCTGGGAGTATAACCCGGAGCGTGGGCAGTACTATCTTCACATTTTTGCCAAAAAGCAGCCGGATCTCAACATGGACAATCCTAAAGTGCGCCAGGAAGTCAAAGACATTATGCGCTTTTGGCTTGATATGGGAGTAGACGGTTTCAGAGAGGACGTCATTAATTTCATATCCAAAAAAGAAGGGCTTCCTGATGGAATACCTTTTTTGCCGGCTGTTAATGGGATGCCTTATTACAAGGACGGCCCCCATATTCATGAATATCTTGGCGAATTTAGAAAGGTGTGTCAGGAATATGACTGTTTCCAGATAGGTGAAGGTCCTATGACTACTGTGAAATCAGCCAAGAAGTATCTGACAGGCAAAACAAAATCCCTCGATATGATGTTCTCATTTGATCATATGATGGCAGACTGCATCTATACTGAATATATCCACAGACCTTTTTCTCTGGTAAAACTGAAAAAAGCCTTTACCAAGTGGCAGACTGCGCTAAATGGTATAGGCTGGAATGCTCTTTATCTGGAAAATCATGATCATCCAAGGATCATCAGCAGATACGGAAGCGAGCTCTATTGGAGAGAAAGCGGCACGATGCTGGCTGCAAGCTATATATTCCAGCAGGGTACGCCTTTTATCTATCAGGGACAGGAAATAGGCATGACCAATATAAAACTGATGTCTATAGACCAGTATGTAGATGTGTCGTCCATTACCAATTATCATACATATCATTTAAAAGAAGACCCCGAGAGACGTCTTCATCGTATCCATCTGTCCAGCAGGGATTCCTCCAGAACACCTATGCAGTGGGATTCTTCAGAAAATGCCGGCTTTTCAACAGTAAGACCTTGGTTTTACGTCAATCCCAACTATAGAAAAGTCAATGTGGAGAGAGAGGAGCGAGACCGCAACAGTATCCTGAACTTTTACAGGAAGTGCCTTATGTTGAGAAAACGTTCCAAGACCCTGATATATGGAGATTATAAGGAATATTTCCCAAAGGATAAAAATATCTACATGTACCAGCGTAGTCTTGATGACGAGAGCTATCTGATCATATGCTCTTTTTCAAGGCTTCCTGTCAGAGCACATATGCCAAGTGAACTTCACGGAAAACGTAAAAAGCTGATACTATGCAATTATCCTCAGCAATCAAAATATTTTAAGGGCTTCTTTAGACCCTTCGAAGTAAGAGTATACAAGGTCATTAGTTAGTGTAATGACTCATTAGTGATTAATCAAATAGCTTGTATCTGATTTCACTTATTTTGCCAAAAATCAATTGTTAGTAGAAAATCATAAATGCAAGAGTTTAAATATAAAAAAATAAATAAAAAGTATATATTTTCTAGCATATTATGAAATATATATTAAATATTCACAAAGCCTATTTTATTCCTAGAAAGGCGCGGTATATAATGAACGTACACGTAAAACAGTGTATTAATTATTCTTATTAAGCGTTTTTTGGAGGTATAAATATGGCATCCGGTTCAGAAGTAAAAATTAGTTTTAAAGATAGTATTAAAACAAAACTGACAGGAATAATGGTGCTGGTTGTGGCAGTACCACTTATTGTTGCAATCATTGTAAGCTATGTGATATCAACTAACAAGTCGAAAAGTGATGCGTTGACTATTCTAAATGCAAATGCTAATTATGTTGAAGCTCAGTTTGCCAGCACTGTCCAGAAAAATATTCTGGCGATGCAGACATTTGCTTCAGCGCCAAGTACCATTACTTATCTGCAAAATTATAATTCTCCAGATCTTCCAATTCCTAAGGAAGTTATTTTGCAGCAGATGGATATTATCAATACTAATATTGGAGATGGTAATACCAGCTGCATTCTTTCGTTGCCTAGTGGAGAGCAGCTTATCAGAACAGATGGAGAAGAGCTGGCTAATATTGCTGATAGAGACTATTTCCAAAAGGCTATTACAGGTACTATAGCAGTTTCAGATATAGTAATAAGTAAATCAGCCGGAAACAGAATCACTATCATCTGTATTCCTATATATGACGATCAGACAGGTGCACTTATTGGAACTATCCAGAGAAGCTTTGATCTGAATAATCTTCATGAGTTTTTGGCAGCCAGTGTAGATGATGGTTACATTGCTGATACACAGGGTATTGTTGCTGCCCATGCTATGCATGAGATAACACCTGATGATGAGCCTGAAGATCATAGTACTTCAGAGTTTATGACATCAACAGCGTCAAGTGGTATGTACGAAAGCTATGCTACAGGATCTCTTGCATATATTTCATGGATTAAGGAACCTATTACCGGATATACAGTAGCTATTGCTGAAAAAGACAGCATTATCATGGCTGAGGCAAGAAGATCAGCAATTATAGTCATTATTATTGGTGTTGTTCTCCTTGTAGTTGCTTTGTTTATTTCACTTGCAATGGCAAAGAGCTTTACAGAACCAATCAAAGCTCTTGGAAAATCATTTACAGCCCTTGCAGATGGACGATTTGTCCGAATAGAAAAATATAATAAGCGAAAAGATGAATTTGGAGCAATTTCCAATGCCGCCAATTCTGTTATAGATACCTTAGCAGGTATAGTACAGAATATAAAAGAATCTGCTGAAAATGTAGGATCTGCGTCTGATGAATTGTCAGATATGGCAAATCAGATTTCTCAGACAGCCGAGGATGTATCGAATGCAGTTCAGGAAATTGCTTCCGGTGCAACCCAGCAGGCAGATGAGATACAGGAAGCTTCTGAGAACGTAGGTAGAATGGGTGATGCAGTAGGTGAAGTACAGAATTCTACTGAGGACCTTTCTGATATAACTGACAAGATGAAAGAAGCATCACAGGCTTCAAGTCAGTCACTGTCAGCACTTCAGGAATCTTCTACAGAGATGACTCAAAAGATTGATGAAATATCAAGAACTATCCAGTCAACCCAGAATGCAGTTAATAATATCAACGAAAAGGTTGAAGGTATCACTTCTATTGCTACACAGACCAATCTGTTGTCTCTTAATGCAAGTATTGAGGCTGCAAGAGCAGGTGAAGCTGGTAAAGGATTTGCGGTTGTTGCTGAAGAAATCGGCAAGCTGGCTGAGGATTCCAAGCAGATGGCAGATGACATCAAGAAGGAAATGGAAGAACTTCTTGAACAGTCTAAGGCAGCAGTTTCTGCGGCAGAGGATGTTAAGCAGGGCAACAACGATCAGCAGGTTGCTCTTGGTGAGACACTTGAAGCAGTTAATGGAATGTTAGAGGATATCAGTAGCACTGTTAATGGTGTTCAGCTTATATCCAACGGTGCTCAGACTTGTGAGACATCCAAGAATGCAATGGTCGATACCATGAGTGCACTGTCAGCTATTTCTGAAGAAAATGCTGCTTCATCAGAAGAAACCGGCGCATCCATGCAGGAACTTTCAGCAACAGTTACAACACTTGCTGCTTCTGCTAATGGACTTAAGGAAATCGCTGATCAGCTCAATGAAGAGATGAAATTCTTCAAAGCATGACGGATAAATGATCCAGACTAATATATTACCGCTCCGGAATAAAATCCGGGGTGGTAATTTTTCGTAAATTTAAGAACATAAAATCACGAAAAAATCAATTGGTTTTAATACTAAAATAAGCTTTATTAAATTGGTAAAAACGCTGGTATATTTCAAATGCAAAAAATGCTAAAATTATTTTAATTAAATATCATTTATGTATTTATGTATTAACGTTCGATTTACAAACCATCGGAGGGGGATGTGAGTAATGAAAGAGAAAGTAATACGTAAGATTGTTTTTGGCAACACTGTTTTTGACATCTATGCATGTAATGAGAATGATGAATTTCTTATCACTTTTTTTGAAGTTAATGTTGCGACCAGATTAAAGCGATTAGAAGATGTATATAACTGGCTACGCAGGCATGATATATATTATAAAGTTCATTATAATAAATCATTTAGACATCCATTTGGAGGCTATATCTCCAGTAGATTAGATTTTGCTCGTTTCAAAAGGATTTTCCCTGTTTCCAACAGGGCACTTGCTAAATTTCATTCAGATGATGAACTTTTATCTGAGATCATCAGTGCTTTGGCTGATAGCGATTGCGCAGTTCACTATTATGCAGGAAGCAGACAACGTGGATAAACCAAAAACAACCTCGGGCCTGGCCTTTGCCAGACCCGTTTTTCTATGATTTGCAAAAACCTGTAAAGAGTTGTCAATTTCATGCAAACCTGTAAAAAGTTGTCAAAAGGTGTAAAGAGGTGTAAAATTTATATAAACCTGTAAAGAGTTGTCAATTTTTGGAGGTAATATGAAGAATCCATTTACACATACGCCTGGAAGAGTTGGCGATGCCAATATTTCAACTAATATTGAAGAAAGTATATATGAGAATTTCTCGTATGAGATTCCATCTGAGAATGTTTATAAGATAATTGGAATCAGAGGTTCAGGTAAGACTGTGATGTTTGGAAATATTCTCAGGCATTATAGGGAAAAGAAAGAGGGCGGTTGGCTTGTCTATGATCTTTCATCAACGAGAAGCCCTATTGATACACTGATATCATATCTGTCACTGGAACCTGATGTAAAAAAGTTTCTTGTTTCAGAAAAGACATCCATAGGAATCAGTGTGCCTGTTGTCAATATAAGTACTGATCTGAGCCCTGATATTGAGTATGACAAGGAAGTACGCTTAGAGCAGTTGATGCGGATATTGATAGAATTGGGCAAAAAGATTCTTATAGGTATTGATGATATAGCCAAAACTGATGAGATGGCGCAGTTTTGTTCCGTTTATGCTAAGCTCATTCGCAATATGACTGCTGATGGTCGTCCGTGGCCTGTATATCTTATTTGTTCCGGAGTATATCAGAATTTTTACGAACTGGGTGAAGTGCCGAATCTTACATTTTTTAAGAGGGCAGCAGAACTTAGGACAGAGCCTTTTGCAATGCCTGCAATGACAATCAAGTATGAGGATCTATTATCTATGGATGAGGATACAGCTATTTACTATGCAAAATTATCCAAGGGATTTGCATATGCATATCAGGTCATTGGAAGTGCTTATTTTCAGTATTCAGACAAGGGAGACGAGTATATTATCAAGCATGCCAAGAGTGAACTTTTTTCACAGTGTTATGAAAAAATATGGAAAGAACTACCTGAAGGAGAGCGCAAGATATTAAGGATAGTTTCAAGCGGTAAGAAAAAAAGAAAAGAGATTCTTGCTGAGATGGACAAACCTAGCAGCTATCAGGTTCATAGTAATGCTTTGAAAAAAATCGGGTTGCTGGCAGATTCCTCAGAAGCCTATGGTAATGCAGAGTTGACGTTGCCGTTTTTTGATGAATATGTTCAGAAGTTTTGCTAAATAAGAGAAATTGTATGAGGAAAGAATGTTGAGATGAAAATATACAAAGAAAAACAAGTGCTTAATGATCCCAAAACCAGGTTTTTTACGCTTATACCAGTTATTATAGGTTATTATTTTACCTGCTTACTGGGGTTATGGATGAATATCGTTGAAAATAATGTATATGTGATAACTTTGGCAGTGGTTGGTATTTTTACTTTTACAATATGTTTAACGCTGGTAGTGTATTATCCATATATGTTTTATGAATTCCTTATTAAGAAAACTGTTGTTTTTGACAGTGATGAAATGATAGTAAAGAGCATACTGAGCAGCAAGCGCATTCCATACTATGGTATCAGATCCTGCACTGTAGAAATGTATGGTGTAGAAGAAGCCAAGGTAAGCATAATGCTTGAGGAGCAGAAGTATAAGTTTAGTGTTAAGCATATGTCTGCACTAAAAAAGATGGTAGAAGAAATGAAGTTACATTTTCCTGTTGAAGTCAAATGATCAGTAGGTGACGTAAGTTTTTTCTGTAATTTAGGACGTGATAATTGGTCATTGACCAATAGAAAAAGAGGTTTTAGCAATGATTTTTTATGGAAAGCCTAGTAATTTGATAGCAGGCTATTTTTATGATCTGTTAAGAGATTCCAAAGAGAGCATAGCTCTTTTTCCAAGGTATAACAATATTGAGATCAAGGCTACGGATTATCAGAACAAATATGATGTGAGAGTGTCCAACGATGGGATCTTTGGAATCCGATATGACCTTTTTGATTATGAAGATCATATCGATGTTGTGCCAAGGATCAATCCGCTGTTAGCACTTGTTAAGATAATAGTATTCCTGGCGTTTTTGCTGGCAGGAGTGTTATATATTACTGAATATGAGACCTTCTGGGAGGAAGGGATATATACACTGCTCATCTTTACAGTGCTCTTTTTACTGATGATATATTGGTGGCTTCGTAGAAAGAGCTATTTAAAGGCTGTTGCCACTTATGTAGCGGCGGAAGCTAGTGATAAAGCGCCTGCTACATTAGGCCTGGTGCATAGTGGAGTTATGTCTGAGGAAGAGGGCAGATCTTTAGATATTTGGGATGAAATGAATGATAAGGTCGTTCCTTATGATATTTCGGTGGATTTCCTTAGCTATTCAAGAGACGACTCGAATATGGCCGGGGAACTGAGAAATGCTTTGGTAAAAGAGTATGAAGAATACAGTAATACTGGAGTAGATAGTTTTGAAGAGAGGAAAAACAAGATCATATTTGATGTAAAAAAAGTGGGAACTGATCTGTATGACTATTTTACATCCATATATGATTATAGCGAGGATGCTGACCAGCTTGATTCTCTTAGAGAAACAATAAATGAAGTATTCATGAGTGATGAGGGGCTTTTTGGAGCCTTTGAAGGAATATATGAGCCAGTGCCTGGTTATGATAGTGGTATTTTTGAACTTTTATTGGAATTTTTGGATGGAGAAAATGCCGACAGGCTTTATTTCATTGTATATGAGAAGTATACTTTTGCAGTTCTTTCAGGTCGTGTATGATCAGTAAAAAAAATCATTGACTTGAGAAAAATATGCAATTACAATAAATTTAATTTATTAAGTTAAACCGTTGAAGTGGAGATAACGCAAGTCGGGCACTTTCAGAGAGTCTGGGTAGGTGTGAGCCAGGTAGAACGCTAATTTGCAAATGGACCACTGAGGGCATGTACCAAATGGCATGTGCAGAGTTTGTTTTGCGGCTATCGTGATCACGCGTCTGACAGACTTGATATTTGCCTTAGTATTGCATGACGGCAGGCATCCGTTATTTGCCGGGGATATGTTGGTATCTCGCTGAGAGTGTGTGAACAAAACAAGGTGGCACCACGGGTTTAAGATGACTCGCCCTTGACAGAATATTTTTTCTGTCAGGGGCTTTTTTTATATCCTAGGAAATTGCTTTTTTATGATATAAAAACACTCCGCTATGGATGTGCACTCGCGTGATAGGTAAATGTTGTATAAATGCAACCGCACTCGACGCGACAAAGCGAAAGGGAGTAAAGGTATGAAGCAGACTACAATTGAACAGGTAAAAGAAATAGCAGTATCCGGGGACTACAAGCTGATTCCTGTTAAGAGAGAGATCCTCTCTGACATCTCGACACCGGTAGAAGTTATGCGCAAGCTGCAAAATGTAAGTGACCACGCTTTTTTGCTTGAGAGTGTGGAAGATTCCAGACAGTGGGGCAGATATTCATTTCTGGGCTATGACCCGACAATGGAGCTCACAGCCAGAGGAAATAAGCTGTATATCAAAAACGGCGCGGTTAAAGAAATTGAAACAGCGCACCCTGGGGAATATGTTAAAAAGCTGGTGAAGGAGAACCGCGCTCCAAGACTTGAGGATTTCCCTACATTTACAGGTGGCCTTGTAGGTTATTTTTCCTATGATTACATGCAATATGGCGAGCCATCTCTTCATTTTCAGGCAAAAGAGGATATTGAATGTCCTGACATGGATCTCATGCTGTTTGAGAATCTGATTGCCTTTGACAATTTCAAACAAAAGATTGTACTTATATCAAATGTACACGTTGATGATCTTGAAAAATCATATGACATAGCTGTGAGCAAGCTACAGGAGATGGAAGACCTTATAAAATATGGCGCTTCCAAAGAGCAGGAATCCGGAAGGCTTTTGGAGGAGATCAAGCCACTTTTTTCCAAAGAGGAGTACTGTCAGAAGGTTGAAAAAGTCAAAAATCATATATTTGAAGGAGATATATTCCAGCTTGTGCTCTCAAACCCAATGAAAGCACGGTTTGAAGGAAGCCTCTTTGATACCTACAGAGTCCTTAGAACAACTAATCCTTCACCATATATGTTCTATTTTGCCGGAGATATTGAGATTGCAGGTGCTTCTCCGGAGACCCTGGTAAAAGTTGAAAATGGCGAGATCAGGACTTTCCCACTGGCAGGAACAAGGCCAAGAGGCAAGGACTACGAGGAAGATCAGGCTCTGGAAAAGGAACTGCTTGCTGATGAAAAAGAGAGAGCCGAGCATAACATGCTGGTGGATCTTGGAAGGAACGATCTTGGCAGACTCTGCGATTTCGGAACAGTCGAAGTTGAGAAATACATGTCCATCGAAAGATATTCCCATGTAATGCACATTGGATCGGCTGTAAAAGGAAGACTATCTGCTGACAGACAGGCTGTAGATGCCATTGACAGCGTGCTTCCTGCAGGAACTCTCTCCGGAGCACCCAAGATAAGAGCTTGCGAAATAATTGATGAGCTTGAGGACAATAAGCGCGGCATCTATGGCGGAGCCATCGGATACGTTGATTTTACAGGTAATCTTGATACCTGCATTGCCATTAGATTTGCCTACAAGAAAAATGGCTATGTATTTGTAAGGTCGGGAGCCGGCATTGTGGCAGACAGCGTTCCGGAGAATGAATATCAGGAATGCATCAACAAAGCCAAGGCAGTAGTACTGGCGATCAAAGAGGCTCAAGAGGTGTAAGTATTGACTTTGAAGGTTTTCATTAAGAAAATGCGGAATATAACTAATGGCATAGATTCTCAGAAAAAGGGGAGAGCATAACATGATCTTGATAATAGATAATTATGATAGTTTTACATATAACTTATATCAAATGATAGGCAGCATTGCACCTGATATCAAGGCTGTAAGAAATGATGCTATGACAGTTGAGGAGATAGAAAAACTTGGCCCGGAGAAGATAGTCCTTTCTCCAGGACCTGGCAAACCATCAGAAGCAGGTATCTGCGAAGAAGTAGTAAAAAAGCTTTCGGGCAAGATCCCTATCCTTGGCGTGTGCCTTGGACATCAGGCTATATGCGAAGCCTTTGGAGGAACTGTTGGACATGCCTCAAGACTTATGCATGGTAAGCAGTCAGATACAGAGCTGGATACATCGTCACCTCTTTTTAACGGATTAGAAAAAGAAGTGAAGGTAGCCAGATACCATTCCCTGTCACTGCAGGAAGATACCCTTCCGGATTGTCTCAAAGTGACAGCCAGAGCTGATGACGGCGAGATCATGGCTGTCGAGCACAAGGACTATCCGGTATATGGCTTGCAGTTTCATCCGGAGAGCATCATGACTCCTGATGGAAAAAAGATGTTGGAGAACTTTGTGAGGCTGTGAAGGAGTCACTGTGAGTCACTGGGGACGTATCAAAATGACTCATTGTATGCAATGAGTCATTTTGATACGTCCCCGGTGACTCTATAACGAATAAACATATATGATATAATGAATTAGCGTTCAATAATAAGGCTATAGTCATCAGGTTATATTCAATGTCGCAATTGTCATTGTCTAATGGATAGGGGGAACTATGAGCAGCAATCTATCAATTGAGCAAATTGTACTGATCAATAATCTTCTTTATTGTGAGAAATTCGGCAATCCCAAGACAGACTTTTTGTCTTCTTCCAATGAATGTAATAGTGTTGGCCAATATGTTGAAAGTGTACTGGCTAATATTCATTTTGTTGATGACAAAGAGTATCGTACAGGAATGCTTGGCTATGAGTTTAAAGAAATCTTTAATGCTATTAATTGTGATGAACGCTTGAAAAGTCTTGTGATACGCGAGATACACATTGAAGATGCTGAGGCTGGTGGTGGTAGAAGCGTCTATCTGTATGATCCGGAAGCAAAAGAGGCTATTGTTGCTTTTAAAGGTACAGAAAGTGATGCAGAGTGGGTAGATAATGTAACTGGACTATATAAAGTTCCGACTGATTTTCAGCAAAATGCACTTGCATGGTTCCAGTCTTTAACGTTTGACGATTGTGATACGATCACAGTTACCGGTCATTCAAAAGGTGGCAATAAGGCGAAGTTTATTACCATTATGGATGAAAAGGTAGATGATTGTTATGCATATGATGGTCAGGGCTTTTCAGATGGATTTATCAGGAAATACTCAAATGAGATAATACAAAATAGCGCCAAGATCCACAATATCAATGAAGAGAGTGACTTCGTCAATATCCTTTTAAATGATGTTGGTGAAAAGCAGTTTTATCTGGGTACAAACTTTGGAAGACTTGGATTTGCAGAAAATCACTGCTCTAATGCAATTCTGTTTTTTGACGATGATGGTAAAGCCTTTGTCTGGAAAGCTGATGGCCAGGACAAGAAGATGGCAGACCTTGATGAAATGCTAAACAGTTTCATAAGAGCATGCCTTATGACCACTAGAGTTCAGGTAGCCGATATGCTTGGCAATGTCATAAAAAATGCTTTTAAAGGTGATACTGACGGCCTGGCAGATGTTTTTTGCGACGAGAGATATTCTGATAGTGCAGCAAAGCTCATTTCATATGTGCTTCGGTATAAAACTCAAAATCCGCAAATGGCCAAGAATATCAAGACTATCCTGCTTCAAAATGGCTTTAGCAGTTCAATGATCGATGCCATTAATTTCATAACCGGCAGTGATATTATCATGGAAGTAATAGGGAAAAACAAAGGAGCTATGATCTCACTCCTAAAGAGTAATCATGCTCCGGCAAATGTAATAGCTTTTTTAAATAAGCATGAAGGTCTTTTCGACTTTATTGTGCTTGTTTCAAAATATATGCGCATAGAAAGTCCGCTCAGATTCAGTGGAAAAGATCTGCAGCCTGGTCAAAGCGTATGGAGCCTGCGAGATACCTCAACCAAATCTAATTCAAAGAATAGATTGGTCATCATCGCAGCTGCCGCAGGAGCCTTGGCAGTGGTGCTGGGTACCGTTGCTGCAGTCAGAGCTTTGTTTGTGAAGAAATCATAATGTGAGCCAGTGGGGACGTATCAAACGAGTCATTTTGATACGTCCCCATTGACTATCATATTGGACGAGATTAATCTCTCTGGAAGAGGTCTCTTGTGTATACTTTGTCCTTTACATCGTCCAGCTTGTTACTGTAACGGTTAGCAATGATGGAATGACTTCTCTTCTTGAATTCATCAAGATCATTAACAACTTCGCTACCAAAGAATGTTGAACCATCTTCAAGTGTTGGCTCGTAGATGATGACCTTGGCGCCTTTTGCCTTGATCCTCTTCATGACACCCTGGATAGAAGACTGGCGGAAGTTGTCTGAGTTGGATTTCATAGTAAGTCTGTATACGCCTACAACTACCTCGTGCTCTTTGTTTTTGGAAAAGGCTTCTGAATTGCCATAGGCGCCGGCAATTTCAAGAACTCTGTCAGCGATGAAGTCTTTTCGTGTGCGGTTTGACTCAACAATAGCTTCAATAAGGTTTTCAGGAACGTCCTGATAGTTGGCAAGGAGCTGCTTGGTATCCTTTGGAAGGCAATAGCCACCATAGCCAAATGAAGGGTTGTTGTAATGAGTTCCGATACGAGGATCGAGACATACACCATTTATGATCTGGCTTGTATTAAGGCCTTTAGTCTCTGCATAAGTATCCAGCTCGTTGAAATAGGATACTCTAAGAGCAAGATATGTAT
Organism: Butyrivibrio sp.; assembly: GCA_015056495.1. Lineage (GTDB taxonomy): Bacteria > Bacillota > Clostridia > Lachnospirales > Lachnospiraceae > Butyrivibrio. The sequence goes on from SVGC01000001.1 coordinate 152,471, forward strand.
TAGCAAAAAGTTTTACAGCCTCTGCTTCTGTAAGTCCCATGAACAGTGTATCGATATTTTTCTTGATAGCTGCTTCCTGAAGAAGTGAAGCAAATTCGTGAGCAGCCTTTACAAGACGCTCGTCCTCAAGGTCTGTACCTACGATGATTCTTGAAGGATACAGATTGTCATACAGAGCCTTTGATTCACGAAGGAACTCAGGACTGAAGATTATATTCTTAGTATTGAATTTCTTTCTGACTGATTCTGTATATCCAACAGGAATAGTAGATTTGATGACCATGATGGCATCAGGGTTTACAGACATAACAAGTTCAATAACTGCCTCTACAGCTGATGTGTCAAAATAGTTCATTTTAGCATCATAGTTAGTAGGTGCTGCAATGATTACAAAATCAGCATCTTTATATGCAGCAGCTCCGTCAAGAGTAGCTGTAAGATCAAGCTCTTTTTCTGCCAGATACTGCTCAATATAGTCATCCTGAATAGGAGATTTCTTATTATTGATCATCTCAACCTTCTCAGGAATGATATCTACTGCAGTTACGTGATTGTGCTGTGCAAGGAGAGTAGCCAGTGAGAGACCAACGTAGCCTGTTCCTGCAACTGCAATTTTTTTAGGAGATACTTTTTCAAAAGAAGTATTATCTCCTGACTCTTCAAAGAGACTTACCACATCAAACTGAAGTGTATCAGCAAGAGCCTCAAGCTGAGCAATTGATGGCATGTATTCGCCTGCTTCAAGATGACTGATCATGCTGCGGTTGATTCCTGTTGATTCTGAGAGCTGAGCCTGAGTAAGCCCAAGAGCCTTACGCTGTGCACTTACTGTCTCTGCAAGTAAAGATTGTGACAATTTTTTCATCGTTTGTACCCCTATAATAGTTGCTTTTGGTTATTAATTTAATGCTGTTATAAAGCATGTTGTTATGAATTATCTTCTTGATGTTATGAATAATAACATAAAAAGAATATCAATTCCCAAATATAGTAACATAATGATTACTAAATGTAAATAATTAATGGACAGGCAGAGGATGGTGTTATATATAGTAACATTACACTTTGGCAATGAATTGATTTGTTATTATTTATAACAATTGAATTCAAGATGGTCGCGTGACATAGAATATGTAGAAAATAGGAAAAGATGTAAATTGAAAAGGAAACTGTTTATATAGGAAAATGTAATGTAACATGCTACCAATGAGGAAAATAGGAAAGGTAGCATGGGGAATGAGGCTGTTAAGCATGCTACCATCGGGGAAAACGCCAAAGGTAGCATGCAACAAAGGCGCAAAAAGCATGCCACCATCAAGAAAAACGCCAAAGGTAGCATGCAACAAAGGCGCAAAAAGCATGCCACCATCGGTAAAAACGCCAAAGGTAGCATGCAACAAAGGCGCAAAAAGCATGCCACCATCGGGGAAAACGGCAAAAGTAGCATGCAACAAAGGTGCAAAAAGCATGCCACCATCGGTAAAAACGCCAAAGGTAGCATGAACTAAGCACCTTCAATGCGACTTTTAAGCGCCTTCAATGCGATTTCTAAGCCCAAACTGCATATGAAATTCAATTGTCAGCTATAGAGCTGATTGAATGGAAACTGAATTATTACAATTTTGATAGATTTGTTTCACATTAATGACAATGACTGTATACTGAACATGTATCAAAATTTTTAATTGATTAACGAAGTATACAAATAAATTATGAAAAGGGGAGAAAAATATGAGTTCAAAATGGATTCAGCCAGAAATCACAGAACTTGATTTTGATCAAACACTTACAGTAGATCCAGTTGGAGGAGAAGCACCATTAGTGCCACCAGCACCAATTGAGGATGACATTAACAACATTAGTGCTGCTTGCTGATAATAATTAGGCAAGAAACAACAAAATGAAGAGTTGTAAAAGCGGTAACTGAAATATGTTGCCGCTTTTTTATGCAATTTTCTACCTAAAAAACAATGAATTGACATAGCTTCGCAATTTGAATATTCTAAAGAAGACGTATTTACGTTATTATTTTGGGGTTACGAGAATATTATGGGGGATTTAATGAATAATTATACTGTTGTTTTTTCTTCGGATGATAACTACATTGTACCTACATATGTTGCTATACATTCTTTGTTATATCATGCACGCCGTAATGATTGTTATGATGTTTATGTCCTGGCACCTGGAAATCTTATGGATTCCAGTAAGGACACAATAAGTTCCATAGAAAAAGAATTCACTAATCTTAAGATACATTTTATAAACCTTGGAGATGCATTTAGCTCATCAAGCCTGTTTCTTGATCATACCTCTATTCCTACAATGTATAGACTCCTTTTGCCGAGTCTTTTGCCGGACTGCGATAAGTGCCTGTATCTGGATGGAGATATTCTTGTAACAGGAGATATGTCAGAGCTGTTTGATATTGATATGGAAGGATATTATGTGGGAGGTGTTAGAGATATAGAGGCTGACATCTGCATCAAAAAGTTTGATTATGATTGTACTCCTCCCGATTGTGAGAATTATATTAATGCTGGTTTATTACTTATGAATCTCCGTCTGATGAGAGAAGATGGCATTGAACAGAAGTTTATGGAATATGCCGGCAAGAAGCTGATGTTTGCAGATCAGGATATAGTAAATATCGTATGTCATGGCAAGATCAGATTTTTAGAACTTAAGTTTAATACTATAGTTAAGTATACTTTTGTAAATTATAAGCAAAAACATTATAGCAGCTATATTACTGATAAATATCCAATCCAGGAAATATACGATGCTATTGATCATCCGGTAATGATACATTATGCTCAGGCAATAAAACCCTGGCAATGCAGGTATGTATACAAAGGCGAAAAATGGTACAGATACATCAAAAAGAATGTTCCAGATAATATCTACAGGGAACATATTTTGCCTTATATCAAAAAATATGATGATGTCGATACAATAAAAAGAAGGATCTTTTTACGTTGGATATTATATAAATTAGGTATTTTCCGCTTGGTATTAAATAAGCAGCATAGATTGTAATTCTGTTTTTGAGTATAGTGTCAGATCTATAAGAGGGGTAGATAATGTATAAAAAAATAGGATCTATATGCAAGGCGACTCTCAGTATTACTGCAGCAGTACTGATCATAGCTGTCAGTGTGGCTTCCTCTGTCTCTTATGCTGCTAAGAGTAAGCAGACTAATAATGCTCATACTTTTGTAAAAAATATGAAGGTAGGCTGGAATCTTGGCAATACCCTGGATGCGCATACAGGAGAATTAAACGGCCTTGAGAATCTAAACTACGAATACGTATATGGCAATGTGGAGACTACGCCGGAGATCATACAATATGTTGCTGACTGCGGCTTTGATACCATAAGGATTCCTGTGTCATGGAGTTTTCATACATATATAGATGAGTCAGGACATTACAGAATCTATGATTCATGGTTTCAGAGGGTTGAACGTATTGTCAATATGTCTCTGGATGCAGGTCTTAACGTCATCATCAATTCTCATCATGATTATAAGCTGATTTATGCTGGAACTGATGAGGCTGATTTTGCTAAGGTCTGCAGTGCCGCCAGTGATATCTGGACTGCCGTTGCTGAGCGGTTTAAGGACTATGACAGTAGAGTCTTGTTTGAAGGCTATAATGAGATTGTCAATATACAGGAAGGCTTTGTATATAGTGATCTCTCAGCCAGTCAGACCAATGAACTTAATCAGGTATTCGTAGATGCTGTCAGGAGCACCGGCGGTAATAATGCAGACAGACTTCTGATATGTCCTACGCTTATGGACAAGTATGCTACACCTTTTTTGTCCTCTTTTAAATTGCCAAAGGACAGTGCCAAAGATAAGCTTATAATTGAAGTTCATATGTATACTGACGAATTTGACCAGAGTATAGATAAGACTTTTTCCGCATTGGAAAAGTATAGTAAGAAATTGGGAGCACCAATCATTATAGGTGAGTTTGGATATAAGGCGTCCTATAAGCTTGCAGATAAAAGAGCTGTGGCAGCAGGCAATTTTGTGGCAAGAGCAGGAGAGCATGGAATCAAGACTATAGTATGGGACAATGGTGTATCAAGTGAATATGGTCTTATTGACAGGAAAAAGTTGTCTTCTTCTAATATAGATATGATCAGGGCAATCACTAACCCTGTAAAATATGATGGAAGTGAGTATACGGATGTTACGAAATATCTGATTCCGGATGTAACTATCAAGCAGGATAATGGTGCTGTTGTCCATGATACATCCTGGGGATGCATGGTTGTATCTACCACCGACTATATGCAGTCATTTGATGCAAGTGCCAGATATCTGAAAATAAAATGTATAAATGATGGCGATGCATATAGCAGAAATGTCCATCTTGTGGATTTTTATGATGCAAACGGGAATGCCATTGAGATCAATTCCAAAGGGTATCCCGGCTATGATTTTTATTGTTATGAAATACCGCAGGGGGCTGCCTCTGCCAAAATCTGCATATACTCATCTAAATATGCAACCAGCAAAAATAAGTATATGCAATACATAAAGCAAGGTGATCTCAAGCTTTATGTAGGATTTATTTACTAGAAATAAGGGAGTTTGGGGATGAAACTTAATAGAACAAAAAACGCTGTAAGGAATACTGTTTTTGGTGGACTTAATTTTGTATATTCCACTATAGCACCATTTGTGATGCGTACTTTGATGTTGTATTTCCTAGGCGTTGAATATACAGGCTTAAATGGCCTTTTTGCATCTATCCTTCAGGTGCTCAATCTGACAGAGCTTGGTGTAGGAAGTGCCATGAATTATAGCATGTACAAAGCTATAGCAGATGATGACGAGGACAGAATCCGTGCCTTGATGAAACTGTATAGAAAGTATTACAGGATAATCGGCTGTGTCATTGCTGTAATTGGCCTTGTGATCTTTCCGTTTGTTCCAAAGCTTATCAAGGGTGGAGTACCGGAAGACCTTAATGTTTTTGTGCTGTATCTCTTAAATCTGGCGACGACTGTTTGCAGTTATTTTCTTTTTGCCTATAAAAACTGTCTGTTATCAGCCTTCCAGAGATCAGATGTAGCAAGTAAAGTTACTATCGGTGTAAATACTGTAACTTATGTCTTGCAGGCAATGGTTCTGGTATTATTCAGAAATTATTATATGTTTCTGATACTGTCACTATTGTCACAGCTCATGATCAATATCTGTACAGCCTTTTTCACCAACAGGATGTTCCCGAACTATCATCCTGAAGGGGAGTTGTCCAGAGATAATGTTGAAGTTATCAATAAGAGAGTCAGGGATGTATTTACTTCCAAGATTGCTACAGTAGTAATGCGTTCTGCGGATCCAATCGTAGTATCTTCTTTCCTTGGACTTAGTATACTTGCTATGTATCAGAATTACTATTACATAGTAAATGCATTGGGATCGGTGCTATCTGTATTTTTAGGAGCAGTAATGGCAGGCTTTGGCAATAGCTTTCTTACAGAGACTCCTGAAAAAAATGAAAGGGATCTTAGGAAATTCACAATGATGATCATGTGGATATCTATAATGATCACTGCTTGCTTATTATCTGTATTTGAACCTTTTATGGATGTATGGGTTGGAAAAGATCTTCAATTTGATTTTGGTGTAGTTATAAGCTTTTGTGCATTCTATTATACCGGCGCTATATGCAGATTATTAAACATGTACAAAGACGCCGCAGGAATATGGAGTTATGACAAATACAGACCTCTTACCTCTGCACTAACCAATCTGACTCTTAATCTTTTGACAGTGCAGACATTTGGAATATATGGAGTAATTCTTTCTTCGGTATTTGCAAGAGTGGTAGTAGAGATTCCATGGGTGCTGCGTAATCTCTTTAAATATGTATTTAAAAAAGATGCACTTATACCATTTGCAAAGAGGATATTGTTTTATTCTTTTGACGCAGTAGTAATCTGCGCTGTTACCTGGTTTGCTACCCGTTACATAGATTTTACACATTCAATATATACCTTTTTTGTAAGAGGAATAGTCTGCGCATTGCTGGCCAATATCTTACTGTTGATTACACTTCGAAAACTGCCTGAATACAATGACTGCAAGACTTTCTTTATTAAAATGGTGAACAAGACTAAATTGGTTAAAGCTATTAAGAGAAAACAGAGACAGGAATTAGTTGGTTGAGTAAATTAAAAACCCCTCTTTTCTTGAATTTGCCTTTTCAAAAGAACAATAGAAAAGGTAAAGATAAGAAAAGAGGGGTATTCGATTTATATGTTAAATTGTCAGCTGACACATTTTTCCGGAAGAGTAATCCAGCTTCCAAGGAGTTTGTCCTGCTCATCGGTCATGAATGGACTGAAACCTGATGCAGGGAATAATGTCAATTCTCCAAAGTATGTTTTACCCTTGATGCTGTATAGATCTACTCGCAGAAATGGAAAACCGGTTGAAAGCTTTTGGGCAATTTGAATCATTTCATCCCAGTTTGAGGGTTTATCAAGTTTGTGATCGGGGTCTGGTCTGCAGCCTTTTTTGCCTATTTCAAGGAGCTTAAATTCCGGAGAGTAGTAATTGGCATGGTGATCAGTGAAACGATTAAAATCAACGCTGACGCATTTTACCTCACCATTGAAACAGAAGAATTTATAGTCTTTTAGTTCTATTCCTCCTTCATCAACCATGAACTGATCAATGATGATCCTAGGCTGTACTTGGCCATAAGGCCATTCTCTGCCAAGCATGTGATAGTGTTTTTTTAAACATTTGTTTATCTGCTTTTTGGCTTTTTTGAAATCAAAAGTCTTTTTATCAGAACATACTAAAGTGCTTGCACTATCGTGTGTACATTTGATGACAAACTGATTCGGAAGCTTATCGAAATCAATATCTTCAAATCTGTCATATATTCCCAAAGTAGGGATGATATGTTCAGAACCGATTGTTTCTGCAATATAATCTTTGACTGCAACCTTATCAACCAGTTTTACAAATTCCGGTTTTTTATAGTAGAGTTTGAGCCACTGAAGTTTTTCATTAAAATAAACGGGATTGTCTAGATTTAGATCGTGATGCATCAGACATTTGTATTTCCTTTTCAGAAATTCCTCGTCTGGCATATTATTATAAAATTCTTTTCTGCTTAAATATACAAAGCGAAAATCCTTATCTGTAATCAAGGCTTTGAGAATTTGCCAATTCATTATGTAATTTCCCCCTAACAAAAATTAAAAATAAACACCACTATTATAAGCATGGAAAGTACAAAGGTAAAGAATATTTTCTTGTCAAAAACAGCCAAAATTATAAAGAAAAATTTTATGTTAATACGACAGAAAGAAATAAAAAAATATAGCAAAAAACAAATTCTGATTATATAATGTTTCAGTATAAGTGTTGAATGGTTCATCCAAAGTATAGTTATGCTGGAATATGGGGGATAAAGTATGGCTTCTAAAGTTAAATGGACTTCTGATATTAATGATCTTAAGGATATAATGCCACAGGGGAGTGACAGGATTCCTAAGATTCTTCATTATTGCTGGTTCGGAGGCAATCCAATTCCGGAAGATCTTCAAAAATGCCTTGATTCATGGGAAAAATTAGCTGGTTTTACTATTATGAGATGGGATGAAACAAATTGCACCTTTGATGAGTGCGTATTTGTTCAGAAGGCTTATAGTGATAAAAAATGGTGTTTTGTAGGAGATTACTACAGACTTAAATACCTATGTGAATATGGTGGAATATATCTTGATACTGATGTTTTTGTGAATAAGAGTTTTGACAAGCTCCTTGTAAATAGGGCGTTCCTTAATTTTATCTTTGACAGCGCCGTTGGAACAGCAGTTATGGGATGTGAGAAGAACAATCCACTGTTTGTGGCACTTTTGGATATGTACAACAATACTGTTTTTGATACTGCTGCAGAGGAAAAGCAGGTAGATAAAAGACTTTATTATAAGGATGGCAAGTATCATATAAAAGGATATATTACCAATAATTATTACTTTACATATTACATTTTAAAAAATTATCCGGAGTTTAAATTGGGTAATATATATCAGGAACTTGGAGATTTTACTATTTATCCGAAGGAGTTTTTTGAGATAGGGAGGCTATCTCTGGATCATTATGCTATCCATCTGTGCGCAGGTGAGTGGAGGAGCAAGGGAAATGCTGCTAACATGAAAGCCAGGATTAAGAACCTTCTCATGAGCTGCCCGTTTTTGTTTGACTATATAAGGATCATTGTCAGGAAGAAACGATATAAGAATCTTAATAAGAGCAATCCTTTCTATAAATGCTATCTCGCACAAAAGAGCGGGCAACCTATGCCTGAATTGTGATCAAAATAAATTAAAAAGGATTTGAAATGAATAATTTAACTTTTGTTTTTTCTGCAGATGATAACTATATAGTACCTACATATATTGCTGCACATTCATTGATATATAATGCAGCAAGAGATAAGAGGTATGATATTTATGTCCTGGCACCAGGAGATATCAGTGATTCCAACAAGGCTGTAATCAGTACTATAGAAAAAGAATTTGATAATGTAAAAATACATTTTGTGAATATGGGAGATGCTTTTGCTACTTCTAATCTGGTAATAAAACATACCACTATTCCAACAATGTATAGATTGCTTCTTCCAAGTATATTAAAAGATTGCGATAAATGTATATATATGGATGGCGATATTCTGGTAAAAGGAGATTTATCACCATTATTTGAACGTGATATTGACGGATATTACGTTGGAGCCGTCAGGGACATTGAGGCTGAGCAATATATCACAAGGTTTAATTATACCCATGAGAAACCTGATTCAAAAGATTATGTCAATGCTGGTTTTTTATTGATGAATCTTGAACTGATGCGCAGGGATAATGTAGAAGAGAGGTTCCTGAATCTGTCGGACAAGAGATTACTGTTTGCTGATCAGGATATTTTAAATATTGTATGCAGAGGCAAGATTCTTTTTCTTGAGCTTAAATACAATGCACTCGTTAAGTATCGTTTTATTAATTATAAACAGAGATCATACAGCAGTTTCATAACTGATCATTTTGCTGTTGATGAGATTCTTGAAGCAATTGATCATCCAGTAATGATTCATTATGCGCAGCCTGTTAAACCGTGGCAATGCAGGTATGTTTATAAAGCAGATGAATGGTACAAATATATTAAAAGCCGGATTCCAAAAGACATTTATACTGAATATATTTTGCCATACATAAGTAGCCATCTGGTTACAGGCAAAGAGAAAAACAAGATGTTTCTACATTGGCTGTTATACAAGCTAGGTGTACTGCAGCTGATATTGAATATACAGCATAAATTATAAATAATGAGGGGCGGATTCCAGGCTTGGAGTCTGCTCTTTTTGACTAATTAAGAATTTAATGACAATAATAAGCATTTTTAGTGCCATATAGTTGTTTTTGTCTAAATAAATATGGTATATTAGGTAACTGAAATTTGAATTATTTGTTGAGGGATTATGTATGGGGAGAAATGATTCTAAACGAATGGCGTATATAGATGTCATGAAGGGGATTTCTATAATCCTTGTGGTAGTCATGCATGCATTAATGAATAATGCAGTGCGGAATACTGACTCTGAATATGCTGTACTCATCAATTTCTGCGCATACGCTGCAGTTCCAGCCTTTTTTTTCATTAATGGTTATTTATACAATCATAATTATTCGCTGACGCCGGTCAGATCGGTGATCAGGAAATTTAAAGCATATTATATTCCCTTTGTATGTTTTAGCTTTTTTTTCTGGCTGTTTCATAATGTATTTGTTTCTTTGTATATGACTTCAGAACCAGCCTATAGTATTACAGATTATATTAAAAATTTCGTGCTTATTTTCATGCTTCATATGGAATCGGAATTAAACGGACCAATGTGGTTTCTCAGAGCTCTATTGATCATGGTTTGTATGTACATTGTAATTGAATATTTCTGCTACAAGCTGCAGACTAGGAAGAGTAGATACATAGTTCTCACAGCTATTGTCATATTGATGTTTTTGCTTGGAAAGTTTGGATTGATAACTAAAGTATACAATTTGAACCGAATTTTTTATAGCATGAGTTTTTTTTATATGGGTATACTCTTTAGGGAGTTTCGGCTGGAAAGCTTTGCTACCAGATACAAAGTGGGTGTATTTGTAGTAGGTTTGGCTGTGCATGCTATATACAGCCTCGTTTATATGGGAGGGCTGGGTGTGAATGTTGGATTAAGAGATCTTCCTGCTAGTTATTTCGGAATATTATGGATATTTGCATTTTCAATGTTCCCACTTATACATAAGAGCAGATTGTTGGAGCTTTTAGGAAGAGCGTCTCTGGATATCATGGCACTCCATTTTGTGGTTTTTAAACTGGTTTCTTTTGTATACATAACCTTACTTGATCTAGAGATAACACGGCTTAGAGAGATGCCTGTTCTCAAGGATTTTCATGGTTTATTCTATGTTCCATATATAATAGTTGCTCTTGTAGTATGTACTATTGAATATAAGATTCGCATAAAAATAAAAAACATTATAAAAAAGTCAGAAATTAAGGAGTCAAGATATGTTTAACACAATAATTGAGAACTTTCACATTGAGAAGATTCTATCAACATTAAAAAATAACATAGTATATATGATCATCACAGGTGTTGTGATAGCACTTGTTTCCAGTATTGCCGGAAGTTATTTTTCCTATGCTTATTATCGCGTAGATGTATCTTTTTATGTATATTCCAATCCGGATAATGTGACTAACACCGGAGTGAATCTGTCTACATCAGATATTTCACAGGCTAATAAGCTCATATCATCTTATGTGCAGGTGCTTAGAAGTTCAGCATTCCTGTCTCAGGTAGTAGATGCACTTCCTCTTGAAGGATATACAGTCAAAAAGCTCCAGGAAAATATATCGGCAAAGGCAGTTTCTGATACTGCGATATTTATAGTATATGTATATGATGAAAATCCTAATAATGCGCTTACTATTGCCAATACAATAACAGAACTTGCACCTACAGCTGTACATGACATAGTCAAGGCCGGTGGTTTTACAGTTCTTGATGCAGCCAAGCTTCCTACATCTCCAATTGATTCACTTCATGTATATCAGATAATGCTGGTTGGTTTTGCCGGTGGTTTTGCTCTTGCATTTGTATTTTTCTTACTTAAAGGAATGCTTGATACAACTATCAAGAGAATCTACGAAGTTGAGGATATATTTACAATTCCTGTTCTCGGACAGGTTCCTGATGTTTCTTCTAAAAAGAAGGGTGAAGAGAATAAGATTACTGATATTATCCTCAAGGATGATAGCAGATTTATAGTCAAAGAAGCTTATAACGATATCAGATCTAACCTCCTGTTTGGAAATGAAGATGAAGGATGTCAGATATATGTAGTTACAAGTGCTGATGCATTAGAGGGTAAGACAGTTAATGCATATAATATGGCAAGATCTTTTGCTGGTATTGGTAAAAAAGTGCTTCTTATTGATGCAGATATGCGAAGCAGCATCCTTAGAACAATTGCTCCAAATGAGCATGCAGATGGACTTGCAGATTATCTTAATGGTCAGCTTACAGCAGCTCCTGTAATAAGTATTGATAGTAACATGGACATAGTATATTCAAGTGAGAATATCAAGGATAGAGCAGAATTATTATCTACTCAGAAGTGGTATGATTTCATAGCTCAGATGCAGGAAAAATATGATGAGATCATCATTGATATGCCTTGTCTTGGAGTATATTCAGATGCGCTTAACATGGTCAAGACCTCTGCTAAATATGTGATCATCATAAGAGAGGGCATGACTAAGTTTGTAAGGACCAAGATGATCGTCAGAAGGATTGAAGAACTTAAAGGTGAGATTGTTGGTATCATCTACAATGGTATTTCAATCAAGTCAAAAGACTATGTATTTAGAAATTATAAAGAAGAAGCTAAAGGGTGATTCACTTTTTTACAAATTATTATAGGCATGTCTTAAGTACATGCATCAGGGGAATTTAGGGGTATGGCAAAAGTTAGCATAATAGTTCCTGTCTATAATACTTCCAGATATCTTAAGAGAAGTATGGATGCTCTTACAGGTCAGACGATTCAGGATATTGAGATCATAGTAATCAATGACGGATCTACTGATGATTCAGTTGATATCGTTAATGAATATGTAGCGAGATATCCTGATAAGATAAGACTGATATCCAAAGAAAATGGAGGTCAGGGAACTGCCAGAAATATAGGCATAAAAGAGGCTACAGGGGAATATATAGGTTTTGCTGATTCAGATGACTGCGTTGATACAGCTATGTTTGAGGCTATGTATAACGTGGCAGTGAGAGAAGATGCAGATCTTGTAGAGTGTAGTTTTCATTATGTTTATGAACATGAAGATGGTAGCAGGGATGAGTTAAAGCCGAGGGGAGTAGTCGGTCAACATCATGACAACAGGGATATGTTCTTAAATCCTCAGGTATCTCCATGGAATAAATTATATAAAGCAAGCATTTTAAAAGATAACGATATTACTTTTCCGGAAGGGCTTATATATGAAGATACATCCTTTTATATCAAATCGATTCCGTACCTTCATAAGACTTCCTATATAGATGAGAAATATGTCTACTACTTCCTTAGAGGTCAGTCTACCATGAACTCCAATAAGGGTAAGAGAGTAGCAGATATATTCCGTGTTATAGATGACATGGTTACTTTTTATAAAGCCAAAGGCTTTTATGATGAGTACAAAGAAGAGCTGGAGTATTTTTGCAGTAAGATTCTCTTATGCAGTTCACTTAGCAGGATAGGCAGGATCAATGACAGAAAGCTTCGTAATGAACTTCTTGATAAGACATGCGAATATATCAAATCCAATTTCCCGCAGTATCTTGAAAACAGATATTATGGCGGCAAGGTAGGAATGTATGTAAAAACTGTCAGAAGATGGAATATGGGATTATATGCTCCAGTTCTTGGCAGGGTTATGAAGGGGTAAAAAGTGAAGACTTCGGTAGTTGTATGCACATATAATGGCTCAGACACGATCATCGAACAGTTGGAGTCTATAAGAAATCAGACAAGGGCTGTTGATGAAGTCATAGTGTGCGATGACAGATCTACAGATAATACTGTAGAAGTGGTCAGAAATTATATAGAAAAAGAAACTCTGCAAAACTGGAGCGTCCATGTTAATGATAAAAATCTTGGCTACGGATTTAACTTTTTTAACGGCGTAGAAAAGACCCATGGAGATTATGTTTTTTTCTGTGATCAGGATGACATCTGGGTAAAGGACAGAGTTGAGAAGATGACAGATGTGATGGAGAAAAACAGCAATATACTCCTACTCGGTTCTGAGTTTGAGCCCTTTACTGTTTCAGAGGATGCACTGAGAGTTCCTTCCTGGGAATTAAAGACCTTTAAAAATGACGGCTCCTTAGAACATCTGGAGTTTGGCCCTCATAACATATTCATAGGATGTCAGGGTTGTACCATGTGTGTGAGAAAATCCTTCTGGGATTCGATAGTACCATACTATTTTGAGGGATGGGCTCATGATGAATTTGTATGGAAGATGGCTCTTGTCGCTGGAGGATTATATTTCTACCATTTCACATCTCTAAAAAGAAGAGTACATTCAGGCAATGTCTCATTACACAAGATGAGAGATCTGAAAAAGAGAATAGATTTTTTGAAGGCTCTCAAAATGAGTCATGAAGCTACTCTTAAATATGTGGAAGATAAAAAAGGTAGTGTTCATCAGGTCGAGCTGCTTGAAAAAAATATAAGAGCAACTGATCTTAGAATAGAACTGATGAGTAAAAGAAAATACTTTAATACATTTCCACTTACTCTTTTCTACAGAGACTGCTATCACAAGGCAAGAGCAATTCCTGTAGAGTTATATATGGCTATCAAGCAGTAAAGGTTTTGCGATGACAATTAACAAAGACAGTAAATATATAAAAAATACACAAGAACGGGTTTTTTATGGAGCATCTGTTGCTTTTATACTGGCTACAATCATAATGCCGCCTTATTTTGGCATTCCTGTTCCGGGATTTGATATGACTGCAGTCAGGATTATGATCGTATTTATAATGCTTATGATACTTACTGATAGAGACCGATTATATGATTTTATAGTATCGATCAAATATAACAAGTTTTTTTTAGCTACATTGCCCTATCTGTTTGTTATTTCATACACTATGGTCTACAGAGTAGATGTGAAGGCTTTTCTAAATCCGTTTATAGATCTATATACATTATTTATGTTGATGTATGTGATAGATAAGGCACTGGGAGTAGACAAAACGCTTGATCTTATAATTGGTTCTTATTATCTTCTGGCAATTCAGGGGATTGCTGAGTATATCAATGGAGAGTCTTTTTTTAAGTATTTAAGAACTCTGGATGGAACTCTTGTAGGTGGTAATTTCGTTAGAAGTGGACAGTACAGGATAATGGGTCCGACAGCTCATTCGATAGCCTACGGTATCTTACTTACTTTGGGAATACCGCTGCTGATGCTGGATACCAAGACCAAAAAAATGTATATGTTCAAAAGACCGGTTTTATTATTGCTGATGATTACCAATATAGTTTTTACAGGTTCAAGGTCGGCCATGGCAGTCCTTGGTGTAGAGCTTATTGCTGTATTTGTTTTGTCTGATAAAAAGGATATGAAGAAGACTCTGGTTCTTGGGTTGTTATCGGTTATTACACTTGGTACTTTGATAGTTGGAACATCTGGGACAAGTGTTAGTAATTATTTTATGTTACAAATAACCAGTGTAATAGATGAGCTGTTTGGAACGTCTTATTCACTTAATTATGGTGCTACAGCCATAACGCAGCAGAGTTCTGATTATAGAGATGCACTTTGGGACATCTTTAAGATCAAATGGCTCAATCCTCTGATTGGAATAGGCAGGAAAAGAGGATTTGCCTCTGTTATAAATGGAGTTATTGTCAAATCAATTGATAATTACTATGTTGCAGAATATATACGCTATGCTTATCCCGGTATGTATTCTTATATATTTTATAGTTTTTATGCCATGATAAAAATGCTGATAAGGATATTCAGATTTAAAGACGGTTATTCCAAGGCATTTTTCATAGCTAGCGCCGGATATGCGATTTCGTTGTTGTATGTTGATTCCCTTGGCACATTGAAATATGCATATCTGATAGTTGCAATGTTTATATGCCATGCAAAAGAAGATTTTGTGTTTGATAGAAGGCAGAAGAAGAGTAAATATTTGAGACAGGCGATATGATAATGGATATGTTGAAAATCTATTTTGATTATTTCATGTTTCTTGTAAGGCAGCAGATGGAAGGCGCTTCTGTAACAGTATTTTTGATGACCTGTGCAATAGCTGTTATAGCATTTTTGCTATTGTTTTTTCTTATAGAAAAGTTCACAGGTAAAAAGATATCTTCGAATAAAAAAAGAGCAATCATACTGATGGCAGTATATGCCTGTTTTATTTTTCAGATTGCTTTTTACAGAAGATTTGGACTTGAGAAGTCTGTTATACATACAAGAATATATTTTGGATTTAAAAAGTATGATGGGACGATGGATGAAAAGCAGGTAGTATACAGCTTTTTGAACGTTATATTTTTTATTCCATGGGGAGTGCTCATAGCCAGCGCTATGAACAATAATTTTAGAAGAGTCATAATGACGGTAGTTTACAGTTTTCTGACCAGTCTTTTAATAGAAGTGATGCAATATGTTACTATGACCGGAGCTACTGAGGTAACAGATCTTGTAACCAATGTTACCGGAGGTTTTATAGGCTGCCTGCTATTTATGATTGCTGATCAGTTATACGAAAAAGTAAAGGGGCTAAGAAAGAACGAACATGAAGAAACTATTTGAAAATTTTAAGAAAAGAGACCTGATTGTCATACTTATAAGTATAGCTGCACTGGTGCTTTTGTTTTTTGCTATCAGAATGACTAAACATCAGGAGGAGGCAGATCAGGAGGCACTTATTGAGAGTGGCGCAGAAGGCAGTAATAGTGATACTGCTGAGGCAGTTATAGATGAGAGTACATTTGTAATAAATGAAGTAAGCAGTAATGGACAGATTGAATTATATAATGATTCCACAAAAGAAATTGATATAAGTGGTTATGAAGTCTTTGTTAGAGGAGAATCAGTTTATACAGTTCCTGAAAATACACAGATTGAAGTAAACAGCTTTTATACTATTGAGACTGGTGAGGATTTTGCGAACAGGATCAATAATGTGATCAGTTTTTATGATACTGATAAAAAAATTGTAAGAGCAATTAGTTTTGATGATATTGCTGATGGTCAGAGTTACGGCTTGGTAACAGATGGCGGAATTGAGAGCGGATATATGTCTTCTACTATAGGCAGCAGTAATGCAGATGCTACTATATCATCTGTAGAGGATGATCTGACGTTCTCAGTTCCCAGCGGGTTTTATGACAGTGCTTTTAATCTAACGATCAGTGCACCTGAGAGCTGCAAGGTTTATTACACAGTAGATGGAACAGAACCAACTACAGAATCAACAGAATATACTGGAGAAATCAATATATATAGACCTAGCGGCTCAAGTTACGTATATGCTGTATCAGATGGAAATGGCTATACCTATAACGAGGATGCTCCCTCTAATGTAGATATGGGATTGGTTGTAAAGGCTATTGCTGTAGATGGCACAGGTGAGATCCAGTATAAAAAGAGCGCTGCATATTTTATCGGATTTTCTAAAGACATCAACTATATTGATTTACCTGTTATCTCTATCGAAGTAGATCCTGTTGATATGTTTGGATTTGATTCAGGTATATATGTTCCGGGTAAAGCTTATTATGAAGGATTTATCCAGGGAAATAGTGCTCAGGCCAATTATCTTAAGAAATGGTCTGCTCCGATCCAAATGGAATATTATGAAGCCAGTAAAGATAAGACATTTGCAACTAGAGCTTCTATTACAATATTTAATGACCAGCATACAAAAGAAGCTCAGAAGGCATTTGTTATAAAGACTACTGACTTATATCCGGAAGGAACAGCAATTGATGATTATTTAAATGATACATCTAATGCTTTATATCTCCTGTCCGGTGCCTGGGATAACCCAACCAAGATCAGGAATTATCTGGTCAATGGACTTTTAGATGGTACAGATATTTTGCAGAAAGATTATACTCCTTGCATTGTGTTTATCAATGGCGAGTATTGGGGATTATATACACTGGCAACCAACTATGATTCCAGATATTTTGAAGATGAACTTGGTATAAAGGATAGAGTGTTGACTGTTACATCAGATTATGGTGCGCCGCAGGAGTATTCAGAGTTCTATGAATATGTTGTCAGTACGGATTTTTCTGTAGATGAGAATTATCAGCAGGTTCAGACAATGATGGATATTGATAACTACATAGAATTTATGTGTGCCAATATTTATATGGGTAACACACTTATGTGGAAAAATGAATCTGCCTGTGTATGGAGAACAGTAGATGGCAATGGCTCCGGCTATAGTGATAACAGATGGAGATGGGCACTTAATAATGTGGATAATACCCTTGGCAATACTCAGAGTTTTATCGACCCATATAATCGAGGAGATTATGCTGAGCCTATTATTAATACCTATCTTTCTAATGGTATTAAAAATAATGCATTTTTTAATTCATTATTACAAAGTGATGATTTTTGCAAACAGTATCTTGAGACAATGGATACACTTATTGCCAATAACTTTACTCAGGAACATGCAGATGAGATACTTGCAGATCTTAGCAGCAGTATTTCAAAAGCAGTTAATGCTACCAATAAGAGATTTGCCATATCTGACGGCGATGTGTTTGGAGCAGAAGTCAGAAGACTTGGAAAATTCTTTGATGAGAGAACAAGATATATCACAAAATATACTGAAGAATATATTGGCCTCAAGGGTGATGTTCCAGGAAAGCTTTCAGGCAATGAAGAAAGTAATGCTGAAGGATTTGATGTTATGGACGAAAGCGGTACTATTCAGACGGATACGGATATAACCGGTGAAGAGCCTGCTGAGGAAGAAGAAGCTGATGAAAGCGCTGAAGCAGGAAGTAATTAAAATAGTATAGAACAGGTGAAGTATGGAATTAGAGAAAATCAAATTGCTTTCTGAACTTATCAATGCAAGCCTAAGTGGAAAAAAAATAGAGAAAGTACCTTCAGGGCTGGATTTTGATGAACTGACAGAACTTGCAAGTAAACAAAAAATGCAGACTATGCTATTAAAGCCTCTTCTTGGGGCAGAAGGATTATCTGAGAAGCAGGCAGAATATATCAAAAATGCCAGCATGAGATCATTTATTAAATCTGCAAATCAGTTGCACGATGTTGATATCATTGATAAAGCCTTAGAGGGTGCAGGATTAAAGCATCAGTTTTTAAAGGGAACAATATTAAAGGATATCTACCCGAATAAAGAACTTAGAGATATGGGAGATATTGACATCCTTGTTGATGAAGATGAACTAGGCAGAGTCGATGAGGTACTTATAGCCAATGGTTTTACTATGTCCAACAGTGTAAAACATCATGATATTTATGTTAAAAAACCATTTACTGTGTTGGAGGTGCATAGATATCTGTCTGAGGATAAGCACCTGGGGCTGGATTGCAGATATTTTAGAGAAGGCGGCAACAATCTTCTTGTGGATGGAACAGGTTATACTTACAGGTATTCTCCAGAGTATTTCTATATATTTATGATCATGCACATGGCACGCCATTTTTATGAGAGAGGGTGCGGCGTCAGAGGACTTGTAGATCTGTATGTATATAAGAACAGATATGCAGGTGAAATGGATGATAAATATTTGGATGCGAAGCTTAAAGAATATCACCTGTATGATTTTGAAAAACATATGGACAGGCTCTCACAGATTTGGCTTGGTGGCGTGCAGTGGACTTCCTTTTATGAGAACCTCTTTGATTACATGATAGATGGAGATGTGTATGGCAAAGAGGAGAATGGTATCTGGAGCCAGTTCGCCAGAGAAAAGACTGTAGAAGACAGCAAGCTTGCCAGATTAAAGCTGAGGATGTGGTATCTTTTCCCTTCATATCAGTATATGGCCAATTATAACGAATGGCTTAGAGGAAAGCCTTATCTGCTCCCTGTTGCATGGCTTTACAGAGCAACCCACGTGAGTAAGAAGCACAGGTTCAGACAGAATCTTGCTAATAGCGCTGATTCTGCCAAGATACATTCAATACAGCATATATACAAAGAAATGAATTTTGCCTTTAGAGAATAAGATGAAATTTAATATTAAGAGATTTTTTACAGATAATAAATTTAAAAAACTAACTATCATGTCTTATATTTACTCTGCAATTTTTCGTTTTCAGATAAAATTCATCAAGCCTAAAAAGCTGAAAAAGCATTGGGGAAAAGAGGGTGTTGAATCTGATACAGAAGAGAGTAGGGAGCATTATCTGTTTGCAGCGCATGTGTCACAGACTGTAAATCGTATATGTAATAAGACTTCCTGGGAGAGTAAATGCCTTGTGAGAGCATTGACAGCTCAGAGGATGTTGGTAAAGCAGGGAATTCCATCAACGATGTATCTTGGAGTCAGAGAGGATAATGGCAAGATGCTGGCTCATGCGTGGCTGCGTGTTGGCAAGATGATCGTAACAGGCGGGGAAGTATGTGATGGATTTACTGTAGTTGATAAGTTTTGTAAGTGATTTTTTAGGGGATTGTGAAAAATGATTGATCTGATAAAAAAGTACGATGTACCTATTTATTTTGGATTGTTTAGAAAAATAGAAGATCGTGAACTTAGGAAAAGGCTTTATATCGCCCTTGCACCAGTACTGTTCATATATGGTTTTTTTTATTTTATCTATGAGAATACTATTGACAGATTGTTTGTTCAGCATGAACTAAAGAGTTTTATATCAAAAAAATATAAATACAATCTTGCATTTGTTGCCTGTGTGCTTAATGAAGGCAGGTATCTGGAAGAATGGATTGAGTATCACAGACTTGTGGGTGTGGATAAATTTTATATTTTTGATAATGGAAGTACAGACAATACTAAAGAAATCCTCAGAAAATATATTGATGAGGGAATTGTAGAACTTGAGTATTTCCCAGGTAAGGGAAAACAGCTGGATATGTATTATGCAGGACTTAAGAAATGCAGAAGGAAAGCCAAGTATGTTGGATTCATTGATCTTGATGAGTTTGTAGTACCAGCTGATGAGAATAAGAACCTTGTGGAAGTGCTGGATGATCGTTTTTCACATTTTAAAAATATGGCAGCCCTGTCTATCAACTGGCTGGTTTTTGGTTCTTCAGGACACAAGCTTAGACCTGAAGGCCTTGTGATAGATAACTATCTCAATAGAGCAGAGTATGATTCTTCAACTAACAGACTGCTTAAATTTATAGCTAATCCTCGCCTCATCAAGGGGTGTATCACAAGTCCGCATTTTGCTTATCTTAGAAATGATACATTAAAACAGCTCAACGAGAGTGGCGTTGAGATTGATTCACCTTGGAATGACTATCCAAATAATACCTATGACTACATCAGGATCAATCATTATTATGGTAAATCTGAGGAAGACTGCAAAGCCAAGTTTAACAGAGGAAATGTGAGTCGGCCTGATTATATTAAGAGAAAATGGGATCAGTTTGTCTTATATGACAGGAATGAAGTGCATGATGAGAGGATGCTTGTGTACAGTGATAGAATCAAGCAAGCAATAGAGGGGTATGGAGTTAATGAAAAAATCGTATGAAATTTCCTTGATTGGATTAGAGATAGGAAATGAAAATATGGGGTGCGTTGCTCTTTCATATGCTTTTTTGAATCTGTTGCGGCAGGTTGGTGAGGAATTGGATATCACTATGAATATAACTGCTATCAGCTATGATGATAAAAAATTTGAAGGCGATGATGTTATCAAAAGTTATGAGGTCATAAGAGTTCATCCGAAGCAGATTTCTTTTTGGAAGAGTCTTAAAGATAATTTTAAAAATGCAGATATTATTTTTGATTTTACTCTGGGAGATAGTTTCTCTGACATCTATGGTTCAGAGAGATATATCAAGACAAATCTTCTGAAAGCAGCGGCTATAAAGTATAATTCAAGGTTTATACTTGGTCCTCAGACCTATGGCCCTTATACAAGAGGATGGGCCAGAAGTTGGGCTTCAAAGATAATAGGCAAGAGTTACAAAGTTTATTCTAGAGATGAAGCTTCTGCTGTAGTACTTGAAAAGATGGGTAATAGGGATGTGACTGTAGTTACAGATATAGCATTTGCTCTTCCGTATGATAAAAAAGATATCCAATGCGGGGATAAGATAAAAGTTGCGATCAATCCATCAGGATTATTGTGGCGTGGTGGTTATACCGGAGATAATCAGTTCGGGCTGTCGATAGATTATCAGGATTATTGCAAAGGTATAGTTGAGAGCCTGCTAAATAGAGGTGATGTAGAGATTTATCTACTACCTCATGTAGGAACATCAGATGGGAATATGGAAAATGATCGTGAAGCATGCAAAAGGCTTCATGAATTATATCCAGCTACCCATGTAATTGACGATATTAATTCTCCTATGTTAGCCAAAGATTATATAGCAGCCATGGATGTACTGGTAGCAGCCAGAATGCATGCTACGGTTGGTGGAGTGTCTGCCGGAGTTGCTACTATTCCTGTGGCTTATAGCAGAAAATTCAAAGGCTTATTTGATAATATAGGTTATGAATATGTCCTTGATGTAAAAAAACTCAGCACTAAAGAAGCTATAGATCAGACCCTTGAATGGATCAGTGATTATAAGAATCTTCAGAAAGCTGCTGTACTTGCCGGCGAATCTGCGTCTGGTAAGCTGGACAGTTTTAAAAAAGATCTTATCAAAATTTTTAAGGCAATATGATATGAAAAATAATAAATATGTTGAGTACTGCAGTGCCTGCGGACTATGTCAGGCCAAAGGATATGCTGACTTTTCATATAAAAAAGGTTTCCTGACTCCGAACATTAAAACTGATGACTTTGGATTTTTTGATAAGGTATGTCCCGTATCAGGAACTGCTTATAAGATTCAGGGAGAGTGGGGAGGCTATAACAGCGTATATTTAGGATATTCAACTGATCCTGATGTAAGGCTTAAGGCTTCCAGTGGAGGAGTTATTACGGCAATTTCTACATATCTTCTTGAAGAAAAAAAAGTAGATGGGATTATCCATTCAGGAAAAGATGATGAAAAGCCATGGCGTACGAAAACTTATTGCAGCACGACTATAGAAGAGATAAATAAAAGATGCGGATCCAGATATTCACAATCAATGCCTCTGGCAGATATTTTTAATCTGACTAGCAAAGATAAAAAGTATGCCTATATCGGTAAGCCTTGTGATGTCCTGGCTCTTACTAATTATTTTAATATTGATCCGGAGTTTAGAAAGAGGTTTGTCTGTACAATATCTTTTTTCTGTGCAGGTGCTCCAAGTGAAAAAGCACAAATGGAGCTTCTTGAAGAACTAAAGTGTAGTCCTGATGATTGCGCAGATCTTAGGTACAGAGGAAATGGCTGGCCAGGATATGCCACCGCTATATCTAAAAACGGGAAAGAGACTCAGATGACTTACAACGAGTCCTGGGGCAGGATACTTGGACGGGATATCAGAAAATCCTGTAAGTTCTGTATGAATGGAACCGGTGAGCCTGCTGATATATCCTGTGGTGATGCATGGTATCTAAATGATGATGGTACACCGGATTTTACCGAAGGAACAGGTAGAAACATAGTATTTGGTAGATCTCTTGTAGGAGCTGATATATTGCGTAACGCTATGGAAGCAGGCTATGTGGATCTAAGTGATTATTCCGGTGAGATTTCTGAGTTTAAGAAAGCGCAGAAGTTTCAGTATGAGCGAAAAGCTACTATGCTAGAGAAGTGTCTTGCAATGCTGATTATGTTTAAAAAGACGCCTTCCTATAAATATTGCGATCTGTGCAGGGTTTCAAGAAGTTCTACAGGCATCAGTTTTAAGCGCAGATGTAATATTTTTCTAGGAACGATAAAGCGAATAGTTAAAGGAAAAATCTGAGTAAGGATAACGTTTGTAGTTTGTGAAAGATGTTAGCGAAAGGTAACAGAAAAACTATAAAAAACCTAGTAAAAAACTATAGATTTTCCTTGTTTTTACAAGGTTTATATTGTAAAATTCTTCTAGCAAAATTGTTATTTTAAGGGGTTTGTTATGGGTATTAATAGGGATTCAAAAGTTGTTATCGGAAAAACTGTAAGTACATCAGAAATTGATAACGAAAAGGTCATGGTTGATTTTGAAACAGGTAAATATTTCATGATCAAGGGAGTTGGAAATGATATTTGGGAGAGAGTTCAGGCTGAAACATCAGTAGATGATCTTATAGCTTCTCTTTTATCAGAATATGAAATAGATGAACCAACATGCGAAAAGCAGGTCATAGCTTTTCTTGATAAGCTTAATGAATATGGATTTTTAAAAGTGGTATGAAAGTGAGTCAAAGGGGACGTATCAGATTGACTCATTTTGTCTCATTTGTTGAAAAAGAGGATTATGTACAGATATTATGCATATGGTCTCAAGATCATTTCTGATACTGCTTTTGAACAGTTTGTCAGAAATGATTTTGAGGGTGAGGCAGATTTACAGATACACCACTATGTTGAAGATGGTGTAAAGAAAATACTAAAAAATGATAATCAGGTCTGCGTAAGAGGAAAGGATATCTTCTTTAGAAATTATGCTGGGCTCTTTGAAGCAAGGCTTGGTGATGAGATTTTTTTTGAAGAGCATGAAGGCGTTAACGAAGCAGTAGCAAAAGAATTTGTCATGGGTAATGTCATGGCATTACTTTTTTTAGAGAGAGGGTTAAATGTCATTCATGGAGCAGCAGTCAGATATAGGGATAAGACCATTATAATATCTGGCAATAGTGGTGCGGGCAAATCTACTGTTACTACAGAGTTTATACGACGCGGAGCAAAACTTATAACAGATGATCAGGCAGTTATAAGCTTTGAAAATGGCGAACCTGTTATTATCCCAGGTTATCCTTCTCAGAAATTGTGTGAGGATGCTGCCAGGAGAAATGAAATTGATATTGACGAACTAATCAAAGTTGATGATACCAAGAATAAATATGCTATTTCAAGAATGGATAGTTTTTATCCGGAGATATCAAGGATTGATGCAGCCTTTTTTATCAGCAGACATGAGGAAGGTGAGAATCTGGTTGCAGGGCAGGTGACAGGAGCCAGAAAGGCAGATGTGATCACCAAAAATCTTTTCTTAAAGCCATTCTTTACAACGACAATGCCTATTCCACCTAAGATGATGATGGATTGTATTACTCTTGCAGGCAAGATTGTAGTGTACGAGGTTTCAAGGAAATCTAATGCTCAAACATTGGATGGTATTATAGATTATATAGACAGTACGTTAGGATAAATCATTCACTTGATTATCCATATGCGTTGTCTGAATAGAGCGTTTTTTTAATTCTTACAATTGTGTTAGATTGCTTTTATGAAGTGATGATAGATGCTAGTATTCTTCTTGTAGTATATTAGATATATTTGAAAAGGAGAATAGAGCTATGAAGAAGTGGACAACTCCAGAAGTTACAGAACTTGAGATTTCTGAGACAGCTCAGGGTAAGAAGATTAAGCCAACATTTGATGCCGTCAGAGTTGATGAAAAAAATAATTTATGGGTTAGTTTCCCAAGTGGAGAATGATAAATCTTTGAATGTATCTAATGGAGATCTCTTATTATTTGTTAAGGTGATGCCTGTCAATAGGCATCATTTTTTTTGAAGTGAAAAGTGGGGACGAGATGAATAAACTGATAAGTGTGATCATTCCTGTATATAATACAGAAAAATATGTAGAAAAGGCTTTATCATCAGTAATTGAACAGACATACAAAAATCTTGAGATAATTGTTATTGATGATAAATCTACAGATGATTCACCAAGAATCATAGATGAGATAGCTGCGAAGGACAGCAGAGTACGAGTTTATCATAGCGCTGAAAATGTGGGACATTCTCTGGCGAGAAACAAAGGGCTGGAATTGGCTCAGGGCGACTATATTGGCTTTGTGGATTCTGATGATTATATTCACCCGCAGTTATATGAGAGACTATTATCGATAATGGAAGAAAATGATACTGATATTGCCATTTGTCGTAATATTGCTTTCAAGGATGAAAAAGAATTACCTGACTTTAAAGAAGCATTGACCGGAAAAGCAAAAGTTGAGACCAGAAGTCAGTATATGGAACACTTTATGGATCCTTTTACCGGTCCTGTTTCTTGGGTTGGAACTAAGCTGTATAAGGCTGAACTTTTTGAGAATACTAGGTTTAAAGATTTTTTTGGCGAAGATCTTGTTATTAATGCTGAGATGGCATTGAAAGTTAAAAAGGTAGTATGGACTGAAGATAAGCTATATGCATACAGAGTCAGAACTGGTAGTACAACAGCAGCATGGACAAAAGATCTCTCGGTTCCATCCGCCCTTTCATATCTTGCAGCAATGGATGTATTAAAAGATGAAGATGAGCAGTATACCAACAGACTGACAATTTATACAATAGGCAAGTTGGCCAATTTATATGCCAACTGTAATAATGATTATGGTAAAGAGGCCGCATCCAAGGTATATGAAATATTTGCAAGAGAATATGATAATCAGAGAGCAGCACTCTCTAAGGCAGGCGCCAGAGATACCTTTAAACTCTTCATTGCAAGAAGACTCCCGGCTGTCTACTGTAGACTTGCAACACGTATAACTGTATGAGCTGTGTTTGTTTGTGAGTCATTTTTTATTTCAGCAAAAACAGCAATAAAGATAACTGATTTAATGATTGAATATCTTGTAGTCTGTCATCGGGATCGAATTTCAAATCCTGAGTATTTATATATTTATCCAGAAGTTGCCTGTTTGCTTCAAATATTGAAGAGTAGTCCATATAGTTCTTTCTTAGTCTGTAGACAAAGTCGGCGCTTTGGATACCGCGGTTGTATATCTGACGGATGATGTGTTTGGGGACTATGTTTTTCATATAATCTGTTATTAATCGTCTTTCATATTTTCCATCACAAAAGCATCTGATTGGCATAGCCATGCAGAGTTCTATCATGCGCTTATCTCTGGTAGGATCTCTTGATATGATGCCGTAGCACAGTTCAAATATAGCATTGGCATAGGATACCTGCTGAAAACTATTTGGAAAAAATATACTTCTTCTTCTCTGGATTTCAGAAAAAATCCTATCGCTTCCCATGTATTTGGCATTATCTAAATATACGTTTTTTAGAGAGTACTTTTTAATAAGGTCTTCTCTTGTAAGGCAGTCATCTAATGATACCGTTGGATGGATATACTCAGATAGATTTGATAGTACGTCTTGCAAAAAAAGTTTTCTATTAATCTTAAAACTATGTGAAAAATCCCTATACTGCCTGATCATTGTCATAAAATGTAATGCCTTGAATTCATACCATAGCCTTGTTATAAGACCTCCTGATGAGACTGTGCAGTTGCCGTGTTGGCCTGCAAGCAGGAGCTTACACCCATCAGCGGCGGCAGTTTTATATATTTCATCCATCCATACTGCATTTACAGAGTATTTGATAGGTGAGCAGAAAAGGTTTACAAAGCGCTGCATTTCAGTGAGAGCACTCTTTCCTTCGCAGGA
Source organism: Butyrivibrio sp. (assembly GCA_015056495.1). GTDB lineage: Bacteria > Bacillota > Clostridia > Lachnospirales > Lachnospiraceae > Butyrivibrio. The sequence continues at coordinate 179,296 of SVGC01000001.1, forward strand.
GATATATTTCGGTACTATATTGCCAAAAGCTTTGCAGAATTTTTCTACAGGTTCTTTTTCATTTGCAAGTCTGCCGTTGTTTTCTGGTGTGTAGTCACTTAAAGGCACTGAGGTGTATGTGTGCAGCTCTTCGCCGGTCTCTTGCAATCTGATTGCAGCAAGGGATGCAACGGAACTTGAATCCAGACCACTACTTAAGAAAGAGCCTTTTTTGCCATATACTCGCAGAGTATCTGTAACACATTTGGTATAGGTCTCCAGGAATAGTTTTTTGTAGTCACTGTCATTTGGCAGATTTAGAGGTTCTACATCCCTTATAGGATCCCAGTAGGAGATTGTTGTGTAAGAGACTGTTTTATCTTCGTTGAGAGTGACTTTAAGATATTGACCTGCCAGAAGCTGATATACGCCCTCGTAGGGAGACAGCCCCGGAAATACTACCATATCAGCTGATAGATTGGATTCGCAGGCAGCTATATATTTTTCAGATACTTCAATTGAATGGTCTGTAGCTTCTAATACGGGTTTTATCAGGGTAGAAAAAATTAGTTGATCATCCTTGATATAATAGTGGATACACCTGTCGCCACAGTGGTCCACAAACAGATAGAATTCATTGTTGTCATAGTCATAGATTGCAAAAGCAAATACACCTAAAAGATGATCACATAAGCTTATTCCCCATTTAAGATAGGCTAGGTAGATAAGCATACCATCAGGGGTATCCCCGGTTGGAATCATTGATGTGCTAACAGATGTTGCGGAATCAGATATTTGAAATGCCAGTCCGCTTGAAAGTTCCCGGATAAGTTCATCTCTGTTATCCAGATATGCATCCGCCGTAAAGAGATTATGATTGACCTCATCATAATAGGGAAGAATTTCTTTCTCAGATTCTTTTGTAATAAACTGAATGCCGGCACCCATGTAAGCATTGTCGTGACATGAACCTTCCATGCGGTCTATCTTAAAAACAGAATATGCTTTTTCAAATTTGTTGCATATATCTTTTGATATATTATCTATATTAAAGTCAATAACTCCCCAGATAGCTGACATAAAAATACCTCTGTTACTTGTTTTGAATAAATACTCTACTAATGATATCCAACCAAAATTCCATTTTCAATAGAGTACAAAAATAAGATTGTTACAATTTTGATAGAATTCTTTTCCGAATAAATGCTGTATGTTAATTTAGACTAAGCCCTAATTTTCGCTGATTTAGTTTGAAAATTGCAAAAGAAATGCATTTTATTTGGGGAAATGAAAAAAGGGGCAAAAGCATAGAAAAAGTGGAGGAAAATGTAATGAAAAATTGGGTTAGACCAGAGGTAAGTGAATTAAATATTGAGGAGACAGCTTGTTATATAGGATGGTTTATTGAAATTCATTCTTGGAATTGTAAACATCAGCGTAAACCGAGCGTTCCTGCAACACCATTGATGCCAGCTACTCCAATCATTCCAAGTAATAATGGCGGATGTGATGAAGATATCAATGAATTAAGTTAAAAATGTAATAGAAAGAAATAATAAGCCAGAAAGAATAAATAGTTGATACGTAGTATCTTTTTTTCGAATAATTACTTCTGTAAGTAAAAACCGGGTAGGCATGTGGCTACTCGGTTTTACTGTAAGGAATCTTAATGCTGAATATACTGCCCTTGCCAAGTCCAGGTGACGAACACCAGATACTGCCGCCATGTTTTTCGACGATGGATCTGCATATTGACAGACCAAGTCCTGCACCCTGGCTTGAGCCGGGAGTTCTGGCATTGCTGACTCTAAATGACCGGTTAAAGATAAGGTCCAGATTACCCTCTTCAATTCCGATACCTGTATCTGCAATTGAGATGACAAAGCAGTTTTCATTCTCATTTTTTTGCAGAGATAATGTGATGGTATCTCCATCGGAAGAGTAATTGAAAGCGTTGTTAAATATATTGTCTAAGACTTTTTTCATATTGTCAGTATCAATTTTTACGACATCCATGTAGTCGGAATCAATATCCAGAACCATGTGTCTTTTAGCGTATTTAGGATCTTCTTCGTAAGAGAAAAAGATTTCTTCCAGAAATGGTGCAATAGGAATATCTTCAAGATTGAGGTTGTAGGATGCTGAATCCATTTTGGTCAGAGTAAATATGTCACCGATCATTTTTTCAAGGACTATGCTGCGTTCGTTTATCAGCTTTAAGGCAGAATCGATTTCCTCTTTTGAAGGATCATCCAGAGATCTCAGATATTCAACACTTGAACGGATGGCAGTGATCGGTGATCTCAGATCATGTGATATATTGGCATATATTTCGTCTCGCTCTTTTATAGTGCTCATCAGTTTTTGATTGGACTCGTAAAGAGCACGGGATAGATCTTCAACTGACAGTTCAGGTTTTTCAAAAGATTTTTTTGACATGACCTTTTTCCTTCCAAGATATTATTAGTATAGGAAATTTGCTTTTGCAAAACGAAGAAGTTATGTGTTATGTGCATTATCCGCGTTTTAGCGTAAAACGGTAACCTTTGCCATATAGGCTTTCGATGGCATTTTCAAGGCCTGTATATAAGCCTAGCTTTTTTCGAAGGCGGCTTGTCAGCACCATGATAGAGCGTCTGTCTTCATCAATGTAGGCATTGTAAAGCGTGTTTCCAATCTCTTCGTAACCAATAGATTGACCGGCTTTGCTTGCGAGAAGTAGAAGCAGATCGTATTCCTTATTGGACAGGGCTATCTCTTCTTCATAGTAGTAAGCTTTGTGCTTGCGGGTATTGATATTTAGCGGTGTGAAATTGAGGATGCTGTCATCCTTGACTGTAGTGTTTTTTCTGATCTGCAACTGTATCCTGGCTGCAAGCTCGCCCAGACTGTAGGGCTTGACCATGTAGTCATCGGCACCGGACAGGAGCCCTTTTATCTTGTCGTCCTCAGAATCTTTTCCGGACAAGAAGATTACAGGACAGTGGCATAGATTTTTGATCTTTGGAAGTGCATCAAAACCATCAATCTCCGGCATCATTACATCAAGGATGATGCAATCAGGCTTATTTTTACTGATAGCATTCAGTGCGCTTTTGACATTATCAAATACCTGAACTGAGTATCCGGCATTTGTAAAATATTTTTTGTTGATCTGTAAAACGTCCAGGTCGTCATCAATGAAAAAAATGAGATTCATAGGAATTTCCTCTAATATTTTACTGACACTATTTATAAAATATGGTATAAAAAAAGAGTCTCTTTTGGTTGCTATTTCGATGGGACCAAAAGTATGAAAACAGTAGTATATAGCACTGTTTTGGACAAATAAAGCTGTCTTATATATTTTACGAAAACAGCAGGGAATAAGCAAGGTAATCGTTATGGGGTACAGGGAAAAAGTTAAAAATTTGTGGGAGGATCGAGAAAATCAAAAGCACTATGTGAAATGGCTTATGTCATATTCCAAGCCTTATTATGGCAGAGTGATGCTTTTGATGTTGATCAGATTGTTTGGGGTGTTTGCAGGAATCTACATGGCTATATTATCTCAGAAAGCCATTGATACTGCAGGTGATGGTTCTAATATACTCATTCCCCTTATTGGATACGTAATATTGATGATAATAATGCAAGGTGCGACTATTGTGTATTCACTGGTCAATACCATGCTTAATGAAAAATATGGATTTGGTATCAGAAAACAGGTCTATGATAAGATTCTGGATTCTGTCTGGATGGATGTACAAAAATATCATACAGGTGACTTGATGACGCGTATGACAAGTGATGCAGGTATCATTGCTGACGGTGTCGTATCTGTAGTCCCAAATATCATAATGTTGGCGGTAGAGTTGGTGGCTGTATTTATTACGCTATACTCATATTCACCATTTTTAGCTATATCAGCGCTGTGCATGGCGCCTCTTGCAGTCGTACTTAGTTTTGTTCTGGGAAGGATACTTAAGAGGATACAGGTCAAGGTACAAGAGTCAGAAACGGCCTACAGGTCATTTATTCAGGAAAGTATTGCCAATATCCTTATAGTTAAGGCTTTTTCTAATGAGGAGCGATTTTCTGACAATCTTGTAAAACTTAGAGAAGAGAGATTTAGATGGGTCTGGAAAAAGAGTAAAGTCTCTCTCGGATCATCTGTTGTAATAGGAATAGCTTTTCAGCTGGGATATATCCTGGCTTTTGGTTATGGCGTGTACCAGATATCTCTGGGGCTTATTACTTATGGTACTATGACAGTTTTTCTTACCCTTTTTAACAGGGTCATGTCTCCTGTAATAGAGCTTGCTTCACAGCTTCCTAGAGTGGTTGCAATAATTGCTTCTGCAGGCCGAGTTATGGAGATTGGAAATCTTAAGATAGAAGATCGGAAGGGAACTGGTAATATAAGTGGCAATGTTGGAATAAGAGCCGAGGGTATATCTTTTGGTTATAACAAAGATATAGTTATAAAAGACAGTTCTTTTAATATAAAACCAGGAGAATTTGTTGCAATTGTAGGCGATTCCGGTATCGGTAAGACTACTCTCATAAGGCTTCTTTTAGGCTTTGTCAATGCCGGAAGCGGAGAGATCACTTATTATGATCAGGATGGACGTACAGCAGGAATTAATGCTGATATCAGAAATATAGTGTCATATGTACCACAGGGCAATACTCTTTTTTCAGGAACCATCAGGAGAAATCTTCTTATGGGATGTCCTGAGGCCAGTGAAGAAGAAATCAATGAAGCTCTTAAAATGGCTGATTGTCTGTCATTTATCTCAGAGATGCCTGATGGAATTGACACTGTGATAGGAGAGAGAGGAACTGGTCTTTCAGAGGGACAGGCCCAGCGAATTGCCATTGCCAGAGCATTTATAAGGAAGTCTCCATTCCTTCTTATGGATGAGGCAACATCTGCACTTGATGAGAGAACAGAGCTTAAGGTAATAGACGGACTCCGAAATATTACTCCGAAACCAACCTGTTTATTTATTACTCATAGAAGAAGTGTACTTAAGTATTGTGATAGACAGCTTAGGATTAGTGATGGACATATATATGAGGAAACGATTTCTGATGCAGTTATAGATAATAGTAATATATAGACACTATTTTGAAATAAAAAATCGGTTTTTTATAGATAAAAAATGATAAAATGTGATGGAATTGTGAACTTATATATGCTATATTTTTAGTGATAAATTTTTTAGGGGATATATCAGGGGGATAATTTCAGGGGGATAAAGTATGAAGAAGGTCTTATTAGTTGCGTCTTCTGGTGGGCACATGGAGGAACTTACCAGATTACACAATCTCACAGCCAAGTATGATTGCTGCTGGGTTACTGAGAAAAATGACTTCCAAAAGTATGGGAAAGCTGAAGAAGTACAATATTATGTACCTCAGATGAATCGTAGAGAGGTATTCTTTTTCTTTAAATTCATATATCTTGTTTTTCGTTCATTATATATTTTATTTAAAGAAAATCCAGATTGTGTTATTTCTACCGGTGCATTAATATCATATCCTTTTTGCAGAATTGCTAAGGCCATGGGCAAAAAAGTCATCTTTATAGAGTCTTTTGCGCGTGTTAATGAATTATCACTTACAGGAAGACTTTTGTATAACCATGTAAGTATGTTTATAGTTCAGTGGCCTGAGATTGCCCAGAAATATGACAAGGCGATTGTGGGAGGTGGTATTTTTTGATCTTTGTTACCGTAGGAACACAAAAATTTCAGATGAACAGGTTGATGAAGCAGATCGAGAAGATGGCAGAGAATATGCCGCAGGAGCGATTTGTTGTTCAGTATGGTAACTGTACTTATGTACCAAAGCATTGTGAGACTTATCAATTTATGGATAGACCACAATTTGAACAGTGCGTTTCAGAATGTTCAGTTCTTATCACACATGGCGGCGTTGGTACCATAATGTCAGGAATCAGAGCTGGCAAGCCTGTAGTAGTAGTGCCTAGAAGGCGCCAGTATGGTGAGCATGTCGATGATCATCAGATAGAAGCAGCCAGAGCGCTTAGTGCGCATAAATGCCTTGTAATCTGTATGAACACAGAATTTCTCGGATATATAATCGATCATATTTCAGAATATGTATTTAATAGATATGAAGAGCCTGAGAAAAAGGTTGAAGATCTGGTACTTGGATTTATCGAGTCACCTGAGCCTGTGAAAAGAAGGACTCCATGTTTTTTTAAATTTTTAAGGAAAAAGAAACAAGCTGCTGAAATACCGCAGGCAATCAAACAGATTTAGAAAACAAAGCTGTGAAGATAAGGCTAGTACTTATTTTCATGGCTTTTCTATTACTACTAAATGGCGCATCGCCCGATATTTTTTTACTGCAGAAATACAAAAATCTATAGATAATTCGCTTGGTTTTATATAAAATACTTTTGTGTAGAAAAAAGCTAGCGAGGGGATTTTATGTATTATTACAAATTATATGGTCAGATAATCGAGAGTGATGTCAGTTTCAGGCAATTAGTGCTCTCAGATGACCATAATGCTTCTATTACTATTCATAGTGGTGCTATTCCAGAAGATATAAGAGATAAAGAAAATACCTGCAATTTCGGTGACAGCTATAGTTGGCTCTCAAACAGAACCTGTTATCTTGTGATAAAAAATGGTAATGAGATCATATATGAACTAAAGCCTGGCAAAAACCATGCCTACATGCTCTCATTTATCCTTGGCTATGGAATCGCAATGTTGCACATGCAAAGAGGCGAGATTTCAATCCATTGTTCAGCACTTTCATTCAATGATAAAGCTATTCTGGTAGCAGGGAAAAGTGGCAGCGGTAAATCAACTGTAACAACAGCTCTTATTGCTAAAGGCTGCAAACTGATGGCAGATGATATGGCTGTTATACAGATAAATGAAGCATCTGCAATTGCATATCCTGCATTTCCGTATCAAAAGCTATGTAGAGATGCGGCATTGGCTAATGGATACGACTTGGACCAACTTATATATATTGATGAAGAGAAAGATAAATTTCTTATTCATTTTGAAGATGATTTTTCAACTTCAGGAAAAGAAATTGCTGCAATGTTTATCCTCATGGGAGAAGTAAATTCTAAAGAAGTGGTCACTCAGCAGATAAAAGGCATAGCAAAGATACCAGCACTTGCGGACAACCTGTTTTTAAAAGCTTTGATGAAAGACGAGCGCTTCAAAGGTGTCTGCGGACAGAGTTGTGTAAAAGCTGCTGACAAGTTCCCTATATATGCCATAGGTCGCCCGGCTGGAGCGAATACGGTAGATATAGTACGAGACTTCGTAATAGATAACATCAACTAATAAAAAGTAATATCAAGATTCTAAAATAGTAATATAGTTGAAAAAATTTGAGTAGAAAATGAGAACTTATTAATGTAGAATATATGAAGTTGTAGATAGCCTGGTGTGGTCAATGACCATATAAATGGCTGAAACTACGATGAAATCTGCTACTGGAGAAATTGAAGAGTGGCTGATATTTCCTTATTAGGGGAGTCTTTATTTTTTAGGTTTTTGGAGGAAAGTATGAATCAAAAGCAAAAGGGGATTCAGACCTATGGTTTGTGGCTATTAGATATCATATGTATTTTCAGTACATATCAGATAGCTACTTTGCTTCGTTTTAATTCCAACAATGATTGGGGTAACCGAAGCCTTCACTATATGGTGGTTGTTATTTTTATTCTGTTTAGTACATTGTATAGTTTCTTCAGAGATTGGAATGGCAATTTCATGAAGAGAGGATACTTTGATGAATTTATTGCTATCACCAAGTATATTGTTGTAATGTTTGCAGTTTCACTGACAACAGTATTCTTTCTGCAGTGGGCATATATCTTGTCCCGTATAGTTATCATCAATTTTGCATGGATGAATTTTCTGATGACTTATATTGTTCATCAGTTATATAAGAAGTTTCTGCTTAAAATATATGACAATGAGATGCTGGCATCCCAGGTAGTTGTTGTTGCAGAAAAAGAGCTTATGCAGAGCACGATAGAGCAGCTTCTTGATCAGACCAAGGATCAGAGCTATCACATTGTAGGTGCAGCATATGCTGATGTCAAAGAAGTTGATACAACATCTGCACCTGAGCAGATCCATGGTGTTCCGGTATTTGCAGGATACAAGAATCTTACAGAGAAGATGATCACACTTCCTTTTGATGAAGTATTTATCAATGCGCCTACACTGCCTAGAGAATATATCTCACCTATGATCAAGGGCTTTAAGGAGATGGGTGTTACCTGTCATTACAGTCTTGATATACCTGAATTTGGTGATTCCAGTAAGGCAGGAATGTTTGGTACCTACAACGTAATATCATACGTAGGACCTGAATACAGCTATAAAAAGATGTTTGTAAAACGTCTTATAGATATACTCGGAGCACTGGTTGGACTGTTCTTTACAGTGATCATCACTATATTCCTTGCTCCTGCTATTTGGCTTGAAGACAGAGGACCGATCTTCTTTTCACAGGTCAGAGTTGGTAAAAATGGACGTAGATTCAGGATCTACAAGTTCCGTTCTATGTACAGGGACGCTGAGGACAGACTTAAGGATCTTCAGAGCCAGAACGAGATGAGTGGTCTGATGTTCAAGATGGAAAATGATCCTAGAGTTACCAAGGTGGGCAAGTTCATCAGAAAGACAAGTCTTGATGAATTTCCTCAGTTCCTCAATATATTAAAGGGTGATATGAGCCTTGTAGGAACAAGACCACCGACAGAGAAAGAGTTTGAACAGTACAATGAACACTACCGTCGTCGTATCAGTATGACTCCGGGTCTTACAGGTATGTGGCAGGTTAGTGGTAGAAGTGATATTGAAGATTTTGATGAAGTCGTAAAGCTTGACCTTGAGTACATTGATAACTGGAGTCTCAAGCTGGATTTCAAGATTTTGTTTATGACAGTTGGAGCAGTATTTGCTTCTAAGGGGGCTAAATAATAAATATGGGTAAGTCAGGACTTATTACTTACAGTAAGGCAGTGGCTATACTTGGTGTTATAATATACCATTTATGTCTTGGATACTTGGCAGTTCCATCGATCGTAAAAACAGCTTCAGGTTTTGGAGGAGCTGGGGTACATATATTTATTTTTTGTTCAGGTTTTGGTTTAATGGTTTCCTATATTAGGAAACCATTAAATTTTATAGATTTTATAAAAAGAAGATTTGTAAAAATATATGTCCCATACATAATAGTCGTACTTGTTGCCTTTTGTATTCCTGCGTTGTTTCCTACTGCAAGGAATAGGGTACTGGTATTATGCAGTCATGTGTTTCTTTTTAAGATGTTTGACCCATCTCTGCTAGATACATTTGGAGGTCAGTTTTGGTATATCTCAACTATCATTCAGTTTTACCTTGTGTTTATCCTGCTTGCCAAGATAATGGTTAAGCTTGGGCAAAAGAAGTATCTGATCATTTGCTGCTGCATCAGCTTTTTGTGGGCACTTATGATCTATCTGCTTGGCATGAATGAAAACAGAGCTTTAACAAATTTCTTTTTGCAATATCTATGGGAATTTGCAATGGGAATGGTGATCGCCAGAGAGTATAGTGATACCGGACTTATCAGATTTGAAAAGATAGGGTTCTTGCCACTACTACTCATTATCATCGCATCCTTTGGAATCTATTCAGTGATGAGCCTTGTTGGCGGACCTGGTAAGAGCTTCAATGATCCATTTAGCTTTGCTGCAATCTTTGGTATAGCGCTTCTTCTATATAAACTAAATTTTCTCACTGGCTTTATGGAGTTCACTTCAAAGATTTCCTATGAAATGTATCTGCTTCATATTTTTGTATTTAAGATTTTCTTTATAGCATTAAAAGGCTTGCTTCCACAAACCGTGATGGTGTTGCTTTCAATGGCTGGTATATATGTACTGTCTTATCTGTATAACAGATTGTGTAGACTTATATTTGGCAGGCGTTGAAGGGCTTGACAGTGTGCTGTTTCATTCATATATAAGTAATTTTGTTTAAGATGAAAAGGTATTAACGAGAGGTTCTCATTAACTATTTTGTTATGAGACTCTCTTTTTTTATTGAAAATGTAAAAATGCTGTTTTTTCCGCAATACAGTCATTTTTACCGAAGTTAAAATCAAGAATTTGTGAAATATTTTAGATAAATACAAAATATACTGATTTATCAGGCACGACAGGCTATACAATAGTTTTTTTATCGCATTGACTTTTAGATAAGATGATAATAGAATAGAAAAAGCTAAAGTAATTTACAAAAAAATAAATTTCTAAAGTATTAGAAGGATAGGAAAAGTTCATGGGGCGTAAAAAACTTCAAAAGTTATTATCACTTGGTCTGATGATGTCAATGATGGTTACAACTGCAGTTGGAGGTTCTACAACTGCGCTTGCTTCTGATGCAAGCTCTGTTGCAAGCAGTGAAGCTTCTGACTCGGATGATGCTGCACAGGAAAGCTCTGAAGTGGCAACTGAATCTGCAGAAGAGACTGGCGAAACAGAGAATGAAGCTGAGTCTACAGAAGAGACTGGCGAAACAGAAGATGAAGCTGAGACATCAGAAACATCTGAAGAATATGTTAGTGAGCGCATATCTACTAACTATTCTGTTATCAGCAGTGGTTATATTATGTCAAAATATGCAGGCGAAGACATGTTTTTCCCTGTAGCTGAAAATGTAACATCTGGAGAGGAACATCTTTCAACTGATGTGAAAGATTATACTGAGAGCAGCCAGGTACTTGATCTGACAATTGATGATACAGTAACGCTGTCAATTGATGTTCCTAGCGATGGGTTATATTTCCTGGAATATGATTATCTATCTTATGATGAATCAATTCTTCCAATTGAACTCTCTATGATGATCGATGGAGAGTATCCATTTTATGAATGCAGAAATATCGAACTGGAGACTATCTGGGTACCGGATGAAGAACCTTCCTACGACAGATATGGCAACGAAGTTGTCACAGTTCCAAATAAAGATATCAAATGGCTGAGCACATACCTGTACGATTCAAGTTATCGTCACAGTGCGCCACTTATGCTTGAGCTTACAGCCGGAGAGCATGAGATCAGCCTGGAAGTAGGAGAGGGAACTTTCCTGCTGGGTGGTTTAAGGCTTGTAGCACCATTTGAAACAGAGAGCTACACAGGCAGTGAGGTTGCTGAAGGCGATGCTCTTATCACACTGCAGGGTGAAGATTTTACATCAGCTAATGACTCATCAATACATGGAGTTGTTGAGTATGATACAAGTCTTTTACCTTACGAAGTATCAGATACAGTACTTAATACAATTGATTCTGATTCTTTTGATACAGCAGGTCAGAGAGTCAGCTACGAGTTTGAAGCACCGGCTGATGGTTATTACTATGTAGCACTTAATTACAGACAGTCTGAAAAAACAGATTTCCCTGTATTCGTTGATGTAAGAGTAGATGGAACCATTCCAAATGAGACATTTGAGAATTATCCTCTTGCATACACAACTAAGTATAAGACCAGCACACTGGTTGATGAAGATGGAAACAAATTAAGCGTATACCTTGAAGAGGGTGTCCACGAAATCTCATTTACTATAAGTATGGATCCTATTTCATATGTAATGGATGAACTGGATGTGATCATGTCTGAGGTCAATGACCTGGCACTTGAGATCACCAAGGTAGCAGGTACCAACTCAGATAAGTACAGAGACTTAAAGCTTTCAAGATATATACCTGATCTTGAAGAAACACTTTATGACTATGCTACAAGACTTCGCGAGCTTGAGTCTTCAGCGCTTGTATATAGTGACAGTGATAAGACAGTAGCTGTTATGTCATCAATGCTGATCGCAGCGGCACAGCTGGAAAGTCTTGCTGACAGTCCTGATGAGATCCCATATCGTATCAGTGAGCTTTCAACAAGTACTAACTCAGTCAACCATTATCTTGCTACAACAGTTGATAATCTTATTGCCAACGATCTTGCTATTGATCGTGTATACATCTATCAGGAAGATGCAACACTTCCAAAGAAGCCAAATATCTTTGTTTCCTGCTGGATGAACATTAAGAGATTCATAGCTTCCTTTACAGAAAAAGCTTACTCAACAAGCAATACTGATCCTGAACATCTTCAGGTATGGGTAAACCGCTCAAGCCAGTATGTTCAGATCATGCAGAAGATGATCGATGAGTACTTTACACCAGAGACTGGCATAGAGGTTGATATCAGTATCATGCCTGATCAGTACAAGCTGGTATTGTCCAATTCATCTGGCAATGCTCCGGATGTGGCGACAGGTATCAACTACACAATTCCATATGAGTTGGCGGTAAGAGGTGCTTTGGTAGATATGGCACAGTTCGATGACTTCCAGGAAGTAGCTGCTCCATATGAGCCGGGTTACTTCATGACAGGTACTATCGGTGACAGTGTTTATTCAATGCCTGAGACTACCAACTTCTGGGTATTGTTCTATAGAACAGATACAATGGAAAAACTTGGTCTTGAGATACCTCAGACTATGGATGATGTAATAGATATGCTTCCTGATCTGCAGATGAGAGGTCTTAACTTCTATTATCCAACAGCAGGAATGACACTTATGAGAAACTTCCATGGTACAACACCACTTATCATGCAGAATGGTGGTTCACTGTACTACACAACAGCTTCACAGGGTACAGCATTTGGCTCTGAAGCTTCTGTAACAGGATTTACACAGCTCACAGATCTCTTTACTCTTTATGATCTGCCGGTAAATATTGATAATTTTTACCAGCACTTTAGAAACGGAGATCTTCCTATAGGAATAGCTGATTTTGCTACATATAACATGATGGTCAATGCAGCTCCTGAGCTTGCAAGCTCATGGGAGATAGCTCTTGCACCTGGAACACTTCAGGAAGATGGCACTATTGACAGAAGCACCTGCGGATGCGCTGAGAGTACAGTAATCTTTAAGAGTGATTCTGAGAGAGAAGCAAAAGCCTGGGAATTTATCAAATGGTGGTCCAGCACAGAAGTGCAGGCTGAGTTTGGTCAGACTATCCAGATCACTTATGGTGATGAGTACATGTGGCCAACAGCCAATATGGAAGCATTTGCTCAGCTTCCTTGGGATACAGCAGACAAGGAAGTTATAGAAGAATTTGCTAAAAACGTTAAGGATATCGCGAGAGTACCTGGTACATACCTTCTCGAAAGAGAGATGAGTAACGCGTTCAATGACATAGTTGTAAATGGTGAAAATGAGCAGACTCGTATAGATGAAGCCGTCAAGACCATTAACAGAGAGTTTGAGCGTAAGCTTGAAGAGTTCGGATATAATGACGATCAGGGCAATGTTCTCGAGGAATACGAAATTCCTACATATGAGAGCGAATGCGAATTACTTGGTAGATAATAGCGAATATCATTCCAGAGAGCTGTCATGGTAGCTTAGTGACATGGCAGCCCACTGGTAACGGAAATGGAGCTTAGATATGACTAATAAAGCAGTGGCTACCAAAAGGCCAAACAAAATAGCCAAGCGAAATAACAACAAGAACGGATATTTCTTCATAGCACCTTATGCCATCGTATTTACAATATTCATTCTGATTCCAGTTGTGCTGGCTGTAATTCTTTCATTTACAAACTTTAATGCAATCGAATTTCCAAGCCCGGTTGGATTCCTTAACTACATAACACTCATTACAAGTGATGAAGTGTTCATGCAGTATGTACTTCCAAATACAGTTGTTTATGCAGTAGTAGTCGGAATTGGAGGATATGTACTTTCCTTTATCCTTGCCTGGGCATTATGTAACCTGACCAAGCTTCCAAGAACTATTTTTGCACTTATCCTGTATTCACCTAGTATGACAACAGGTGTAGCAATGACAGTGCTTTGGAAGGTTATCTTCTCAGGTGACCAGACAGGACTTCTTAACAGCTGGCTGATCAACCTGGGAATCATTACAGATCCTATCATATGGCTTGTAAATACCAATTACCTGTTGCCAATCGTTATCATCATTGGTCTGTGGTCATCAATGGGTATCGGATTTTTGTCTATGATAGCCGGAATACTTAACTCTGATGAGTCACTGTATGAAGCAGCTGCTATCGATGGTGTCAGAAACAGATTTCAGGAAATGATCTATATCACAATTCCTCAGATGAAACCGCAGATGCTCTTTGCAGCAGTTATGTCCATTGTTGGAGCTTTTCAGAATGGTATGATCTCAACACTTCTTACAGGAAACCCTTCACCTGGATATGCAGCCCAGCTGATAGTTAACCATATTGAAGACTATGGTTTCCAGAGATATGAAATGGGTTATGCAGCAGCAGTTTCAGTTGTGCTCCTGCTTATAGTACAGCTCTTCTCAAGAGGTGCTAACTCACTTCTTACTGATAAAGATGTATATTAAAACGCAAAAGTAAAGGGGTAAACACAATGGCATATCATGGTAAAAGAATAAACCCATCAAGATTTGAAAAGGGGCAGCTAAAGATCATAATCATTCTTCTTCCACTGGTAATTTTCATGGCACTGCCGATCATATTTATTGCAAACCATGCCTTTAAACCAATGGATGAGCTTTTCGCTTTCCCACCAACATTTTTTGTAAAAAATCCAACGCTTGAAAACTTTACCAAGCTGATCAAATTCAGTCGTACATCAGGCGTGCCGATGAGCAGATACATCTTCAACAGCCTTATAGTTACTGTCTTGACTGTTGGATTATCACTGTTTTTCACAACCTGTGCAGCATTTGCTCTTTCCAAGATCAGATTCAAAGGAAGAGATACAATGCTTCAGATAAACCAGTTAGCGATCATGTTTGTAGCAACAGCAGTTCTGATCCCAAGATATCTTGTAATATGCAAGATGGGTATGATCGATACAGTGTGGGCACATGTACTTCCACTTATCGCTTATCCTGTAGCACTGTTTTTGGTAAAACAGTTCGTGGAACAGGTTCCGGATTCACTTATTGAAGCAGCTTATATGGATGGCGCTACTGATTTTCAGGTATATCGCAAGATCATCATTCCTATGATCAAGCCTGCTATTGCAACAGCAGCAATACTTGTTTTCCAGCAGGTATGGACCAACATGGAGACATCAAACTATTACATTAACGATGACAGCATGAAGACACTTACCTTCTATATGAACTCACTTGTTAATGCTAATAACACAGTATCTGGACAGGGTATGGCAGCAGCGGCTTCACTTATTCTGTTTTTGCCTAACCTGATACTATTTATCATCCTGCAGAACAGCGTTATGAATACAATGGCTAACTCAGGTATCAAGTAAGGAGCGATAGAGGGTTTTATGAGAAAAGTAAGAAACATCTTAAAAAAGACTGTTATGTCCATAGGCCTTTCAGCTTTTATATGTGCCTTGGGGTTTGGCAGTATTACTGCTCAGGCTGAGACTCCGTATAAAACATACACTGTTGATGGATACGGCTCAGTTCAGGAAACGCAGACAGCATATCTGGCATATGAGACCATTACCAAATTTGGGGATAAGTTCCTTTCAAGTCCAAGTGATCTGTTTGTTACAGATGATGGTGAGATATATGTTGCAGATACAGGCAATTCAAGAATTGTCGTTGGAGACATTGAAGGAAATGAGATAAAGACTATCGGTGAGGGCACACTTGTAACTCCTAAGGGCGTATTTGTAACAGAAGACAAGCATGTCTATGTAGCAGACAGAGACGCTCAGGCAGTTTTTGAGTTTGATTCAGATGGAACTTTATTAAATACATATACCAAGCCTACAAGCCCGTTATACGGCGATGACTTAACATTTTTGCCAATCAAGCTTGTAGTAAATGATGCAGGCATCATGTATGTTATCTGCGAATCCAATACTAACGGTATTGTAGAAATATCACCTGCCGAAGGCGGAACCTTCCTTGGATATTTCGGTACCAACTTTGCATCAACATCTTTCCAGACTATTCTGTACAGAGCAATCCTTACAGATGAGCAGAGAGCCAAGATGGTAAGTAATATACCGGCAACACCTGATAATCTTGGAATTGATGCCAAAGGTCTTATTTATACAGTTACAAGAGGTGACGAAGAAAAATCACTTAAGAGACTGAATATTGCAGGTACCAACCTTATAGAGAGCACAGACAGAGGTCCGGATATTCCTGCAGCAGTAGCAGCCGGCAATCATGACAACGTATACGTAGCAGACCAGCAGGGTTATATCTATGAATACAACAACGAAGGTGAACTGATCTATGTATTTGGCGGTCTTGATGATGGTACACAGCGAGTAGGTCTTTCAACTCTTGTTACAGCTATCAATGTAGATACAGAAGACAGGATATATGTCCTTGATTCAGATAAATGTCAGATCCAGGTTTATGAGCCGACAGAGTTTACAAGTCTTCTTCATGAAGCATTGTATCTCTATTCCAAGGGTAGATACACAGAGTCCAAGACTCCTCTTGAAGAAGTGCTCAAGATGAACAGCATGTTTGACTATGCCAATAAGGCTATGGGCAGAGCTTATTTCCAGGAAGAAAACTATGAAATGGCTCTTAAATATGCCAAGCTTGCCAAAGACTATGAAGGATACTCAGATGCATTCTGGGAAGTTCGTAATCAGTGGTTAAAGAAAAATATTGTAACTGCAATACTTCTGATCGTTGGCCTATGGATCCTTGTAAAGATAATAAAACTGCTCGATGCCAAGAAGGGTATTTTAAACGGCGTAAGAGCTTTCTGGGAAAAGAAGAAAGAGAACAGATTTATCTCTAATCTTGTTTATACCAAATATTTCATGAAGCACCCATTTGACGGTTCTTATGGAATTGCCAGAGAGGGCAGGGCTTCCTGGAGTGTAGCAACATTTATGCTTGTGATCTTCATAGCAGAATATGTCATAAACAAGTACTTATGCGGATTCCTGCAAAAGACTATTAGAGAAGGACGTTATGAGATCTTCTCTGATATAGGAATGATACTGCTGGCAGTAATTGCGATCACAGCTTGTAACTATCTGGTCTGCACTATCAACGATGGTGAAGCTACAGTTAAAAAGATATACACATATCTGTGCTATAGCCTTAGACCATATATTATTTTGACACCTGTAATATTTATACTGTCACATGTACTAACTAATAATGAGCAGTTCCTGATCACAATGTGCCAGATAGTAATGGTTGTCTGGGTATTGGTACTCCTTGTTATTGCAATCAAAGAAGTTAATGACTATACACCTGGTGAGACATTTAAGGTCATCTGCCTTACAATATTCACTATTTTGATACTGGCATTACTTATATTTATTGTTTATGTACTCTGGGCTCAGGTATTTGAATTCATCAGTGCATTATTCGGAGAGGTGGTGTATAGAATTGGGTATTAATATAAAAAGAGCTGTTTTAAGTATGATGGCAGCTGCAGTAATAACAACATCACTGCCTTCCATGGCTGTTTTTGCAACTGATGGTGAAACACTTGAGGTAGCTACAGCTGAAACAGACAGCACAACAACTACTGAATCTGCTGAGACAGATCAGGGAGCCGCAGCAAACGGCGAGACAGTAACAGAAGATGGTGAAGTAGTAATGGAAGGCGCTCTTGGCGAGATTGACGAGTCAGAGTGGATCACTATCAAAGATTATGAAAAAGTAGCTGAGAGTGATAATTACATCATGTATTACTATGAGCCAAGACTCTCTGTCATTCTTGAAAATAAAGAGACAGGAGCACTTATAGAATCAACTCTTAGCGATGAGATGGATGATGGTTATTCCAACGCAACATGGAATGGATATATGAAATCCGGAATCGTCATCTCTGCTATAAAAGGTACAACTAATACATATCAGGTTGATGTAAATACAGTTTCTAACACTATAGAGACAACATACCTTGATAATGGAATATCTGCCAAAGTGTTCTGGCCTGAGTATGGTTTTGGCCTTACTCTCAATGTAACACTTGAGGGAGACGAGCTTGTAGCCAATGTTCCAGATGATTCCATTACTGAGACAAAAGATGGGATCTATATTTCAACAGTAAGTGTTTTCCCATTTATGGGATACACATTCCTTGATGACAAGGAAGGATACATGCTGATCCCTGATGGAAACGGAGCACTTATCTACCTTGATAACAAAGAAGGCCGTTATTCCACAGGCTTTTCACAGATGATATATGGTACAGATGCTGGTTTTACAGATAGCTCAACAGCCAATTATCTGTGGGAGAAATACGATACAGTTGTTGACGTAAATAACGTTCTGGCTCCTGTATTCGGAATGGCACATACAGATGATAACCTGGGGTATCTTGCGATAGTTGAATCGGGAGAAAAACGTGCAAGCATAGAAGCGCATCCAAATGGGGTAATGGTCAACTACAACAGGTGCTTTGCCAAGTTCAAGCTTCGTGATATATACACACAGCCGCTGAATCAGTCCAATTCAGGTACTATGACCAGCGTCGAGCAGGACAGAGTGCATGAAGATCTCCAGGTTAGATATATACTTCTTGATGGCGAAGATGCAGATTATTCCGGAATGGCAGTAGCTTATAGAAATTACCTTCTTGATAATGATCTGGTACAGCCAAAGGACAGTTCTTACAACACAAGAGTGGATTTTCTTGGAAGTGACCGCGAAGAGTTCCTCATGGGAACAAAAGCAGTTACCATGACAACAGTTGATGATATTGAAGAGATATATGATGATCTACAGGCTGCCGGTATTTCCTCTATGTTCTCCGTATACAAGGGATGGCAGAAAGGCGGTATCTACAATACTCCTATAAATAAGTACAAGGCTGACAGTTCAATTGGTTCAACTTCAAGCCTTACAGATCTCATCAGTTCTTCCGAGGAAGAAGGTTATCATCTGTATCTGTACAACAACGCTTTGGAAGTAAATGCCAAGACCAATACTACAACATTTAATGTTGTAAAAAAGGTCAATAAGAGAACTTTGAAGATAGAAGATAATGGTCAGGTTTATAATCTTTTCTATTACCTGATGCCTAATAAGATCCAAAAGACACTTAGCAAATTTGTTTCATCCTATACAGATAAAGGTGTTGATAATCTGGCACTTGCAGGCATTACTAATGAGATCTTTTCATATAGCTCTCAGGGAAGCTACTATGACAGAAATTATACTGCATCTCTGATAGAAGAGACTGTAGCTTCAATTGATAGCGAAACTGATCTTGTAATGGAGCAGCCTTTTGCATATCTGTGGGATTACACAGATGCATTTCTGGATATGCCTCTTGGCTCATCTGATTATATGTATGTTGATGAAGAAGTTCCATTTTTATCAATGGTACTAAAGGGCATCGTTCCTATGTATTCAGACTATGTCAACTTTGAAGCCAATAAGACAGAGTTCTTCCTTCAGATGGTTGAATCAGGTGTTTATCCATCCTTCTATGTAACCAAGGAAAACTCATCAGCACTTATTTATACAAGGTCTTCAAACCTTTACACTACTGAGTACACAACATATAGAGATACGATCATTGCATATGACTCTGAGCTTAGAGCTATTGCTGAGCAGGTTGAAGGTTCTTACATAATAGATCATGAAAAAGATGATAGTGGAGTTACCAAAGTAACCTATGATAACGGTGTTGTGATTTATGTAAATTATTCAGATAGTGATGCAACAGTTGATGGAGTCAAGGTTGAGGCTCTGTCATATGTGGTAAAGGCAGATTGAATCAAGAGCTTATTAGAGTGGTGATGTCACCACTCTATAAGAAATCAAGAAAGGTTGATTTTTACTATGGAAACTTCTATTAGTCGTAAGAGGCTGACAAAAGAAGAAAAAGCAAAACTAAAAAAGATAAAACCTGGAAGACTTGCTAAAAGAGAAGCAGTGACAGGTGTCATATTTATCCTGCCGTGGATAATCGGAGCTTTGGTTTTTCTGGCATATCCTCTTATAACATCTTTTTGGTATGCGCTTAATAACATTCGTATAACTCCTATTGGTAAGGTGTTTACATTTGTAGGACATGGCAATTTTACAGAGATACTTTTGGCAGATGCGGATTTCCCGACACAGCTTATTGAGTATCTTGCATCAACAATCCTTTCAGTTCCTGTCATTGTTGTATTTGCACTTATTATAGCGATGATGCTCAATGAAAAAATAAAGGCAAGAGGCTTCTTTAGAATGATATTCTTTATTCCGGTTATCATCGTAAGTGGTCCTATCCTTGGAATGTTGACAGAGCAGGGCGCAGGCAGTATCACTGCTATTGATACACAGGCAATCACAAGTGCCATCAGTTCTTTTTTACCAGGTCCTGTAGCAGAGCCTATTTCAGAGCTGTTTGAAAATATGATCATGATACTGTGGTATTCAGGAGTTCAGATATTGATATTCCTGTCAGGTCTTCAGAAGATCGACCGCTCAATGTATGAAGCTGCACAGATTGATGGTGGTTCAGGTTGGGAATGTTTCTGGAAGATCACACTTCCTACAATCAAGCCTTTGATCCTGTTAAACTGCATCTACACAATAGTATTTATTTCTAATAATGACCAGAACGAGATCATCGAGCTCATCAAGGCATCTATGTTCTCAGGTATTCAGGAAAAAGGTTACGGCTATGCTTCAGCAATGGCCTGGCTGTACTCAATAGTAGTACTTCTTCTTGTTGGCTTATTTGCACTGCTCTTTACAGCCCGTAAGGATGTCTACGAGAGACAGGTCAAGAAAGCTAAAAAGCAGATGAAGAAGGAAGAAAGAGAAGCAAGAAAGATAGAAAGGAGGAGCATCAGAAATGCCAAGAAGATCGAAAAGAGAAGAAAATCAGGCAGGTACAAGAGTTATGCAGGAAGCGATGACTAAAGATAAAAAAATGAAAACTTCAAAAGCTGTCAGACCTTGGTATCAGGATATGACTAAGGAAAAGGTACAGAGATTCTTATTTGGTTCAAAAGAAAAAGAAGGCTTTATCAAGATGTTCGTTATCTATGCCCTCCTTATCTGTATCGGTTTTATATACATATATCCGATCATGTACATGATCAGTAAGAGCTTTATGTCACTGGATGATCTGTTGGATTCTTCTATAAGCTGGATCCCTAGTAGTATCAATTTATCCAATTATGTGCAGGCAGCCAATAGTATGGATTTCTGGAAGTCACTAATGCAGAGCATCCTGATTGCTGGAATTCCTACACTGTGTAATGTTGTATCCTGTTCACTTATAGGATATGGTCTTGCCAGATTTGAATTTCCATTTAAAAAGCTTGTGCTTGCAATAATCATTTTTACATTTGTATTACCAAGCCAGATCACTATGATCCCGACATACGTTATGTATTCCAACATGGGTATCCTCGGAACCCTGTGGTCATTTATCCTTCCATCACTTCTTGGAATGGGTATCAATGCACCAATATTCATACTCATTTTCTATCAGTTCTTTAAGCAGGTACCAAAAGTATTGATAGAGGCAGCGCAGATCGATGGAGCAGGCTATTTTAAATCATTCCTTCGCATCTCTCTGCCATCTGCAGCACCTGCGCTGATTACAGTTACACTGTTTTCATTTGTATGGTACTGGAATGAGTCATACCTCACAGAGATGTATGTGCACGGTGTTCTCACCAGCTCAGGTTGGACTACACTTGTTATCCAGCTGGATCAGTTTGCTGCCAACTATTCTTCCTACGCTACTACAGCAACTAACGCAGCAACCAGCCTAAATGAGTCAATCAGCATGGCTGGTACGATGCTTTCAATACTTCCACTTTTACTGATGTACTTTGTCCTTCAGAGATACTTCGTTGAAAGTATTGATAGAACTGGTATTACAGGTGAGTAAAGCTTTATATGGTTATAATGAATGGAGTCAAAACTTAGGTAGTTTTGGCTCTGTTTTTTTATATTCATGATGGGGAAAAACAGTTATACTATAAAAGGCAGGCGGGGTAACGGTTTGCTAGAAATAATGATATAAAAAGAAGGTTAGGTAATTATGAGCGGTTCGAAATTATGGTATGAAAAGCCTGCTGAAAATTGGAATCAGGCACTTCCATTTGGAAATGGAAGATTAGGGGGAATGGTCTTTGGCAGAGTTGACAGAGAGCATATTCAGTTAAATGAAGATTCAATATGGCTCGGTGGATATCAGAATAGAAATAATCCAAAGGCTTTGGAGAATCTGCCACTTGTGAGAAAGCTCCTGATGGACGGGGAGATTGCCAAAGCGGAAGAACTTTTGTCTACTGCTTTTTGCGGAGTCCCACAGGGAATGAAGCCATATCAGACCCTTGGGGATATTGAGATTAATTTTTTTCATGAAAAATATGATGAATATAAAAGAGAACTGGATCTGAATACAGCAGTAGCTTCTGTAGAGTATCAGGTAGATGGGATACAGTTTGAAAGAAAAGTATTCTCAAGTCATCCGGACAATTGTATTGTTGCAAGTTTTGAGGCTTCAGAAAGAGCTTCAATATCAATGGAAGTTCTTGTTTCCAGGAATAGAAAAATAGCTGTTGATGCTGGTTTCCATGGCAGTGCAATGGGTGAGGCGCCTGTATGTAAGGAATATGAAGCGATAAAAAGATTGTCTGAGGATACTCTTTTTCTATATGGACAACTAGGTGAAGGCGGCATGGATTTTGGAATCTGCGTTAAAGTGGTCGCAAATGGCGGGAGAGTGTACGTGCAGGATGAAAGAATCGTTGTCGAAAAGGCTGACAGCGCGCTGGTTTTTGTAAATGGCGGATCGTCTTTCAGATATGGTGAGTCTGATAAAAAGGATATAGTTTGTACGGGATTAGATAGTAGATATCAGGGAATCGCCAGTGGTTTATATGGAGAGGTGCTAAGTGCATCTCAAAAATCTTTTGACGAGCTTTTACAAAGACATATTCAGGACTATCAGAGTCTATATAATAGGGTAAGGCTGAGTATAGGTAAATGTACTGGTACAGAGAATAATAAAGAGGCGTGTCTGGAACAGTCACCTGTATGTGAGAGTGGTTTGAAATCAGATATAGAGCTTCCGACGGATAAGAGACTTGCTCAGATACGACAGTGTGATAAAGAAGGCAAGGCTAATGATGATTTGGAGCTGTACGAGCTCTATTTTAACTATGGCAGATATCTTATGATATCAGGCAGTAGGCCGGGGTCACTACCACTAAATCTTCAAGGTATATGGAATGACAGTTTCAGGCCTGCCTGGGATAGTAAGTATACTATCAATATCAATGCAGAGATGAATTACTGGCCTGCAGAGATATGTAATCTGTCAGAGTGCCATCTTCCTCTTTTTGACCTTATGAACAGGATGGAAGAGCATGGCAGAGAGACAGCGAAGTCTATGTATGGATGTCGCGGAGTGGTAGCTCATCACAATACTGATATATGGGGAGATACAGCACCGCAGGATCTCTGGATACCGGGAACTTTCTGGGTAATGGGATTTGCATGGCTTTCAACTCATATTTGGAAGCATTATGAATATACTTGTGACAAGGAGTTTTTGCAGAGTAATTATCATCTGATGCTGGAATCCTGTAGATTTTTCCTGGATTTCCTGATTGAGGATGAAGATGGATATCTGGTTACTTGCCCGTCAGTATCACCTGAGAATACGTATATCATCGATGCTGCCCATAAAGGCTGTAACGGAGTGGGAGTCACAATGGATAACATGATCCTGAGGGATCTGTTTGAGATGACAATCAAGGCAGCCAGGGTCCTTGATGAGGAAGATGAGGAGATTGCTCAGATAAAAGACTATCTTGGAAAATTGCGTCCAACACAGATTGGTAAGTATGGTCAGATCATGGAATGGAAAAAGGATTATGAAGAGGCAGAGCCAGGGCACAGGCATATATCTCATCTATATGGACTATTTCCTTCAGATCAGATATCTGAGTCTAAGACGCCGGAACTTGCCAAAGCTGCTTATAAGACCATAGAAAGAAGACTCTCAAACGGCGGTGGACACACCGGCTGGAGTATGGCATGGATCATTAACTTTTTTGCCAAGCTTCATGACGGACAGATGGCTCTTGAACATCTTGATAAGTTATTGGCCCACTCAACGTTGGACAATATGTTTGATAATCATCCGCCATTCCAGATTGATGGTAACTTTGGAGCGACAGCCGCTATTGCGCACATGCTCCTAGAGAGTAGGGAAGGTGAGATCATACTTCTTCCGGCACTTCCTGAACAATGGAAAGATGGCTCAGTCAAAGGTCTTAAGGCAGTCGGCGGAGCTACAGTTGATATCAGCTGGAAGGATGGAAAACTTCTTGATTACGAGATCCATTGCGAAGGCGGATATAAAGGTAAAGTGGTATATTGATTAGTTGATGTGGCCAAAATGACCCCAGGGGACGGGGTCAAGGGGTCATTTTGTTGCACAAGACCGGCAAGCGAATGGATGCTTGCATACAAATTCATTTGACGGTCGTAAGAACATGGAGCACTAAGTGCGGAATGTTCGCGTGCGAAATCGAGTAGGAGTCAGCCTACTCGATTGATGATGGAAACTCTTTATTAGCCTTGTTCTTAGAATTCATTTTTTGTACAAGTTACAGCGATAATGGATTGCATGAGTCATCTTTTAAGCGTATAATAAAATTTGTTATTCGGTATGATATAAGTTCCACAGATAAAGAGGAGGAAAGACATGACTTACGAGAACCTTGTTAAAGAGGCAAAAAAGGCTGTTAAGACAGTCGATGGTAAGACAATCAAAGAGCACCTTGCTGTTGAGTTTGATATCGAAGGCAAGGGGGAGGGCGCTTTTTATGTAGAGTTTACAGAAAAGGGCGCAGAAGTTGAGCCATATGAATATTATGACCACGACTTTAGAGTTAGAACAAGCGGAGACGTTGCACTGAAGGTACTTAGCGGAGAGCTGAATCCTGAAGAAGCACTTGCTGCCGGTCAGCTCTGTGTTGAAGGTAACACAGATAAGATAGCACTTCTTAAAAGCGTTGTAGCTCCTGCACCAGAAGCTCCTAAGGAAAAGAAGGCTCCTGCAAAGGCAAAAGCTGAAGCTAAAAAGCCTGTTCCAAAGAAGACAACCAAGAAGCCTGCTACAAAGAAGAAATAAAATGATTATTATAGAAAAGGTTTTGCAGAGAGAATCATCTTTGCAAAACCTTTTTCGTGTATTTATAGCGCTCTAATATCTATATCCTGTGAATAATTGATATTATTCCTGTCAAGGAATTCCATGAATCCTGGCAGTGCCTCTGGCTGCATTACAAGGTGTGGTTCGTGAGCATCGCAGCCTATTACAAACTTACATCCCATTTTTGATGCCATAGAGAAAAATCTGTCACTTGGATAATGGATACCGCGCTCAAATCCCAGCATATTGATTTCCAGTGGGATATCATGTTCCAGTGAAAACTCGCATATCCTGCGGGTATGCTTCTGGAATATTTCATCGGGTCCTTCATAATTGATCAGGTCTGGATGTGCCAGATATGTAAAGTATCCGGTTGAAAGACCTTCAATTACAAGATCTACATATGCTTTAAGTCTGTCCTCAGAAGTTGTCTCTTCTCCTGAATAAAAGCCCTCTATTTCATCAGGAACATGATGCTGTCCCATGATTATATAATCTATAGGTCTTGCCTTAAGTTCTTCATGAAGCTTATCAAAGTACTTTGGATAATATTCTGTCTCCAGCCCGATCAATATCTTGATCTGATCCTTGTACTCGTCCCTCAGATTGACTAGTGTATTAACGTACTCATCTAACTGATCCATCTTCATACGCATTCCGGATACATATGAATCCGGATATGGCTGAGGGGTATGATCAGAAAACCCAAGAACCTTGAAACCATTTTGAATTGCACATTCTATATATTCTCTCTCTGTGCCTTTAGCATGACCACATCGAGTGGTATGTGTGTGATAATTCTTATTCATTCTTAAACCTCTAACTCTTTCACAATAACAAGAGAATATTATAACACTTATTTAGAAAAAAATTTGTGAAATTAATATAAAAGAAAATGACCCTGAGGACAATGGTTAGGGGACATTTTGCAATCAGCAAAATGTCCCCCTAACCCCGTCCCCTAGGGTCATTTTTGTATTATTCTTTTGCGGCAGCTTTTAGTGTTGCGACAATCTCTTTTTCTGTTGGAAGAGAGAGTACTTTGGCTGCAAGGGCGTCTGCTTCTTCTTTGGTCCATTTGGAGATGATGCAGCGTGCTGTCAGTACAAGTACTGGATTGACGCTATACTCGGTAAGACCGAAGGACATGAGCAGAGGAATCATAAGAGGATCTGCAGCTGCTTCGCCGCACATACCTACAGGGATTCCTGCTTTAACGCCGGATTCTATAATATATTTGATGGAGCGCAGGACAGAAGGCTGGAATGCTGAATACAGATATGCAACATCACTATTTCCTCTATCAACGCTCATTGTGTACTGAGTTAAGTCATTAGTTCCAATGGAGAAGAAATCAGCTTCTTTTGCAAGAAGGTCAGCAATAAGTGAAGCTGATGGTGTCTCGATCATACAACCGACTTTGATCTCAGGATCATACTTGATTCCCTTTTCATCAAAATCTTTTTTGATCTCAGCTACCATTGATTTAACTTCTCTAATCTCATCAACAGTAGTAACAAGTGGAACCATGATCTTTACTTTGCCGTAAGCAGAAGCACGTACAAGAGCTCTGAGCTGTACCATGTAAGTATCCTTGTTTCCAAGGCAATATCTTACGGCTCTGTATCCAAGAAATGGGTTTTCTTCCGGTTTCATATTGAGGTAAGGGATTGCCTTATCACCACCAACATCAAGAGTTCTGATGATGACTTCCTTACCTGCCATGATTTCTACAGCCTCTTTATAGGCTTCAAACTGCTCATCTTCAGTAGGAAGATGATTGTTGTCCATGAATAGGAATTCTGAACGGAATAATCCGATTCCTTCGCCGTCACATTCAAGAGCTTTTTTGGCATCCTTTGGAGTACCGATATTGCAGTACAGATCAAGCTCTGTACCATCTGCAGTAACAGTTTTCTTACCATAGAAGTTTTTAAGCTCTGCCTGTTTTTTGATGAACTGCTCACGCTTGATGATATAGCTGGATAAAACATCGCCATCAGGGTTTATGTAAATCTCTCCCTCATTTCCATCTACGATAGCAGTATCTTTATCTTTAACAAGTTTGGTTATATCCGGAACAGATAGAACAGCAGGTATTTCAAGTGCTCTTGCAAGGATAGCAGAGTGGGAAGTCTTTCCTCCGACCTCTGTTATGATACCAACCACGTTTTCTTTTACTATCTGAGAAGTCATGGAAGGTGTCAGATCTCTTGTTACCAGAACTGTACCTGGCGCCACTTTGCTGATATCAACGTCTTCAATACCCAGTAAGATCTTAAGGATACTGGTCTTAACGTCTGCGATATCGCTGGCTCTCTGACGCATCATTTCGTCATCCATTGATGAGAACATTCCATAGAACATGTCACAAACAGAAGAGAGGGCACCTTCAGCACACTGACCGTTTTCTATAAGCTTTAACATTTCACCGGACATAGCTGGATCTGAAGCCATTACAAGATGACCTTCAATGATTTCAGCCTCTTTTGCACCAATTCGCTGTCTTACATCAGCGGCCTGAATAGTTGTTTCTTCTTTAAATTTTTCAAGAGCATCATTGAAACGCTTTTTCTCTGCTTCAATATCCTCAACTTTTTTGTTCTCGAAGCTCAAATCATGTTCTGAAAGAAGGCATATGCTACCTATACCTATTCCACGTGAAGCGGCTATTCCTTTATACATGGACACCTCCATTGATCAGTCACCAAGTCCTCTTTCTACAAGTTCAACAGCTGCCTTTAATGCATCTTCTTCATCTGCACCATCAGCTATGATCTCAATCTCAGATCCGCACTTAATGCAGGCAGCCATGAGCATCATAACTGACTTAGCATCATACTCATTTCCGTTGAATCCGATTTTTACGCTACTTTCAAATGGTGTTAATGTCTGGCTCATAACACTTGCTGGACGCATGTGCATGCCCTGTTCATTAATAACCTTTACTTTCTGTGATACCATAATTTTTTCTCCTTTCGAATATACAAAAATTGGAATTGCTAATTGCTATTAGTCGTTTCAATCTATAAGCTGTACTGCATTAAGAAATTCCGAAATATCAGGAGAAGGAGTGACCCCTCTCCTGACTGCGACCTGGTGACAAACACCAAAAGTCAGAAATAGTCATTTTTTATATTTAAGTATTATTATCTAGCATCCTTTTTCAAGAATCCAAGCATTACACAAGTAACTGCTGAACCGATGAGCAGAGCTACGATGTACAGCAGCGGATTACCAACTGTTGCAAATACGAAGATTCCACCGTGTGGAGCCATAAGTGTGCATTTGAACAGAGCTGATAAAAGACCTGCTACAGCTGAACCAACAAGTGTACATGGGATAACATGTGCAGGATCAGCAGCTGCAAATGGGATAGCACCTTCAGTAATGAATGAGAATCCCATGATTATGTTAGAAATCTTGGTTTCACGCTCTGCAAGTGTAAATTTCTTTGGGAAGAACTGACATGCAAGAGCAATACCGATAGGAGGTACCATACCACCGACCATGATAGATGCCATTGCGATGTAGCAAGCCTGAACTGCAGGATCAGTTGAAGCTGCGCCGCCATCCATAAGTGTTGCTGCTGTAGAAAGCATACCAGTACCAAATACATAAGCCGCCTTGTTGATAGGACCACCCATATCTATTGCCATCATTGCTCCAAGGATAAGTCCAAGAAGTACCAGCATTCCGGCATTTGAAATAGCTGTAAGCATCAGGCTAAGTCCTGTATTGATGAGACCGATCAGTGGGTTAAGTATGAAGCACATGATCACGCCTACACAGAATACGCCACATAATGGGTAGATGAGGATAGGCTTGATTCCTTCAAGTGACTTAGGAAATCCTGCTGTGAGTTTCTTGAGGACAAGGATGATTCCGCCTGCAAGGAAACCGGCTGCAATACCACCAAGGAAACCAGATACAGTATTACCACCGTTCTGGAAAGCAAACTTCATGATAAATGCCTGTACAGGACCAGGATTTTCCCATCCTGGAGAATTGAATACATAATTTTCAAATACATCTGACATTCCGTCAGGCAGGTGCATGAAGCTTGTAAGTGCAGCATTACCATTGGCTGCAAGGAGACCACCTGTGAAACCTACAGCAAGACCAGGTCTGTCTGCAATTGACTCAGCAATATATCCTGCAAGAACAGGAACCATAAGTCCCATAGCGAGACCACCCACATATTTAAAGAAAGCGGAGAGTGGAACCATGTTACCAAAGTTGCCGCCACCTGTTGCACCATATCCATAGATTGTATCAATAAGGAATGCAAGAGCTACCAGGATACCGCCACCAACTGTAAATGGAAGCATGTGTGATACACCATTCATAAGGTGTTTGTAGAACTTACGTCCCATTGTCTCGTCACCGCCTGCAGACTTTGTTTCAGATGAGCCACCGCCTACATGGTTATATACAGGGATATTTCCCTCTTTTGCTTTATTAAGAAGATTGTCAGAATGGTGGATAGCGTCAGCTGTAGAAGCCTTGATCACTTTCTTACCATTGAAACGAGCCATCTCGACATTTCTGTCAGCAGCCACGATAACTACATCTGCAGCAGCAATGTCAGCATCTGTCAGAACGTTCTTGGCACCATCAGAACCATCGGTTTCAACCTTGATCTGGATACCCATTTCTTTTGCCTTCTGTTCAAGGGCTTCAGCTGCCATGTAGGTGTGAGCAATACCTGTAGGACAAGCTGTAACACCTATAACATTAAAGGAAGCGGCCTTTGGTTCAGGTTTATTCTTTGCTGCAGTTTCAGCATCCTTTTTTGCCTCAGCCTCATCAATGATCTTTACAAATTCATCAGGAGTCTTGGCATCTAACAGGCTCTGGGAGAAACCTGGAACCATGAGCATTGTCATAAGCTTTGACAGTACTTCAAGGTGTGTGTCTGCACCCTTAGCAGGAGCAGCAATCATGAAAAAGAGTTTTGAAGGCTGATTATCAAGTGATTTGTAGTCAACGCCTTCTGGAATTGTAATTGCTACAACACCTGCTTTTGTAACTGCTTCAGATTTTGCATGTGGAACTGCAATGCCCATTCCTACTGCAGTAGATCCTTTTTCCTCGCGGGCGAGGATGTCAGCCTTATACTTGGCTACGTCTGATACATTACCAACTTTGGCCTGCATTTCTGTCATGATGTCAATGACAGCCTGTTTGTCAGCTGCGGATACACCCAACTGTACCCCATTTGGACTCAAAAAGTCTGTGATTTTCATAAACTCTCCATTCTGCGCTTTTGCGCTTTTCCCTTTTGTAACTACCCTCAATGAAAATTCTTATAAGGTTTTATATAAATCCCTTATTGCCTCACCGCTTGCCAGGTCATCTGAAAAAGCTGTAGCGCTGCCGGAAGCAGTGCCCATCTTCAGTGCGGTCTCATAGTTCCCGGATTCCATGTAACCGGCGATGAAACCAGCTACCATAGAATCTCCTGCACCAACTGAATTTTTGACTTTTCCCTTTGGAACGCCTAATCTGAAGCGCTGTCCGTCTTCAGTTATCAGCATTGATCCATCGCCAGCCATGGAGATCAGAACATTACGTGCACCCATTTCCTGAAGTTTTTTAGCATACAACTCGATCTCATCATCGGAAGTAAGTACAACGTCGAACATTTCTCCAAGTTCGTGGTTATTTGGCTTTATAAGAAATGGATGATATTTCAGGACTTTCTTAAGAAGATCCTTTGTCGCATCCACAACGACCAGTACTTTTTTGCCCTGACTTTCAAGGCGGGAGAGTATTCTCTCGTAGATATCGCTCGGGAGAGTATTTGGAATACTTCCGGCAAGTATCAGTGTGTCATCGTTTTGAATCCTATCTATTTTTGTAAAAAGCTCATCCAGAGCTTCCTGACTGATAGCAGGTCCCTGAGCGTTGACCTCAGTTTCTTCATCGGATTTGATCTTTACATTGATCCTGGAAATGCCTTCTTTCAAATGGATAAAGTCTGCGATGATGCCTTTACCCTTAACGCTTTGCTCAATTGCATCTCCTGTGAATCCGGCAACAAAGCCAAGTGCTGTATTTTCTATACCAAGGTTCATGAGTATAGTGGATACATTGATTCCTTTGCCGCCAAAATAACATTCCTCCTTGGTTGTTCTGTTTGTCATACCCGGTTTAAGTTCATCGCTCATGTGTACAACATAGTCAATTGCTGGATTAAATGTTACTGTGTAAATCATATTTGTTTCTCCTTTTATAATTCTGACAACGCTTTTATAACCGTTTTATCCAGGTACCTTTTATCCGGAGTCTGATCAGTTATAATGGCACATTTTGATATTGGTGCAAAAGAAACTGAGCTAACCTGACCAAATTTAGAATGGTCAGCCAAAATGCACTTCATATAAGAATGATTTATGGCTTCAGTTTTTAACCTGGCTTCCTCTACGTCCGGAGTAGTAAAACCTGCGTCAAGACTAACTCCATTTGTGCCCATAAAAGCTTTTGTAAAATGATATTTGGAAATAGCTTCAATACTGTCCGGGCCAACAATGGCCTCAGTAGCAGGCTTGAGCTTGCCTCCAATTATCATGGTGCTTAACCCCTTGTCTATCATTTTTTTGGCATGGACGATTCCGTTGGTAATAAATTTTGCTTTAGTATTACCTATATAATCGATCATCTTTAAAGTAGATGTTCCGGAATCGATGTAGACAAAATCTGTATCCTGTATGAGTGAAGCTGCATATTTTCCTATAACATCTTTTTCTTCAACGTTTCTGGTAGATTTGATAGCAACAGCATCTTCAACTGTGTTGATCGTTGGTTGTGACAAAGACGTAGCACCGCCAAAGACTTTAATGATCTTGTGGGCATCATTTAAAGCATTTAGATCACGGCGAATAGTGGCGGCAGATGCATCGAATCTGTCCATCAATTCAGCTACTGTAACAGCTCCCTCATCATTGATAAGTTTTACCATTAATTCACGTCGTTCCTCAGTAAGCATATATGTACCCCTTCAATAGAAATAACAGAAATTTTTACTTTTTCTAATTAAAGAATAGCATTGCATATGTTCAAAGTCAATCACAAATAATCACAAACAATCACATAAAATAATAACAAAAAATCAAAAACGAGCACAATGCGCAATATATAACAGTTTGCGGATATGAATGCAAATATTTATATAGTGTTTATGAAAAAATAATAGAGTATTCGTGAAAGATTAACGAAAATCTGATAATATATTCATATGATATTGGTGCGCTGGCACTGAGTTAATATTATCCATAGACAAGGCACACTGGCTGTGAGAAGGAGGTTACGTTTGGTTGAGCAGACTCTTACAAATGAACAAGTTGATGTTATAGGTGAAATTGCCAATATCAGTATGGGTAATGCAGCGACTACGCTTAGCATGATGGTAAATCAGAAAGTTGATATTACAACACCTAGAGTTAGTATTATCAAGAGAAGTGAATCCCTTGATGATTATGATAAGACATGTGTTATGGTCCAGATACAGTATGTAAAGGGCCTTAGTGGTAATAATGTTCTGATACTTAAGGAAAATGATGTTAAAGTCATGACCGATCTTATGATGGGAGGTGACGGTTCCAATGCGACAGGTGAGTTAACTGAATTGCATCTGAGCGCTGCCTCTGAAGCTATGAATCAGATGATGGGTAAGAGTGCAACGTCACTTTCAGATATGCTTGGCATTCCAACAGATATCAGTACGCCTGTTGTTAATACTATCGATGTAGAGAGTGTAAAGATTTTTGAAAAGATGTTCCAGACTCCATATGAGCGTTTCGTAAAGATTGCTTTCCATATGACAGTAGGAACACTGATCGATTCAATCATGGTCCAGTTATATCCCGTTCCATTTGCGGTTGAGATGTGCGATAAATTTTCTCAAGGCAATAAATGATTTTTGTAGTATAATAATTTGGTACGCACTGCATAGAAATGTGCAGTGCGATTTTTTTACCTGTTTGGAGGAGGACTATATGAATAAAGCAGAAACACTTGAGATAAAGAAGCAGTTTAATCCTGATAGATGTACTATCGATCATATCTGCGGTTGTTACGTTGATCATGAGAAGAATAAGCGACTGGTCACAAAGAGCGCTTTTGGCTCGATTCCGGAAGAGGAGATGTTTAAATATCTTGATATTTTTGCACATACCCTTACAGGAACATTTGGCAAAAACCTCATCAGTCTTGAATTCCCTCTTGAGCAGGAAGCAGTTGGCGGAACACAGGAATTTTTGCTTGCTTTAAGAGATTCTCATCTTGAAGATGATGCACTGATCGATCAGTTCTATGACAAGATCATCGCCAATTATGTAAATGGAGAAAACTATTACATCATCCTTGTTCACGCTATTTACGATATTCCTGGAATGGCCAGCGATGGAACTACAATGGATGATGCTTCAGAGAATATTTATGACTACATTTTGTGCAGCATATGTCCTGTTAAGCTCTCAAAAGCAGCTCTTGGCTACAATGAAACCAAGAATGTCATTGAAGATCGTTTCAGAGACTGGGTTGTAGATGGACCTACAAAGGGATTTCTGTTCCCTGCATTTATTGAAAGAAATGCAGATATCCATAACATGCTGTATTTCACCAAGAAGCCTGAAGACATCCAGCCTGAATTCATCCAGGCAATGTTTGGTGGAAGAGCACCTATGTCAGCTCCTGAACAGAAGGATATCTTTAATACTATTGTTGCTGATACTGTTGGAGATGAAGGTGACTACGATATCATGAGAAATATCCATGAGAATCTTCAGACAATGATCGACGATCACGAAGGAGATCCTGAACCACTTGAGCTTGGAAGAAAAGATGTTGAGCATCTTCTTGCAGACAGTGGAGTATCAGAAGATAAGATGCAGTATTTCAAGAAAAATTATGACAATATTGTCGGTGAGAATGAGGACTACCCACTCCTTGCTTCCAATATTGCCAATACCAAAAAATTTGATATTGAAACTCCTGATGTTGTCATCAAAGTCAAGCCTGACAGAGCTGACCTTGTAGAGACCAAGATCATTGATGGAAGACAGTGCCTTGTAATTGCAGTTGATGATCATATTGAAGTAAATGGTATCAATGTCAGAACAATATTGAATAAATAATCTTTTTAAATGAGTCACTGGGGACGTATCAAAGTGACTCATTTTTTTAAAACAAAATGAGTCATTTTGATACGTCCCCAGTGACTCACAAAAAAAGAGCTGTGAAAAAATGATTTCTCATTTCTTCACAGCTCTACTATTTTAGGTTATAAGATCAATTACCGTAGATTGCAAGCTGATCCCATGTGTCATCAGGGATGAGGGCGATGTAAGTCTTACCTGTGTTCATTGTAATTTCATTACCATTTTCGTCGTAATATCTTGTAATCTCTGTTTCTGTAGTCTTTGTCCAGACAATATCTGTGATCTTGCCCTTTGTAGCATAGAGACCTGGCTGGTTGGTATCGATACAGTTGTAGATCAGATAGCCGTTTTCATCAAGCTGAGCGAATGAACATTTCTGAAGGATGACATTGTCAAATGTGAGTACTTCACCGTCTTCAGCATCTTCATGGATCTCACCATATTCATAGTAGTCATAGGTCTGAGTCTCTTCATTATATACAAGCTGACTGCCATTATGTGAGAAAGGCTTGATATCAATGAATGTAGCATCAGCACAATACTGATATCCGTTATCTGACAGGTCTACAGTTGTGCCATAGTCTGTAAATGTAAAGTGTGATGTATCTTCGTTGGCATATTCATTGTAATTAACTGAATATCCTGAATCTTCGAAGTTGGCTTCAAGATCACCGCTTAATATATATTCTGTATACTCACGACTCTTGCCGTTTGATACACGAGAGAATGTTCCTGAGAAGTGGTCAGCCCAATCTCTTACGAAATACTGGTCATTGTAGTAAGGACCACCATCGTGGCAGAGAACCGCATTCCATTCAGACATGAGCAGGATATTTGTAGGACGGGTACTTCTGATGCTACCCATCTGTTCAATATTACCCCAATCCTTGATGATGCACATAAGTCTTGTGATACGGTCATTCTTGGTGCTGTTCATCATTTCGTATACAACATCAGCTTCTGCGATGCCGTAGTGTGGAAGAGCAAGAGATTCATTATCAACCATTACTGCGATAGGGCGCTGGTCCTGGATCTCTTCGCTGATAGGCTCACCTGTAAGTTCGCTAAGGTACATGCCTTCAGGAATTTCATAACTTTCAGCTACTTCCTCTGTTGTTTCAGCAACTGTAGCATCATCAGTAGATGCAGCAGTTGTTTCTTCAGCAGCAACAGTAGTCTCTGTTGTACCTGCAACATCTGCATTAGTGTCAGATCCGCATGCAGTAACTGTTGCGAGCATAGTAGTAGTCATGAGCATGCTTAAAACTCTTTTGTTCATTTTCATAAATAACTCCCTTTTACATGGTTTAAGTGTAAATATAGGTGCACTTCCCCTAAAAAGCGCTCTACTTACGGCAATTACATAAAAAAGGG
Source organism: Butyrivibrio sp. (assembly GCA_015056495.1). Lineage (GTDB taxonomy): Bacteria > Bacillota > Clostridia > Lachnospirales > Lachnospiraceae > Butyrivibrio. Next base: position 214,960 of record SVGC01000001.1, read on the forward strand.
GTCTAAAATAAAGACCCCTAAGCATTCGCCTGTCTAAAATTATATCATAATTATTTGATTAAGTATATAAAAGTTTTTCTTTTCTCCATTTTAATACTTTTTCAAAAGGCTCTATATTGCGCTCTCTGAATCTGTTCCTGGCAATGAGCTTACGTATTTCAGCCTCTGAGTACCATGCAACACTTTCAACCTCTGATTTCTGCAGGGTCATGTCGCCTGTGTTCATTTCTTTATCCGTATAATAAATATCACAAAAAGCCTTGGAAGTTGAAACCGAATCTATGAAAGTAACATCATTGGAAGTAAGCTGGATACCCAGTTCTTCTCTGGTTTCCTTAAGAATAGTATGCAGGCTGTCGTCACCAAAAGAAACGTGACCACCTGTAGAAGCAATCTTTCCATCTTTATAGATAGGAGTTTTTTGTAGAAGAAATTTATGGTCCTTATTTTCTATAAAAATAAGAACTATCATAAAATGTTCTCCGGGAGTGACCTCCAGCTTCTTATTTCTAGCGATTTTGCCACCTGATATTTCGTTTTTGTTATTATCAAACAACTGCAAATATTCCATAAAGCACCTCGCACAAATAATTATATATGAGTTAGGAAAAAAAGAAAGTAATTTTATATGTAGATTTTATTAATATTGGGATGAAATCGATGAAAAGTAAGCTGTGACTATAAAAAAAGTATAAAGAATGATTATTTTTATTGACAATATGTAGCAGGCTACTTATCATATCATATGTAGCTAGCTAAATATGGTTTGGCTAATAGAAAGGAAGGAGAAATGGAATGTAACAATGATAAAGATCTATCCAAGATGCCTGTCGCATATAAATTCAAGGTTATAAGTGATCAGTTTGCAGCTAAGTTGAATTACAGGCGTGAGCAGGATGACATTACTTTTAGTCAGATGGCCATTTTAATCTATCTTTCTAAAAATACTGATCATGACGTTTCACTTAAGGAATTGAGTGAGGCGGTTCATGTCAAGCATCCGACAGCTATAGGTCTTATAAAAAGGCTTGAAGAAAAAGGTATGGTTTTAAATGTTGTGAGCGAGGTAAATCGTAAATTCAGGGTGATCTCGATCACAGATAAAGGTAAGGATTACCTGGAGTTTACAAGGAAGAGGCATGATGATATGAACAAATCTCTGCTTAGTCCTCTTGATCCTACACAGCAGCAACAACTCAGCATGATGCTGGATCTTATACTAGAGAATATTGATTCATTCTAAAAAGAAAAGGTGATTACAGATGATAAAAACAATTCTAGCGCAGTTAAAGGAGTTTAAGCTCCCATCTATATTGACTCCACTATGTATGATTGGTGAAGTTTTATGTGAGATGATAATCCCTATTTTAATGGGAAAAATAGTTGATAATGGTATCTATGGCGGAGATCTGGGATATATTGTCCGCACAGGTATCATGATGATTGTAATTGCAGTACTGGGACTTTTCAGTGGTCTCGGCGGAGCATATTTTGGTTCAAAGGCTTCTGCAGGTCTTGCAAGGAACCTTCGAAAGGCTATGTATGACAATATCCAGACATACTCTTTTGCCAACATAGACAAGTTCTCAACATCAGGTCTTGTAACACGTCTTACTACTGATGTAACGAATATTCAGAACGCTTATATGATGCTGCTTAGAATGGCAATGAGAGCTCCTGCTTCTATGATAGTTGCCATGATCATGTCATTCATCATAAGCCCTCAGCTGGCAAGCGTATATCTTATAGCAGTTGTATTTCTTGGAGCAGTGATGCTTCTGGTAATGAACAGTGCTACCAAGTATTTCAAGGCTGTATTTGAAAAATATGATGCTCTTAATGAGAGCGTACAGGAAAACGTATCAGCTATCAGAGTTGTAAAGGCATATGTTAGAGAGGATCACGAGATATCCAAGTTCCAGAAGGCTGCGAACAACATCTATCTGATGTTCGTTAAAGCTGAGAGTACTGTTGTAAAGATCTCACCTATCATGATGGGAACAGTATATGTTTGTATCCTTCTTATCAGCTGGCTTGGTGCTCACATGATCGTTGGCGGCAGTCTTACAACTGGTGAACTGATGAGTATGCTTACATATTGTCAGAATATCCTTATGAGTCTGATGATGCTCTCAATGATCTTTGTCATGATCACAATGTCAGAAGCAAGTGCTAAGCGTATTGCAGAAGTTATCAATGAAGAGACATCTCTTAAGAATCCTGAGAATCCGATCTTTGATGTAAAAGACGGATCTATCAGCTTTGAACATGTTGATTTTGCTTATAAGTCAGATTCCAAGGAGCCTGTTCTTAAAGATATCAATATAGATATTAAATCCGGTGAGACTATTGGTATCATTGGTGGTACAGGTTCTGCCAAGTCCAGTCTGGTCAATCTTATCAGCCGACTTTATGATGTTACCAAGGGTAGCCTTAAGGTAGGCGGAGTAGATGTAAGAGATTATGATATGGAATCCCTTCGAAATCAGGTATCAGTTGTTCTTCAGAAAAACGTTCTTTTCAGTGGAACTATTTATGAGAACCTTCGCTGGGGTAACAAAGAAGCTTCAGATGAAGAGTGCAAGAGAGCAGCAGAGCTTGCTTGCGCAGATGAGTTTATAAAAGAGCTTCCTGATGGTTATGACACATATATTGAACAGGGCGGAACAAACGTATCAGGTGGTCAGAGACAGAGATTGTGTATCGCAAGAGCGCTTCTTAAAAAGCCTAAGATCCTGATCCTTGATGATAGTACAAGTGCCGTAGATACAGCTACTGACGCCAAGATCAGAAAAGCATTTGCTAATGATATTCCAGATACCACCAAGATCATTATTGCTCAGCGTATTTCAAGTGTTCAGTCTTGTGACAGGATCATTGTAATGGATGAAGGTAAGATCAATGGATTTGGAACTCATGAAGAACTTCTTGCTAATAATTCAATTTACAGAGAAGTATATGAGTCACAGACCGGAAGCAGCGCAGACGCAGATTTTGACGAGAAAAACTAACCTGATTTGGAGGATATAGATATGGCAGATGAAAAGATAAAAGAGGTTAAAGGCCCGGGAAGTGGTCCTAGAAGAGGACAGCCTAGACCTAAGGTTGAAAATCCTGGAAAACTTCTACTTAGAACAATGCGATATGTTTTTAAATTCTATGGTGTTCAGTGCCTTGCAGTTCTTTTCTGCATAATTGTCAGTGTTTTTGCCAATGTACAGGGAACACTGTTTTTGAAAACACTAATAGATGGTTATATTCAGCCTATGCTGGATACAGGAAGTAATGATTTTACACCACTTCTTATGGCTATGGCCAGGGTTGCAGTATTTTATGCTATCGGTATAGCAGCAGCTTTTGCCCAGGCCAAGATGATGGTATACGTGGCTCAGGGTACTTTAAAGAGCCTCAGACAGGAACTCTTTAATCACATGGAGAGCCTGCCTATAAAGTATTTTGATACTAATGCCCACGGTGATATCATGTCAGTCTACACCAATGATATTGATACACTCAGACAGATGATAAGCCAGAGTATTCCACAGATCATCAATAGTGTCATCACTATTGTGTCTGTATTTGTTTCAATGATAGTGCTCAGCATACCGCTTACTCTTGTTACTTTGGTAATGGTTGCCGTTATGCTCTTTTGCACAGCCAAGGCTACTAAGGCTTCAGGTAAGAACTTCGTAGCTCAGCAGAAAAACCTCGGTAAACTTAATGGTTACATCGAGGAGATGGTAAATGGACAGAAGGTTGTAAAGGTATTCTGTCACGAGCAGGAAAGTATTGAAAAGTTTGATGAGTACAATGAAGAACTGTACCAGAGTGCATTTAAGGCCAATGCTTTTTCAGGTGCTCTTGGACCTATCAATACTCAGCTTGGTAACACAAGCTACGTACTGTGCGCTATTGTAGGTGGTATTGTGGCTCTGAGTTCTTCTTCAGGATTTGCCCTCACTGTTGGTGCACTGGCAAGTTTCCTTACATTTAACAAGAACTTTAGTATGCCTATCAACCAGGTAAGTATGCAGTTCAACAGTATCATCATGGCTCTTGCAGGTGCAGAGCGTATTTTCAAGCTCCTTGATGCTGAGCCTGAGACTGATGATGGTTATGTAATGCTTGTTAATGCTAAAGAAGTAAACGGTGAGATCGTTGAGACTCAGGAGCATACAGGTAAGTGGGCTTGGAAGCATTATCATAAGGCTGACAATACTACTACATACCAGCCAATGGAAGGTGATGTAACCTTCAATGGTGTTGACTTTGGATACACTGATGACAAGATCGTACTTCATGATATCGTGCTTCATGCAGAGCCTGGTCAGAAGATCGCTCTTGTTGGTTCAACCGGTGCAGGTAAGACAACTATTACCAACCTGATCAATCGTTTCTATGATATTCAGGATGGTAAGATCAGATATGACAATATCAATATCAACAAGATCAAGAAGGCTGATCTTAGAAGGTCTCTTGGTATGGTTCTTCAGGATACACACCTGTTCACAGGTACTGTAGCTGAGAACATCAGATATGGTAAGCTTGATGCAACTGATGAAGAAGTAATTGCAGCAGCAAAACTTGCCAATGCAGATGGATTTATCAGAAGATTGCCAAATGGCTATGACACAATGCTGACAGGAGATGGAGCTAATCTTTCTCAGGGTCAGAGACAGCTTCTTGCTATTGCCAGAGCAGCAATTGCAGATCCACCAGTACTCATTCTTGATGAGGCTACAAGTTCTATCGATACTCGTACAGAGAAGATTGTTCAGGATGGTATGGACAAACTGATGAGTGGCAGAACAACCTTTGTAATTGCCCACAGACTTTCAACAGTCCGTAACAGTGATTGCATCATAGTTCTTGAAAAGGGCCGCATCATTGAGAAAGGTACTCATGATGAACTTATTGCTCTTGGAAAACGTTACTACCAGCTCTATACAGGTAAAAAGGGTGACGGTATAACTGCATAACATAATTAGATAAAAAGATAAAATGATAAAAAGGTGAGCATTTGATGTGAATGCTCACCTTTTTTGGGTTTGCGCGCCATGGGCGCGCTCTAACGGGTGCAAGTCCCGAACACGCCTAGGCAACGAGGAAGTGTATAGCTGAA